>CAZMPB010000022.1:0-21219 GCA_964567775.1 uncultured Bacteroidales bacterium
TCCGGAAATACGGTAGTGCTCTGGTAGAGAATATTAATTTTTATGGGCTGGGGGTCTTATCTAAAGCTGATTTTGAAGCTTTCCTTTATTATCTGATCGATACCTACAAAAAAGCAGATGCAGAGTTATCCGATTTCGAATTATCAACAATTCTACGGGTAACGCCAAATAAACTCCGGTCTATGCAGACCATAGCAAGCGTTAGATATAAGAACCTGAACGATTCGCCCGAAAATTGGGAATTGGTGAATAAAGCATTGCTCAAAACCAATGTTGAAATTGAAGACTGTAAAAAAGGAACGGTACGGTTTCATGTTTCTGATGTTCATGTGATCCGCTTCATACAAAAATTTGCTGTCGACAATAAATCCAGCGACGACAGGACATTGAATGCTAATCAGGTGGCGCTGAAATATGAGGTGTTTTTAAAATTGCTAACGGTATTGAAAGAAAAAACCGCCATCAGCGATAAAGAAATTGAAAAAAGTATTGCAGGCGATAACAGTTATAAAAAAGTTGAAAAAGAGTTAAGCTCCCCGAAAAGCATTTTTAAAGATCTGGCCGAAAGATTTAAAAATAAGAGCCTGGATAAAATTGCGGAAGAATCACTTAAACTAGTAACAGAAGCCCTTATTTCAATTTTGAAAAAAAGAATAGGGTTATAATTGAATACAAACTCATCGCCGCGGGCAGCAACGCTCACGAATGATTAAAAAATAAGCAATAAAGCGTTATCATGCCTTATTATTTTATACTTTTGAGGTCTTATATTATTCTGCAATTATAAGAAAATATCATATTTCATAACCATGTCCATCAAAGTTCAGAACATCACTAAAAAATACGGGAAACAGAAAGCCCTCAATAAAGTTTCATTTGAAATAAAAAGTGGTGAAATCGTCGGGCTTTTAGGGCCAAACGGCGCCGGAAAATCTACCCTGATGAAGATATTGACGGGTTTTATACCGCCTACTTCAGGGGAGGCTTTTGTATGTGATTTTGATGTCAGGGAACAGTCGCTGGAGGTGCGTAAAAAAGTAGGTTATCTCGCTGAGCAGAATCCTTTGTATCTGGAAATGTACGTGAAAGAATTCCTGTTTTTTATTGCCGGCCTGCATAAGCTCGGGAAAAATAAAAAATCACGGGTTCAGCAAATGATAGCATTGACAGGTCTTGAAGCCGAGCAGAACAAAAAGATCGGGGCGCTTTCAAAAGGTTACCGGCAACGTGTCGGTTTGGCCCAGGCGCTTATGCACGATCCCGAAGTGTTGATCCTTGACGAACCTACAACGGGCCTCGACCCCAACCAGATTCTTGAGATTCGCAACCTGATAAAAAAGATCGGCAAAGAAAAAACGGTCATGCTTTCCACGCATATCATGCAGGAAGTGGAAGCTATTTGCAGCCGTGCCATCATCATCAATAATGGCATTATTGTCGCAGACGACCTTACGGTGAACATGCAACATTTATTAAAGAAAAGAAATACAATTACCGTTGAATTCAACACCAACGTTAATAATGATTTTCTGAAAAAAATACCCGGTGTGCTGAAAGTAACGCCGAGAAGGGGATTCATATGGGATATCGAATCAGACGATGATGTGGATGTCCGCAGCGAAATTTTTAAATTCGCAGTAAAAAGCAACATCGAAGTGCTTTCCATGCACAAAGAAACAGTCAGCATGGAAGAAGTTTTTCATAAACTTACGGAAGAAAAATAAATTATGGGGATTTCTTTTTTTGAGGTGCTAGTCCGGACTCTCTCCTTAAAATATAGTATTTTTATTCATATAAAAATCTTATTACCCGTAGCCCGTAGGGCTTAAATATCAATAGAATGATCATGTCAAGAATAAATTATTGTCCGTAGGACATAAACAAAACAATGAGATAGTCATTATGACGACCATTACATTTTTATGCCAATTGATTAACCCTGATTTTTTTGAAATTATTCATGCGTTAATTCCCTACGGAAAAAAAATCAGATATTCTTTATGTTCTATGGATATTTATGCCCTAACGGGCAATTTGATTTTTTAAGGAATACATTTTATAATGTCAGCACCTCAAAAAAAGATTTAACCTAAATTATTTGTTTTTTAATAAAAAGTTGTAATTTTGCATCCTCAAAAGTGGAAAGATTTGGATTGCTTGCAACCACGGAAAAAAATGCTAAAATAAAATTTCCCTGCCGATACAATCCTACACTTTTCTGAACAAAATTATTAACTAAAACAAAATTGTTATGGGATACTTATTTACATCCGAGTCCGTATCTGAAGGACATCCGGATAAAGTTGCAGATCAGATTTCTGATGCATTGCTTGATGAATTTTTGCGCTTCGACCCCGAGTCGAAAGTTGCCTGCGAAACCCTTGT
Source organism: uncultured Bacteroidales bacterium (assembly GCA_964567775.1). Classification (GTDB taxonomy): domain Bacteria; phylum Bacteroidota; class Bacteroidia; order Bacteroidales; family CAIWKO01; genus CAIWKO01. The sequence continues at coordinate 2,386 of CAZMPB010000022.1, forward strand.
TACCACGGGCTTGGCTGTTTGCAGCGGCGAGGTGAAAACCACCGGATATGTCGATATCCAGAGAGTTGTTCGTGATGTGATCAAAAAGATCGGCTATGTTAAAGCCGAATACAATTTCGATGCCACCTCCTGCGGGGTGATATCGACAGTTCACGGGCAGTCACCCGATATCAACCAGGGTGTCGTCCGCCAGAAAAAAGAAGACCAGGGCGCCGGAGATCAGGGAATGATGTTTGGCTATGCTTGTAAAGACATGGATAACTATATGCCTATGCCGATCGAACTGGCACATATCCTGCTCCAGGAACTGGCCGCCATTCGCCGCGAAGGGAGAAAAATGAAATACCTCCGTCCGGATTCAAAATCGCAGGTTACCATAGAATATGATGACGATGGAAAACCTGTACGCATTGATACTATTGTTATTTCCACACAGCACGATGATTTTATCACACCAAAAAGCAAGAGCGAAAAAGATAGCAAAGCTGCCGAAAAAGCTATGCAGGATCAGATTGCTGCAGATATAAGAAACATACTGGTTCCCCGCGTGGTAAAAACATTGCCCAAACGTGTTCAGAGTTTATTTCAAAGCAACTACAAACTGTATGTCAATCCTACCGGAAAATTCATTATTGGCGGGCCTCACGGCGATACAGGATTGACCGGAAGAAAAATTATTGTGGATACCTATGGCGGTAAAGGTGCACACGGTGGTGGCGCTTTTTCCGGAAAAGACAGCTCAAAAGTGGACCGCTCAGCAGCCTATGCAGCCCGCCACATTGCTAAAAACCTGGTGGCTGCCGGCCTGGCCGACGAAGTGCTCATCCAGGTGGCATACGCTATCGGTGTGGCACAGCCTGTCGGCGTTTATGTTGATACCCACGGCACTGCTAAAGTTAAGGATGCAAAAGGAAAAATAATGAAGGACGGAGAAATTGCCAAAAAAGTAGAAAAAATATTTGACCTTCGCCCTTATGCCATCGTGGAACGCTTCAGCCTGAAAAACCCTATTTTCCAGGAAACAACCACCTACGGACATTTTGGAAGAACAAACCACTTTGAAGAAGTAGAAGTTTATTATCAGAACGGGACGACCAAATCCAAAAAAGTTGACGGAGCAATCAAGCACTTCAAAAAAGTAGAATTCTTTGCATGGGAAAAACTTGACTATGTTGATAAGATCAAAAAAGAATTTAAATTAAAATAGCAGTTAATCTGATAACATAAAAAAAGCGCAGAGAGGCTGCGCTTTTTTTATTGGCATAAACTCCATGCTCTTACTGGTGGGCAACAACAAGTTTTTTAGTGTAATGTGCTTTGTTGTTTATGATAAACGAATAAAAATATACACCTTCCGGCATATCATATGTAGCGATACGCATTTTTCCTTCTTTTTCTTTCACAGGAATTATCTTAACTTCATTACCTACCATATCGGTAATAATTATTTTAGCGTTATTTTCTGCTACGGGAAGTATGTAATCAATAAAACAGGCTTTATCGGCTGGATTAGGATACACACCTCCAATCATTAAGGAGTTTGATGTTTCATTTAATCCGAAATCTGCCAGGCTTATGAACTTTGCAAAAAAGCATACGGAATCACTGGTATTAGACATGTCAAAAAATGTATACCTGATTATTGAAATTCCCGCAACGCCATTTGCTAAGTAATCACCTGAAAACATTGAATTGGTAGCGCCAGGGTCAAGAACTTCTGGATTCGGAGTTTCTGATACCGTGTCGGGCCAACAGCCTCCGCCCCAGCAAATGGAATTTTTCGATTCGTGGATCACGTCGATATGCGTTCTTCTGCACTTAACAGATAGTGTGTCGGTGGAATTGTTTTTAACATCAACTGTTGCTGCAATGGTATTGAGATAACCACCTAAAAATGTTAGTGTGTCGCCATTTGCAACAATATTACTGTTTCTGGATAAGGTGAGATTTTGAGCGCTCCCGCTAAGAAAAAGGATTAAAAGTCCAAAGGTGAGTAGTATTATTTTTTTCATGATGCTATATTTTAAGGTTGTATGAGTAATTTAAAGATTTAACGCTAAAAAGAATTTGTTTATTCTATCTTACAAAAATAATACAAAAAAAGCCGGCTTTCAAGGTTTAACATAAAATTAACCGCATCAAATATTAAATAGCCTGATTTTTGTTTATTTATGGTAAATTTGCCCTTTTAAACTTTTAGTCTATGAAATCAACAATCAGTTTTGCATTAATATTTATGTTTTGCACTGTCTTTGTTTTTGCGCAAGACCAAGCCATTACAAATCCTGTCGGATTGAAAAAGATTCCATCTGTCGAATTAAAAACCCTCGACAATAAAACTTTCAACACCTCCGACATTTCTAACAATGGAAAACCAATTATCATAAGTTTTTGGGCTACCTGGTGCAAACCTTGTGTGAATGAGCTTACCACAATTGCTGATGTATACGAAGACTGGCAGGCGGAAACTGGGGTGAAACTGATCGCCGTATCCATCGATGATTCGAAAACATCACGCAACGTAAGTCCTTACGTTAATGGCAAAAACTGGGATTATGAAGTGTATTTGGATGTTAACAGCGACTTCAAAAGAGGGATGAATGTAAACCTGATCCCGCATACTTTTGTGATCAACGCTAATAATGAAATAGTCTGGCAGCACACTTCCTTTTCACAGGGAAGTGAACTCGAACTGATAAACATCGTCAGAAAAGTTGTAAAGGGCGAACCCCTTGATGCAGAATAAAGATCAATACAGGGTTTAATTAAGAAAGTATTTATGAGATACAAATATGCTTTTTTCATCGTTGTCATTATATTTTGTTTTTTTTCTAACAGCCCGGCCCGGGCACAGGGCGTTGAGAAATTTCTGAAAAACAGCCAGATCAGCGGAAATTTCCAGTTCGACGGGATGTACTATAACAAAGATTCTATGATTGGCGCACCTGATGTACCTCAAAAAGTGCTGATGAATGCCTTTGCAAACATTAATTACACCAACGGTCCGTTTTCTGCCGGCTTCCGGTTTGAAAATTATTTATATGCCCTTCAGGGCTATGATGCCCGTTACAAGGGCATTGGTATCCCGTATCGCTTTGTTTCGTTCGAAAAGGATAAATTCACAATTACTGTGGGCAACTCCTACGATCAGTTTGGCTCCGGCCTGGTTTACCGTACCTGGCAAGACCCCAGCCTGGGCTTGGACAATTCATTGGACGGCGTGAATATCCGCGTAAATCCGTGGAAAGGAATTACATTAAAAGGAATATGGGGCAAGCAGCGTTTTTATTTCGACCATGGCCCGGGCGTGGTGAGAGGTGCCGATGCCGAATTCAGCATCAATGATGCCTTTGAAAAAATTAAGGACAAGGCGCTCAGGGTGAGCATTGGCGGTAGTTTCGTGAGCAAATATCAGGAAGCCGATGATCCTGTTTTTAATTTGCCTAAAAATGTGGCCACATACGGCGGCAGAGGGTCCGTGAGCTATAAAAATTTTATGGTCAACGGAGAGTATGCTCATAAGATTAACGATCCATCGACAGTAAACAACCGGATTTATAAGCCCGGAAATGCTACGCTTCTTCAGCTTACTTATGCGAGGAAAGGAATGGGATTTTATCTGGCCGCCATACGCACGGATAATATGAGTTTTAAATCCGACAGAAATGCCGAAGGAAACGACCTTAATATTAATTATATCCCGTCGCTGGCAAAGCAAACCACGTACGGCCTTCCCGCGATATACACTTATGGCACCCAACCCAATGGAGAATTTGGTTTGCAGGCACAGGGTATCTATACTTTTAAAAAGAAATCGAAGCTTGGTGGGAAATACGGAACCACCCTATCGTTGACCTATTCACGTTACAATGGCATCCATAAGGAACAGCTTGACGAAAACACCCCGATAGATTCCACCGGAACCTTAGGGTACAAATCGGATTTCTTTAAGATCAGCAAAGAAGTTTATTATGAGAATTTTAATTTTGAATTTTCAAAAAAGTTCAACAAAACTTTTAAGCTGATCGTGGATTATTTTTATATCCAGTATAATTCGACTGTTATCGAAGGCCATGAAATGCCCAATATTCATTCGCATACTGTCGTTGTTGATATGACCTTTAACGTTAATGATAAACATTCCATCCGTTCCGAACTTCAGCACATGTACACGAAACAGGGCGAAGGATCGTGGGCGTATGCACTTGTGGAATATACCATCGCACCCAAATGGTTTTTTTCGGTGTCTGATATGTATAATTATGGCAACGACATTTCTGAGAAACGCCTTCATTATTATAGTGTTGCCACTGCTTTTGCGATAGGTTCCACCCGCATTGCCCTTAATTACGGGCGTCAACGGGCAGGCATTTTATGTGTTGGCGGTGTCTGTAGGTATGTGCCTGCCGCAAACGGTTTATCTTTGTCAATTTCAAGCAGTTTTTAATACCTGAAAAAATGAAAAAATATTTTCTGATCATCGGCTTCTTTTTATTATCCGGGGTAGTATTGTTTCTCTCATGTGATAAGGTGAAGCCGCCTTATATGAATGTTACGGATGTCTCTGACTGCCCTGTACCTGCTTTTCCCGATACCGCCACGCCTAATAAGACGCTGCTGATTGAAGAGTTTACGGGGCATAAATGTGTGTATTGCCCGGGGGGAGCGCATTATATTCATCTGATAAAACAAGAGTCCTATGGGGACAGGGTGGTGGTGCTTGCCATACATGCCAGTATTCTGGCCGATCCCGAACCGGGGAATTACAGCCTTGACCTGAGGGCAGGCACCCACGGAGACGGATTATACAACTATTTTACCATCCCCGGCGAACCCCGTGCGGGCTTCAACCGTGAAAAACTTGTCGGGACAGACAATTTTTACGGCGACCCTTCTACCTGGCAGGCTAAAGCCGAAACGGTTCTGGCGCAAGCACCGGTAATCACTCTTCAAATTATTAATAATTATGATCCGGCGACCCGTAAATTGTGTTCGCATGTGAAAACAAAGTTTCTGACGGCCAACTCACAAAACCTGAAGATCGCACTTTTTGTTTCTGAAGACAGCATTGTCGGTTATCAGAAAAATAATAACAGTGCCGTTGGTACTACGCCCGACATTATTGATTATGTTTTTATGGATGTGATGAGGGACGAATTTGTGGGTACTTTTGGCGAAATCCTGACTTCCGGAAATGTTGCCCAGGATTCGGCAGTTATCAGGACGTATAAAAAGATACTCGATCCGGGCTGGAATGACAAACATTGCAAGGTTGTGGCATACGTTTATGATGTGGCCACCGATGTTGTCCTGCAGGCTGCAGAAGAAAAAGTCTATTGATTTAAAATTTTTTAATCAAATTTTTGTCAATAGTTTTCACTGTTGTCCGGAAAAAAAACTTCGTGTACCTAAAGGCACACTTTTTTCCTTTTCTGTTAATTTTAAAAATGTTTTGTGCCTCTGGCACAATGCTTTGCTTCTTTTATCCCAGCGGGATAAAATATTTTTAGAAAAAAATTATAAACAAAAAACATGAACCCCGTAGTGGGTTCAATACCGATATGGTATCTGTATCAGTACAATCCCGACACTCATGAAATTTCATGGGAGTGACAGGTATGTGTGTGGAACAGTTGAATTGTACTGCAACAGCTACTCTATCGGCATTATGCCAAATTAGCTTGCGCACAAAACTATTATAAATAAATGTATAACATTTCAAAATGCAGCGCTTGTATGACTTCAATGAATTTCAATTTATTTTTACCGGTCAGTAGTGAATAGTTTTATAGACTATGACATCGTCAACTATTTTACATTTCCATTTGGTGTAAAATGTGCGACTACTCTGGAGTTGTTTTTAATCTCCAATATGATCTTTTTATAATTATTTCACTCCTCCGTAGTGACCAGAATGTCTTATTTTGATATAAAAAATGTACTGGAACCCGGATGAACAATTATTAGTAATCGAAATGCCGGTCGGGAACCGACATCTTGACCCCCAAAGAAATTACGTTGGCCGAACTGTTAAGTATTTTTGAGTTTGAACTGCGGTAATAATAGTTCAGCACCAGGCGCAGATTATTCTTGGGATTCAACAGGTAAGCCACATTAAGCGAATAATAGCCGATGCGGGTTTTAATGCCTTGCGCGATCACATTGAAATATGGGTTCAGCACAACATTCCCGACCGAGGCATCGTACGCATCCCAAGCGGGCTTGTAGATGTCCTGGCCAACATCAGAATTGACGGAATCCAATCCGGTAACGGTATAATTGGCATGTAGCTCAAAAAACCAGCGTTGATAATTGTAGCGAAGAAAAAGGCATGTTTCCATGAAATTCGCTCCTCCGGGATGCGCCAGCGGCTGGTTGTAATGTCCGTAATTTTGAGCAACAACGCGGTGTGCGTAAGTATACGGGCGGGCAAAATTAAATTCAAGCAAAGCAGAGAGATTTTTTAGTTTGAACAGATCATAAGATTTTACACCGATCTGCCAGGCTTGTTTGTTAGTCCAGAAACCATACACCAGGCTGTTGTCCTCGGGATGACGTATGCGTTTGAACCGGTTGATAATTCCTTTTTTTACTTCACCTAAGATGATATCGTCAATGAGCAACTGCCCGTAAAAAGAAGTCTTTTTGCCGACTTTAACTCTCAGGCTTACTCCCAGCAATGAATTATCGGGTGAACCCCGTTGAAATTCTATGGGGCGCAGAAAAATAACGGGGTTGAGGTAGGCCACGTCAAAACCACGGGAACTCCCGCCGCTTTTGCCCTGCCAGATGATGGATTCAAAAAAACCAAAATTCACACGTTTGGAAATGTCCCAGCTCAAATAATGGAAAGCCCCGAATTTATTGGTCATGTTTTTCCACTTTGTGGTTGAATAAATGCCTGTCATGTCCTTGAAATTCGTGTACAGGTTGACAAGTTTTATATTCCAGACGTTGGTGGTAAGTTTTAAATACGGGTAGTTATAAGCTGCGTCGGACAAGAAAAGCGAGCGGTAGCCATCGCCCCAGAAATTTTTTCCGAAACCTGTTTCCAGGGTGAAATACTTTAAAAAATTATATGACAGGTAGAACTCATAATCAAGATAATTGTATCCGCCTAATGCGGACTTGTAGGCATAATTATGCCCGGGAACAGCTCTCTGGGCTGTGATCTTATCGTCTATATATTGCGGAAAAGACGACTGATAGTACATGATGGATCCGCCGGCAAAGACTTTTTTGTACAAGTTAAGGTTTAAACGCGCGCCGATGCCCGACTCAAAAAACGCTTTCTTTCCCGAAAGATCAAAGCCGCCCACGGCATCTATCAGGGGATCAGCGGCGACAAAAACCTCCCCGTCATAATAATTTATCAGGTTTTTGGTGAGAAGTGTTTTGTAAAATTTTGTTTCTTTTGGGATCTTATAATTGAAAATGCTGTCGAAATTTCCCACGGCGGAAATCTCCTGCTGATAATATGGCTGTACATCGGGATGGAAGCGTGCTCCATGCGTATAAAGCTTTGCATTGAGCACCTCCTGCATCCCGGAGAATCCGGTAAAGTGCGAGTACTGCGCAAAGGCGGGAAAGCCGGTAAAGACGGCGATCAGAAAAAGGATGATATGTTTTGTTTTTTTTCTCAAAAAATTATAAATCGTTATACATATTAGTCAGCGATGTCTTTAAACCAAAATAAAAATAGTGTGTCAACCGGTTGCTATATGCGTTATTCATTTTCCGCACATTATAGCCTGCTTCAACGACCAGGTTTGTCTTAGGGTTAAATAAATATCCGGCCCTAATTCCCGCGTTGAGGATATCTGTCTTCACACCCTGCGCGATATAGTTTCCCGTCGAATTGTACCCGTTTTGATTTGTGGTCTGTGATAAGAAAATATTCTGCCCCCAGTTGGTCGAGTCGGTGTCCAAGCCCGTCATAGCATAATTAAGCTGTACCTCCATGAAAATTCTGCGGTAGCGGTAATTCATAAAGGCGACGAGCTCCCTGAAATTTGCACCCAGCGGATGTGCCAGCGCCTGGTTGTAGTGTGTATAGCTTTGCTGAGGATTGGGCGATGAATAGGCAAAAGGCCTTACCTGGTTATATTCCACCTGCATGTTCAGATTCTGAAGGCCGAACATATCCACCCATTTTCCGCCAAGCTGAATACCTAAGGCATTACTCTGATAGCCTCTTTTGAATATTTTGCCGATCTTCAGGTTGTCGATCATCAGTTGGCCATAAAAATTCAAGGTGTTCAGGGGTTTGTATTTTGCCGTCAGGCCGAGCAAAACATTATTCTGGTTGTAAAGCGAATAATGAACCGTGTTAACAAGAATTACCGGGATCATACTATTCCAGTTGAACTTACGGCCGCTTACTTCTGCTTTCCAGATAATGCCTTCGAAGAGGCCGAGCTCCACGGTTTTTCCGATACGGAAGCCTGCGTAGTTGAATGTTCCGGGCTTGGTCTGGTAACCATGATCCCAGGCGAATGGAGCGCTTATCACGTTTGCGGTGTTGAGGTTCTGAAAAGCAGTGAAAATAGTCTGATAATAAAACCAGTCATAGTTCACGAAGATTTTCAGAAAAGGGTATTGATAGCTGTTGTCCGACAGCAGCAGCGACCGGTAGCCGTCGCCTATAAAATTCTTGTCAAATCCAAACTGAATGTTCCAATGAGGCTCAGGAGTGAAAGATATCAACCCGTAGGCCGTTCCGTAGTCATAGCCGCCGGTCTTGAAATCTTTTACCCGTCCGTTGCCGGGGGCGACCTCGTAAAATTTTATAAAATCAGTAACATAATCCGGGAACCTTGCCTGAGTTTCGTAATAAGAGGTGATAAAATAAATTTTTTTGCCGAATGTTCCTCTAAGCTGAACACCGCGCGTGTTGAAGTAGAGGCTTTTTTTCTCGGCCAGGGATAGTCCGTAGCCAAAGTTAAACAAAGGACTGACGTAAAGATGAAAATCCTCATAGTTGACCACGAACAGGTCTTCGCGGAAGATCTTGCGTTTGAACCACCGTTCTTTTTCTTTGGCTGGCCGGCATCCTGGTGTAATGGCCGAATCGACTTTTACGACTTTCTCTGTAAAACTTTTGTTGTAAGGTTTTATTGCGGTAAAAACTTTAGTATCTTTACGGTTGAGGTATTTATCAAGTGTAAAAACAATATCGCGCTGCAAGGGTACATTTTCCTGTGCAAGCCCCGTAAAGGTCAGCAGAAAAAGCAGCAACGAAATAAAGTTTTTTTTGGGCATAGGTTTTATTTTCCTTCTATGACAATCACGATCTCACCTTTAACGGTTTTGTCCTGCAAAGATAATACTATTTCCCCAAGGCTGCCGCGGATGACCTCTTCGTGAATTTTTGTCAGTTCACGGATGACGGCAGCTTTTCGATCCTCGCCGAAGAATTCGCGGCATTGTTCGATGGTCTTGAGCAGGCGGTGCGGCGACTCGTAAAGAACCACGGTGGTTTCCAGTTGGGCGAGGAAGGTGAGGCGTGTCTGCCGGCCTTTTTTGTGAGGCAAAAAGCCTTCAAAATAAAACCGATCGCAGGGCAGTCCGGAAATTACCAATGCAGGGACAAAAGCCGTAGGCCCGGGCAGGCATTCCACTTCAATGCCCTGACTGATACATTCGCGGACAAGCAAAAATCCGGCATCTGAAATTCCCGGAGTGCCGGCATCGCTGATCATCGCCATGGTTTCGCCTGACTGTATGCGTTTTACGATGGTCTGCAGACTGCGGTGCTCGTTGAACTGGTGGTATGCGAACATTTTGTTGGTGATCTCGTGGCGTTTTAGCAGGACGCTGCTGGTGCGGGTATCTTCCGCCAGTATCACATCGGCTTCTTTCAGGATGCGGATGGCGCGTAGCGTGATGTCTTCAAGGTTGCCTATGGGAGTGGGGACGATATAGAGTTTTGACATGGCCGGAATTTAACAGGAATAAAAGTAAAAATTTTTCAGAGAAAAACTTAAAATATTTTGTTTTAAAAAAAATTATTATATTTGCAGCCCCAATGCGGAAGTAGCTCAGTTGGTAGAGCACGACCTTGCCAAGGTCGGGGTCGCGGGTTCGAGTCCCGTCTTCCGCTCCAGAAAGAAATCCTCTCGACGCAGAGAGGATTTTTTTTAGAATACCAAACGTTCTTTGTTGCCCTGGTGGTGGAACTGGTAGACACGCAGGACTTAAAATCCTGTGACCATTGCGGTCGTGCGGGTTCAAGTCCCGCCCGGGGTACAATAAAAGCCTTTGTAGAAATACAAGGGCTTTTTTATTTTCCAGCCGGAGAAAAGTTTGCCAAACAGGCGCATAAGTTTACATATAGTACGCATTAAAAACGCGCACAAATAGTTTTATAACGCACGCCATCAGTGATTTCTTGAACTGCAACGCTCAAGCTTGCTCACATTTATAAAAAAGCACTTCTTCTTCTCTAAAAGTGGGGGACAGTTTGTTTTTTTTGAGTAGTTTGTTTTTTATTTTTCATAACACACATGGCTTGAATGTTAGGCAATACAGCAAAGTTGCCAAAGGATATTAGTCTATACGTTGAAAATAAAATCCAAACATTTTATAAACATACTTAAAACATTTTGTATATTTGCCTAAAGTTATAATCATAATTATAATTATGAACGAATTAATAATTCCTGGCAAACTAATAAAACGGGAACAATATATTTCCCGCATATCTCCATTTATAGGTAAGCAAATAATAAAGGTATTTACCGGACAACGTCGTGTTGGTAAAAGTTATATACTCTTTCAGATTATTCAGCTTATAAAAGAACGAGACCCTGATGCTCAGGTTATATACATAAATAAGGAGGATTTTGCTTTTGATTCTATTCGCACAGCAAGTGGGTTAAACGAATATGTGTTATCTCATTTGGTTTCAAACAGGATGAACTATATTTTTATAGATGAAATTCAGGAGATTGCTGAATTTGAAAAAGCATTGCGTTCATTACTTTTGAACAAGAATATTGATATTTACTGTACGGGAAGTAATGCAAAACTTTTATCGGGTGAATTGGCTACTCTGCTCAGCGGACGTTTTGTCGAAATCACAATTCATAGTCTTTCTTATGAGGAGTTTCTGCTCTTTCATAAATTAAATGATTCTGACAGATCATTAAATAAATACTTCAAATATGGAGGGCTGCCTTATTTAATCCATTTATCGCTTGAGGATGATGTTGTGTTTGAATACCTAAAAAATATTTATTCAACAATCGTCTTTCGGGATGTTATTGACAGATATGGCATACGTAATATCCGGTTTTTGGAAAAATTAGTATTTTTTTTAGCCGACAATGTAGGGAGTTTGTTTTCTGCTAAACGGATTAGTGATTTTCTTAAATCGCAACAAATTAAGATTTCACCAAACCAGATACAAGTATATATTGATTATTTGGCAAATGCTTTTTTAATTCGTCGGGTTGAACGATATGATATCATTGGCAAACGACTGTTTGAATTTGGTGAAAAATATTATTTTGAAAATCTGGGTATCCGCCATGCTATTTTGGGTTATAAACCTCAAGATATGGGAAAAGTGCTTGAAAACATTGTTTATAATCATTTGGTGTTTCTGGGATGGAAAGTAAGCACCGGAAATTTGAATACCGAAGAAATAGATTTTGTATGCGAAAAAGATGGCGAAAAAATGTATGTGCAAGTTTCATTACGATTAAATGAAGAAAATACGATTAACCGTGAGTTTGGTAATTTGTTGAAAATAAAAGATAATTATGTAAAAAAAGTGATCACAATGGATGCTTTTTCAGGCAATACTTATCAAGGCATTGAACATATTCATATTAAAGACCTTTTAATGAATTATACCGATCCGAATTTCAGACTAAAACAAACCAGGTAGTACCATAACTTCCTCATTTCCCCTGCGCCAAATAATTCGCCCTGTATTTATTAAATTTCCAGTAATAATTTAAGCCCAGAAGACAATAGTCCTCGCATAAAAATGCACTAATGGTTTTATGAAGAAAGGATTCCATAATTTTTACAAGTTCCCTGTCACCTGAATAAATATTTATATTCTTTTGACGATCTTTTACCTTTTCGCATGTAGAAAAACAGGGGTACTTGGAATAGCCTTCATTTGTTACTTTTAATGATGAAAAATATCCGGCTGGGTTTATGACAACAGAATATTTACAATTAAAATAATATCCGTTTCTGGAATAATAAAGATTTAAAACAACAGTGCCGGAAGCAATTGTAATAACTGTTTTGTCGGAATAATACTTGCTGAGCGGGTGTGCCCAATTTTGGATAACATTAGCGCCTTTTTTTACAAAAAAATCTTTTAACACCGAGGCTTTGCTCTTAGTTGCAGCATTTGAAAGGCTGTAAGCCCCGAAAATTAGCAAAATGCTTAAGATTACAGATTTTTTCATTTGTATGTTTAATTTGGTGTTTTTCTTGTTTTTCTCTTGCATGAATTATAAAAATTAGCTAACCGGTTTGCCTATTTTTTTACCAGTTGAACCATTCCGTACACCAGTAATCCTGCATTTTTTGTGTGGTAAAAAGAATAAAAGTCAACTACAGAATTTTCCCAAATTGTTTTTTTTACTCGTTCAACTTTTTCTTCCCCGTATACTCTTTCAAAAATTACTGGAATAATGTAGGTAGTGGCAGGAAATAGTTTTTTTTCAGAATTGTAGTATTTTTTTGCTTGGGTGAGTGGTTCTGAAAATAATGTGCGGATTTGAGTTTTATTATAAGATTGGCCAGTAAAAATTTCTCTCTTTGCCTCAATAAGGAATCCTACAGAATGATTGTTATAATAATGTCTTATTAGCAAATCTGCACGACCAATATTTTTTTTTCTATAAACAGAATATTCTTCCATAATAGCATCAACCGGAAAAACTTTTAATACAGAATTAATAAATATACCTAAAAGACATCGCTCAGTTTGTTCGAAAAGGTCATTCGTACTATCTGGTCCATAACTATAAAAAGTGTCAGCCACTTTATTAATTTCCCAATTAAACCGCCTTAATACCCTTATGAAAAAATCACAAACAAGCTCGTCATTTAAGACTTTTGTACTAAAAAACGAATTGTATTTTTTAATATTTCGTTCTTTCATTTTTCTTATATTTTTCTTCTTTTTCCGCTGCCATAGCAAAATCCGTATTTTTTTCTTTCTCCTCCACCTCACCTGCCTGTACTGCCGCATCGGCATGCTCAAACGCCCCATGCAACAATGCTTTTAATAATTGCTCTGTAGCTTGCCGGTTGGCGATGATGTGTTCCTTTAATTGTTTGGTTTTGGCAAATTGCCTTTCTATTTCCGCTACTATGCGTTTTTGTTCGGATAGTGGGGGAAGAGGAAATAAACTCTTTTCAAATTGGTCATTGGTTATACTTGGAGAATTAAATCCCACCATCAAATCCTTAAATGAATTATTTACATATGGCGTGAGTAAATAGTAAAAGGTATATCTCAATTCTACTTCTAAACTTTTGAATACATTGAACCCAGTTGAACCAATATAATTTTCTAATTCATCTTCAATTATTGCAATATTTTTCAAATAGGGTCTAACAGTTGAATAGGCAATATAATTAGGCCTTAAGACTCTTCTTGCTCTTGTTGAAAGTTCTCTAACTGGTTTTTGTTTTGCTTCCCTAATAATATAATTTTGATTATCAATAGCATCAATGTCAACATAATTCACGATTGTTTCAGGAGAAAGGTGCTTTTGAATATCAAGATTCTCGGTATACTGGATAATTTCCCCCAACCTACACCACACCCAACTTTCCGGAATTTCAAAAGGAATTTCTTCGGGTTTAATAGGTGGTAACTCTTTTATTTTCTTAGCCCCCTGAGCCTGTCGAAGGGTGGCTTTTCCTGTGCTGAGCGTAGTCGAAGCAATGCGTTTGAGTAGTTCGCTGGCTGGTTCGTCATTTGGATTTTGCGGAACTAATTTGCCCTGAACCGCTTCCTGTAATATGGCCTGGTTAAGGTTTTCGAGTTGGGTGAGTTGGAATTGGTATTGTAAATTTAATTTATCAATATTTAATTTTGCATTTTCAAAAATTTTTTCAATCTCAATTTGCTTTTCAATTGGAGGAAATGGTATTTCCCATTCCAAAACATTTGCGGGCCGGATTGCGGCATAATTGGTTGAACCTACAGCTTTAATTTGTTCTTGCAATATTTTTAATTGAGAGACAACTTCTAAAAACTGAGGCCGGATTTTATTAATGTCCAGTTCAAATAAAAAATAGTGGCTGCTAACAATTGCCCCATCTAAATCTTGAGGGATAAAACCATAACCACCTACCTTTGCATCCATTTCTGCTACTATAAAATCCCCCGATTTACAAACTTGTTGCTTCTTGGTATTGATTTGAAATCCCTTAAGATTTTCTCTTAAAACTACTCCTTGTCGATGAACCCTAACACGACATAGTTTATATTCAACATCATTGTCAATATGAATAAAACCTTTCCGCTGTTTAATAACCTCTCCCAACTTTACTTTTTTCCAACTCATTTGCTGCTCTTTTTATTCTTCATTTTCATTTTCAAAATTTAAATACAATTCGTAAAACTCTTTTAGTTTAGACTGCAGGAGTTTTTTATCGGGCAGCACGGTTGTATATTGACTTATAAGAGTGGGCGATAAACTTCGGTTCAGGGCATATTCAACAACTTCTAAGTTTTTGTTTTTGCACAGCAATATACCGATGCTTGGGTTTTCGTGGGGTTTCTTTACATCCCTGTCCAATGCCTCTAAATAGAAATTAATTTTACCAAGATGTTCCGGCTCAAATTCAACTGTTTTTAGTTCAAATGCCACCAAACACTGTAATCCTCTATGATAAAAAAGCAAGTCTGTTGAGAAGTCTTTATTGCCCACCTCCAAGCGGTATTCTTCGCCCATAAACAGAAAATCTTTTCCCAATTCAAGTATGAATTTTTTCATTCTGCGGATGAGTTGCTTTTGTAAATCAGCTTCGGAATGGGGCTCTGGAAGATTCAGAAAGTCAAGCACATAGGTTTCTTTAAATATATTCTCTGTCTGTGCCGGAAATTCTCTCAGCGTTGCTGAGAGTTTTTGATTGCCAATCATGGTTCTCTCAAACAATGACGCATTAATTTGTCTTTCAAGTTCCCTGTAAGTATAGTTCTCTTTTTTACTTAAAACCAGATAAAACTCTCTTTCTTCATTAGTCCGGCACTTTGAAATTATCATAAGATTATGTGTCCAGCTTAATTCTCTCAGCAATGCTGAGAGTTTTGGTGTGTCCTTATACGTATCATAAAATTGCTTCATCCGCCATAGGTTTTTATCCGAAAACCCTTTTAAATCAGGTTCTTGCCTTGCAATAAATGCGGCTAATTCCTGAACGGTTGATTTGCCCCATCCTTCAGTATCTGTCCTTTTGCTGATGTAGCATCCTATTTCCCAGTACAAGTCAATAAGGTGGGTATTTACTGCTTTAAATGCTTTATATCGGGCATCTTTGATTAGAAAGATAATTTCATCAAACTGGCGTTGAATTTTCATTTCACGGCCTCCTTCAATTGATTTAACAGTTGGTTGCATTTTTCAAAAGAAGCTTGTAGCATCTTCATCAGTTCTGAACTGCTGTATTCCTGTTCTTCTTCTTTTTTAGCCGGGTTTTTAATATCCAAATCATAGTTGCGGTCAATGATGGTCTTAATGGGGACTTTCCAACTTATTTCACTTTCTATTCTGTTGTTCCACCATTTTTTAATGGGATCAAATTCTTTAGCCTGAATCGGTTTTGTTTTACTGTAGGCTTTGTATCCTTCGGGCAATGTGTGTTCGTAGTACCAAATCTCTTTGGTGGCGGGTACTGAGCCTGTCGAAGTGCCTTTTTCAAAGAAAATCAGGTTGGTGTTTACAGTGGCATACGGAGCAAAAACGCTTTGCGGAAGCCTTACAATGGTATGCAGGTTACAATCTTCCAGCAGTTTTTGCCTTACGCGTTGCTTTACGCCATCGCCTGTTAAACTGCCGTCGGGCAGCACAATGCCTGCACGTCCGCCATCTTTAAGCAATTGTATAAACAAAATCAAAAACAGGTCTGCACTTTCTTTTGTCCGGTAATTCAACGGGAAATTGGTTTCCATGCCATCGCCTACCACCCCGCCAAAAGGAGGATTGGCAACAATAATATTGACACGGTCTTTTTGTTTGATGGAATTGTATTCACGGCTCAGTGAATCACCGTTTTCAATCTGCGGTACTTCTATATCGTGTGTAATCAGGTTTATCACACTCAGCATAAAAGGCAAAGGCTTTAGCTCTGTTCCCGTGATGTTCTCCTGCAAAACTTTTCGGTCGGCAACATTATTTACTTGCTTACGCACATGCTCAATGGCGCACACCAAAAATCCCGCTGTGCCACAAGCTGGATCCATAATTTTTTCGCCCAGTTTGGGGTTTACCATATCAATAATAAACTGCGTTACAGCTCTGGGTGTGTAAAATTCGCCGGTATCTTTTTTGGCAGCCAGGCCCTGTAAAACCTCCTCATAAATCACATTGAAAACGTGATGCTCCTTGCTGCTGTTAAAATCAATTTCGTTGAGTTTGTTAATGGCCTGGCGGAAGGTAGTGCCGCTTTTCATGTAGTTGTTAGTGCCATCAAAAATCTGGCGGATGGTAATGCCTAAACGATCATCAGACGCAACGGTTAAATTTTTGAGTGCCGGAAAAAGATTGTTGTTCACAAAATTGATGAGTTCATCGCCTGTGATGCCTTCATCATCTTCTGCCCAGTTTCGCCACTGCAATTCCGCAGGAATAGGCGATTTGTATTTGGGGTTCAGGATTTCTTTTTCCTTGTCTTTGTCGTCAAACAGTTTCAGAAAAATCATCCAGCCTAATTGTTCAATGCGTTGCGCATCGCCGCTCAGACCGGGGTCTTTTCTGAAAATATCGCGGATTGATTTTATGGTGCCTCCTATGTTGCTCATTATTTAATATTAAAAGGTTGATTGAAGAATTGTTTTTTAAACCAGAGTTCAAATGCCGGATCAACAAACTCGTAAACACCACCTACTTCCTGAATTAAATCGTTGTCAACAAGAATGCTCTTGTTCTTGCTAACGTTTCTCGGTGTTCCTAATTGATAATTATTCATTACTGCGGTACTGGTAAATTGTTTCTCACCTTTAAGTACTGCTTTCAAAAAATTTAATTGAGTTACGCTAATTGTTTCAATTTCTTTTTGATACAAAGGGGTGTTTGCTTGTATTAATTCAGTTAATGCTTGCATTATCTCGCCTGATTTGGCATTTTTTTGTGTTATATTCCAAGTATAATGAGCTAATTGCTGAACATACCATGAGTGATTTTTCATCAGCCGGGGAATCAGTTCTGCATCTTTTTCATTAATCGACTTCCCATTATTAGCAAATCCTTGTATAATAAAAGTTGTCCATTTTTGTGTCTCTATTTTTGGCAATATCATTATATCACCAAAACGGTAAAATGGCTTTGAGGGATTATTGAATATATTCGTCATCATGTGCCTTTTGCTGCCATATAAACAATAAGTTACCATTTTTTGCCGTTGCCAGACTGCTCTCATCTTTTTTTCAAAATTCTCATAATCAGCAAAAGATGAAAGGTTTTGAAATTCATCAAGACAAACAATTATCTTAAACCCTCTTTTTTGACCAATAATTTCTGGCAGATTTAGAATTTCGCTACTGTGCTTTGCTAGCTCCTTCCAATCAAAACTAACACTAAAGTCATTATTGGGGTCGACACCAATACTTATCTTTGGAATTATATTTTTAAAAAACTCTTTCCCGCTTTTTATCCAGTCTTGCCATTTTGTAGAAGATGCTTTTATTATTTCTCTTGCAAAGGTTTCTAAAAACTCCTCTTCGCTGCTAACAGAAAATAAATCTATAATTGCTGTTTTGTATTTTTTTTCCTTGTCGTTGATTTCTAAAATAACTTTCTCGACCAGTGATGACTTTCCCCATCTTCTTGGGGAAATGATTGTGGTATTAACGCCACCGGTCAAATTTTGAAATAGCTTGTTAAATTCTATTTCTCTGTTTGTAAACGATTCTTTGCTTACCGTGTTGCCGTATATAAATGGTGACTTTTTCATAATCGGGATTATTTTTACTAATCAGTATTATACCAAATAGTATAATACCCAAAGGTATAAAATTTTACTAATTTATAAAGTTTTTTTATAAAATCATTGTCCTTGCCGGAAAAGATTTTTAAGAAAAGCATCCAGCCTGGCTGCTCAATATGTTGTGAATCTCTGCTCAGACAGGGGTTTTTTCGGAAAATGTTCCTTATAGATTTTATAACGCCACCAATATTGCTCATTATTTTTATTAAATCGTTATTTCATTCGTTTCAATTTTAATCCCGAAGGGATTTCAGGTTTATAGAAAATACGACATGATATCATGTTCGACTCCGAAGGAGTCGTAGATTCACCGTTATACCATATTCTATAAACCTTTGATACCTTCGGCATCATTTCCATTTTTCATTTATCGAATCTTCCTATAAACCATTGGTGCTTTCTGCATTATACTCATCATTATACCATTCAAATAAAAATTTCTCTTCATGTTCGATTTCAAACTTATTCAAAAATTTCATGTATTCTTCCTTAAATGTAATTTTCCGATGATGCTCCTTTTGATTTACTTTGATACTTATAGATTTTATAACGCCACCGATGTTGCTCATAAGCATTTATTATACTTGATCCCGAAGGGATCCAAGGTTTGTAGCAAGAGGAAATAGGGCGATGTTCGACCCCTTC
>CAZMPB010000022.1:21319-31573 GCA_964567775.1 uncultured Bacteroidales bacterium
ACCCCTTCTGGGTCGCAGAAATCTTTTCCCTCTGTAGCCTATAAACCTTTGAACCTTTCGGGTTCAGGCTGATCCTGACAATCGAAAAAACATTTTTCATCATGTTTATAAAGATTTATTATTCTTGCTACCGAAGGGATCCAAGGTTTGTAGCAAGAGGAAATAGGGCGATGTTCGACCCCTTCTGGGTCGCAGAAATCTTTTCCCTCTGTAGCCTATAAACCTTTGAACCCTTCGGGTTCAGGCTGATCAAACCAATCAAACAAAAATTTTTCATCATGTTCAATCTCGTATTTTTTTAAAAAATCAATATATTCCTCCCTGAATGTGATTTTTTTATGATGCTCCTTCTGGTTCATGATATATTTAACCACACTGTCAATTTGTGAATGGCTATATGAAAATGCCCCGTAGCCTTCCTGCCAGCTAAATTTATATTTTGAAAACTTGTTTTCCTTAATAAATTCATTGCTTGATTTTTTTATTTCCCTTACTAAATCGGAAAGGCAACAACTTGGTTTCATCCCGATAAAAAAGTGGATATGATTGTTTACACCGTTAATTGCCAGCATTTTTTGATCTTTTTGCCTGACGATACCGCTAATATATTGATAAAGCCTTTCCTCCCATGATGCTTGGATAAAGCTTTGCCTGCCATTAACGGCGAAAACTACCTGAATGTAAATTTGTGAAAATGTTCCTGCCATTATGCGATTTTATACAATTCGTTTTCTAATTCCTTTACTGCCTGTATATATTTTGCCTTACTACCGAATTCATTTATGATTTCAATAGGGGAACCCAACTCGGTAAGGGGTTTTACTTTCAGCACTTCCATGCTTTCCATATTTTCGACTCCTTCATCAGCGTATTTATCGAGTAAGGCTTCCAGTACTTTTCGTGCCTGTTCGCCATATTTGGTAAAATAGTTACGCTTCTTCACATTGTTGGCTCTTTCTTTTCGGGTAAGCGGCGGTTGGTCGTAAGCCACATGGCATATCAGGTCGAACAGATCAACCTGCCTGTCAACGGCATCATACAATGCCTCAACCAAAACGCCTTGCTCCTGTAATTCTTCAATGATCGCCTCTTTTCGGTCGGTGGTATTCCATTTGTTCAGAAAATCGTTAACGGTTGCAAACTGTCCTTTGATGATTTCTTTAGTATGGTCTTTAAGGCTGGCGGTAATGGGTTTGCCATGTTGGTCAAAATACAATTCACGGCTTATCAATACAGAAACATCTACGCCATTTACATAAACTTTTTCTCTTTGTTCTTTTACTATATTTTCAGGAAAATCAGTTTCAGGATAACGAATTTCGGGTATTGAAATTTCAATTTCATCACCCGTAACTTCATCAATTATTGGAGTTGTATCGTTTTCTTCTTCTTCAACAATTTTTCCTAAATCAATATCTTCTGTAACGGGTTTAATTCGTATAGGATCACCGTCAAAGTCTTTGTCGGCAAATAAATCCGTATCATTTCTAAAATCAATAATGGTGAAATACATTTTGCCAAATTCTTCATTTATGCGTGTTCCACGCCCAATAATCTGTTTGAATTTGGTCATTGAATTAATATTGGCATCCAATACAATCACCTTGCAGGTTTGGGCATCAATGCCTGTTGTCATTAATTCCGAAGTTGTAGCAATGACGGGATATTTTTCTTCAGGGTTAATGAAATTGTCTAATTCACGTTTTCCTTCATCGTTGTCGCCCGTGATTTGCATTACATACTTGTAGTTTTCAGCAACTAAATCCGCATTTAAATTTGAAAGCGCTGTACGCATTCGTTCGGCATGGTCAATATCCACACAAAAAATGATGGTTTTAGCAAAGCGGTCATAGCCTTTTAAAAATTCTGTAACCTTAGTGGCAACAGTTAACGTTCTCTCTTCAATTACAAGGTTGCGGTCAAAGTCCTTGCGGTTATATATGCGATCTTCAACTTCATTACCATCTTTATCGGTTTTGCCCTGCTCGGGTCTCCAGCCTTCAGTATCCACATTTAAGGCAACCCGGATTACTTTGTAGGGGGCAAGAAATCCATCATCAATTCCTTGTTTGAGTGAATAGGTGTAAACGGGTTCTCCAAAATATTCAATATTACTGGTTTCTTCTGTTTCCTTAGGTGTGGCTGTTAAACCGATGTGTGTGGCATTTTTGAAATACGTCAAAATTTCACGCCATGCACTATCTTCTTTTGCGCTTCCCCTGTGGCATTCGTCAATAACAATTAAATCAAAAAAATCCGGAGAGAATTGTTTGTAAACATCGGCATCTTCTTCCGATCCAGTCAAACCTTGATATAATGCTAAATAAATCTCAAAACTTTTATCAATCTGCCTGTGCTTAACCACAGTCATCTTGTCCTTAAAATGTTTGAAGTCGTTACGTTTTGTCTGATAGATCAAAGCATTCCTGTCAGCTAAAAACAGAATACGTTTTTTTGAGCCGACTTTCCAAAGCCTGTGTATTATTTGAAATGCAGCATATGTTTTTCCTGTACCGGTAGCCATTACCAAAAGAATCCTGTTTTGTCCGTTGGCAATGGCTTCAACAGTTCTGTTTATCGCTATCTGTTGATAATATCTGGGTTTTCTGCCGCTGCCATCAAAATAATAATCCTGTGATGCTATTTTTTCGGCAAAATCGGTTATTATTCCCTTGTATTTTTTGTATTTCTCCCACAAAACCTGTGGTGAAGGGAAGTTATCAATACTGATTTCTGTTTCAATGTTGCTGTCGGTAGTGGTTCTGTCGTGAAATAAGAAGCCATCACCGTTACTGCTGAACACACATGGGATGTCAAGTGTCCTTGCATAGTCAAGCGCCTGTTGAATTCCTGCCCTTACGGAGTGATTATTATCTTTCGCCTCTATGATAGCCACCGGAATATTGGGTTTGTAATACAAAATATAGTCAGCCCGCTTAGCTTTTCCCCTTGCACACAACTTTCCCCGGACATAAATCTTACCATCGGTAAAAAACACTTCCTCCAAAAGTTGAGTTTGCTTATCCCAACCTGCTTTTTCAATGGCCGGTGTGATAAATTTCGTGCAGATGTCGCGTTCGGAGAGCGATTTTTTATCAATCATATCTGTGGACTCCTTTTGTTTTTATTTTTCCGAGATATTGTTTTGGATTGTTACAATAATTTGAAAACAAATCCAAAGGTATAAGTTTTTTGTATTTAAATAAAATAGATTTTAGCTTTTAAAATTGATAAAGCCATGCAAAAGTGCTAAGCTATAATGAAAAAGGATGTTTGGTGCAGACCTTCAAGTATTCCGGCGTAGTTTTTACAGTGAAATCCCTGTATTTTACAAAAATAAATGCAACAGAAGATGTTTTCCGGTGTAATTTTTATGAAAAAATGGTTCTCTGGCCTGATATGTATAAAAGATTACGGTTAAAAACAGTGTATTTTCAGGGTAAAAGCATGTTTTGTACAGAAAATCACGGGATTTTTCAGGTGATTTAAGTGGTTTATGGAGAAATGGGTGTTTTTTGTACGGGATTTTGTACAGAATATCAAGTGGGCCATGAAAGCCACCTTTTCCAAAACGCTTTTCATTCGGGGTTTGTGGAGGTATTGCTTTGCTATTTTGTATGGAACAATAGGTGTTGGATTTTTGTACAAGAGGGGTTGTACAAGTATACAATCACACAATAAACCCTTTCAACAACCTTTATTATTGAGACTAAAATGCAATTGTTAATTCATCAGATACTTGGATTAACCTTGATAGTATTTGTGATATATTAATGAATTAATTTCAAAATCATACATTTTGAATTATCCCAACCTGTAAATTCAAGTTTAAATGTATACAGGCTCTCAGAAAGGTTGCCGGTTGAGAATACTACAGAGTGCCTTCCACTGACCTGTGTTTCATTCAACAGTTCAGTCACCAACTCGCCAATAGCATTGTATACATTCAGTTTAACAATCCCATCTTCCGGAAT
This sequence comes from uncultured Bacteroidales bacterium, assembly GCA_964567775.1. GTDB lineage: Bacteria > Bacteroidota > Bacteroidia > Bacteroidales > CAIWKO01 > CAIWKO01. Next base: position 25,294 of record CAZMPB010000022.1, read on the forward strand.
ATTGTATGTCAAAGTAGCCTCACTGCTGAATGGATTGGGATAACCAGAAAACTCAAATCCGGCTTCCGTATCGCTACCCTGAACGAAGATCTTTGGCATTGTGAGGTAGGCATCTTCATTTATTTGGCCATATTGATTCGCAATCAAACCGGTACCGCTCAGGTTAAAATCAAGTTCTCCGCGACCCGGATCATTGAGCGAAAGGAAGCCCAGCCTGACCAGTTCATCATTAGCAGCCACATCAAAATGATTTGTCGTGGCAAATACGACTCTGATAATTCCCCGGTCATCGGTTACCAGCAAGTCATTATTCGCTGCGATGATCTCTTCCAAAGTAGGATTGATCTTTATTGCATCGCTTTTTTTGCCGTTATTGGACATGGAGGCGCTTACAAGTTTGTATTTATCGCTGGGATAATTCAACTCCAGGCCTACTGCGGAAAGCTCATTCATTTTTGTGCTTATCCGTAACGGAACTTCAAAATATTCATTATCATTGATTGTTATTGACTCATCTGACCGGATGATGATATTCTCATCAGGTAATGATTTTGCCATGTCCCAAGTTGTTGTTGAATCTTTGTATTTGTAACTGGAAGCATCATAATCGCCGTAGCAGATTGTTTTCAGTGTGATGTTCAGATTGGCACCAGCTACAGCCACTGATGTATCAAAGGTAACCCAGTTTCCTTTCGGGAAGTTTTTGGCTGGACTGTATGGTGACCCGATCTTTGCACTTATTCTCGCCACGTCAACAGAAGTAAGTGACGCATTATTATCCACATTCGCCGCTCTCAAATGTTTGTCTGAAAAACATCTGGATGGATCAGTTTGGCAAATGTGGCCTATATAATATTGTAGTAAAGCTAAGTCAACAGCAGTTACCTGATTTCCCCACTGCATGGTGTCAGAAGTATATTTGTTATAGGAAATAAAATAATTACCATCTGTTATGCATCTGAGTTGATAATCACCTATGCTATTGCTTGTATCACGAGCGACTTCGAATCCCATAGATTGGTCCTTAAGAAGGACTATTACATTGTCTATGTAATAGATTTCAGAATTGTATGTCGGTAAATTAGGTGCTGGGTTACCGGCATGGGCTTTTCCAGCATAACATGTTTTTCCACTGATATTATGTCCATTAACTGAAATTGCTAATGTCGAGGGAATACCATCACCACAGGAATTATGACCTTTTACTGTAATATTGCCGGAAGCAGCCGTCATGCCGTAATTGAGCGTAATGCTGTTCGATGTGCTTGTTCCTGTTGCGCCAAGAGGGATTGTCCAAATATACGATGTTGCATCGTTAATATTCGGTACGGAATAAGTTACAGAATTTTGACCCGTACACACAGTTGCTATTCCTGAAATTGCTCCTGCAACTTCAGGCAATGGAGTAACCGTAATAGTTATGGAAATGGAGCTGTCATTGCAAGTATTATATTCAGTATGATGCATAATTACCCTATATAAACCACTTGTTTTGGCAATATATATGGAATCAGTTGCTCCGTTAATATTTGTTTCGTTTTGTTTCCATTGATAAGTTATCCCGGAGCCTGAAGGGGCTTTTAAAATTACGGAATCACCCGGGCATAAGTTAGTAGAACCGGTGTAAGAAATTACAACCGATGACTGATTTACAGCAACCGATTTAGTATTTATCATACTCCATTTGTTATATGTATCCATTGCCCTGAGATAAATAACATGGTTACCTGCAGGGACACAAGCCAGATCAACATAAAATAGTTTTGTAATATTCGCAGCGTTTGGAGTTACATCCACCGGAACACCATTTCCAAAACCAGGGTCCGAATCGATATAATATTCTAATTTGCAAACTTTTTCATCTTGTAAACTTACTTTATAAAAAGATTGTGTTTGGGTTAAACTCCATTTGTTTTGATTGTCTTTTACCCTGATGTACAATACATGAAAACCATCGCTGATGCCGGTTAAAGGAATATTCATATTTTTTGTAATATTTGTAGATGGCGAAATATTCACATTTGTGCCGTTATCAAAACCGGGATCGGTATCAATAAAATATTCAAGTTTCGCAACATCAGTATTTGTAATTGTTGTATTGTAAAACGGGATCGTATTGGTCAGGCTCCACTTGCCATAGGAATCAAGTGCCCTGATGTAAAGAATATGAAAACCTGCGGCCACGCCTGCCAGAGGAATATTAAATAAACTGGCAGCATTGGTATTCTGTGCTACACTTAAGGAGGTGCCATTACCAAAACCGGGATCGTTATCAAGGAAATATTCTATCCTGACGATATCAGGTGTGGGACGATATAGCAGACAATAAAATGGCATGATTTGGCAAAGGCTCCATTTGGCTTGAGCATCTTTTGCCCTAACATAAAGTGAGTGAAAACCTTCTGTTACACCATTAAAGGGAATATTGAAATTAGCTGTAATATTATTCCCAACTTGAACAGGAACTTGGATGCCATTGCCAAGTCCCGGATCAGAATCCAAAAAATACTCCATTCCAGCAACATCCTCATCAATGTTTACCGCATAAGCTTTTATACATAAATCAAATTGATATATTGTTCCTGTACCTAACGCATACCATGAATTACCATCAGAACTCATCCAGCATCTACCCCATTCGAAATTTGGATTTGCATAATTATAAACAGAATCTTCGACCGGTAAAGGGTAATTATACCCAGGTGTATTATATTTTACCTTTATGTAAAAATCATTTCCGGAAGATATGTTAATTGGTGCAGGCAAATCAAAAGTATAATACCCGGGATAATGGCAGTGTATGTTAGATATTCCTCCTAAATAATTTGATAAAACATTATTATTAAAATTGTCGAATATTTCAATATCTACTGTTGTATTATCAGAAATAATCCATGTGCTTATTTTGGAAATCTGTTGATTCGCTCCTGCGAAATATTTTACGAGTCCGTATCCTGTGTTATTTCCAAATCCCCATCCCGTTGTAACCCCCAAATCATCATAATAGTAAACACTGGCATCTTTGTTATATGGGATGATTTTTTCAAAAAATGCGCTAATTTCAGTCAGGTATTTTGTGTCCGAATAAGAAATATAAAAATAGCCATTATCATTTAGATAATTATTACGCCAATCATTTAGCCCCCAACTATTTTTAATAATCCATGCTCCCGTACCGCCTGCAGTAACTTTTGTGTCATCCCATCCTACTAATAGTACAGCATGATTTATTACGTTTGTGCCGTTATAAAAATATGTATAGTCGTTTTGATTATATGAATTGTCTTCCCAGGTCATTGTTGTATAAATAGCCCCATAGGTCAATAATGCATTTTTCATACTATCGATAGACCAATTATTAATTTCTGGTAAAAAACGAACATCAGTAACATACAAATTTTCCCGTAAATAATTCTTGCAGTTCTCTGGTGCTGCCTGATATGGATCAAATGATTCCAGAATTGGCCCCGACTTTCTGGAAAGATAAGAAGTCGTCATATAAATTTGTCCGGGATCACATGCACCAATTTCAAAATGATGACAATCTTTCAGATTATTTTCTGAAAAATCTTTATCCCCCCAACCCAGAACCTTACAACGCGACTCAAGACTTCCCATTGCAGCAAAAGCCCAGCAAACGTTACAGTTTCCCTGATTCTTTACGTTGGTCAACAATCCGTTAGTTCTCATGTCATATATAGTCGGCAAAACATTTGAGATATATTTATGGTTAATATTTGATTTATTATTGAAATGAGGTTTAAGTGGCAAGGGCATAACACCAGAGTAATAATTATTAATGGGGATTTGTTGAATGTAATTAATAAAATCCTGTTCCAATGGGGCTTTTGATGGGACAGATTGAGAAAATGAAAGTAAAGAAAACAAAAAAAATACTGTGAGAAAAAGAATTTTAGTTTTCATAATGTACTTGTTATGATACGATGGATAATAACATGACGTTATATATAAAAGCTTATTTTAATGCGACTTAGCCTTCACCGTTACATTGATCCCATTTCCGGTAGTTCCTGTCGATGGCATATTTATTTCATAAATTGCCGGTATTTCGGGCATTCCTGATAACACATAAGGTGTGACCCCGCCAAATATTCCACAGTCTGTCCCATCGTTTCCTGCCCCTATGGCAGGAGAACCTGATTTTAACTGATAGCGCCCGTCACTTGAATAACTTCCCTGGGTAGGATAACCGACAAAAACATCGGCCATTGTTATACTTTGCTGGTTTCCGTTTCCGGCAGGAAATTGGGTGCCATCGCCAATATTGTTAAAAAATGTATTATTATTTAAATTTACTGAACAACATGTCCTAATATTATTTGTAAAAACAAAATTATAAGCTGAGACATCACCACTAAAAAAAACATTATTGCTAATAGCCCCTGAATAATTTGTTCCCAAGTTGATAACCGAACAATAAGAACCACAACCAGCAATATTATTGCTGATTGTAACATTGAAAATTTGCGCACTGCCGCTTGAATTTGATATTCCACCATTAATGTAATTTTGCGAAATGAAAATATTTCCATACGATGTTGAACTATTTATATTTATGTTTTTTGCATAGTTTCTTATTACAGAAATTAATGCTACGTTAATTGTTATGGTTCCGGTTAATTCTAACCCGGTAATCACCGAGCCGGAACTACCAGTATTGAAATTAACTGTTCCGAATTTGGCAGAATTTAAGTTTGCCTGAGTTTGTGGATTTTCAGTTAAAAAATATCCTGTTCCAATAATTATCAATTGTTTTGAAATTGTAATATTTCCATAGGATGTAGGAGACCCCTCCACATATATGGTATCACCATTAGACGCTGCGTTTTGCGCAGTCGTAAAATTATTAAAATCAGCATCTATCCCGGCATTGTTGTTCAGTCGCCAAACTTTTGCATTGGTGATACTGCTTATGCTTACAAAGCAGATCACTAAGATCAGATAAGAGATTTTGTTTTTCATAGGTTTAGATTGTTTAAATTGTTAGTTCTATATTGTAATACATTATTAAAATTTTCATAAAAAAATATTTTTAAAAAGTGGAATAAATGATTAAAAATTTTTAACAAAAATAAAAATAGTAAATGAATTAATACAATAAATTTTTGAAAAATAATAGGTGAATTGACAAATAAATATTTTTATTAAGAGGTTATTTGTTTTTCAATTTTCCACTCGTCCTATCCATTTCCATTTTCTTAAGATCCTCAACAACTTTCACGTACCTGTTAAAATCTTTTTCTTTTTTTTGCCCGCCCGGGGTACAATTATTTTTAAAGAATCCTTTGTTACTGTTAAGTTTCAAAGGATTTTTTTTGAATTACTTAAACAATACAGAAACATTTTCTCGCTAAAATATTGATGAAGAATTTTTGCCCTGCCCTTACCGCCCTATTCTTTAATGATTTTCTTTGTCAGAAAAAGATTCTTGTAATCTTTCACGGTCAGTAGGTAAACTCCCCGGCTGAGATGGCTGGTGTTAAAGGATAAGGAATTCTTTCCTTTTCGGGCTTTGCCATGAAGTAAAATTTTTACCAGGCTGCCGGTTTCATCATACAGGCATAAGTCAATCACGGCATCGTAGGGTATCGACAGGTCCACAAAAACCAGGTCGTTTACCGGGTTCGGATAAGAACTCATGCCTGCGGCCTCACTGACAAGGTGGTGGCTTTGCACGCCGGCATTGGGCGCCGCCTTCTGCAGTTGGGCTATCCATGTGCCATTCAGCCTCTGGAATGTACTGACCTTTTTGCCGTAGCTCCCCGAAACCCATACCTTGCCGGGCTCGTTATACACTCGTTGGCTGCCGGAATAGTCGCCCCAGCGTTCAGGATCCGTTCCGGAAAAAAAGTTGATATGGGTGTTTCCGGATCTTAAATTTCCCAGTGAGGAGTATGTTCCGGTACTCCCGTTATAATTAACAGCGCCAAAGCCGGGAAAGGTAAATTTGCCGGAATAGTTCACTGTTATGATCGCAGAGTTGTCGCCGGCAGCTACCCCTGCGTATGAAATGCTGGGATAACCTAACTCAACAGTGTCGGAACTAATAGCGAGCTGGACCGAAGGCGAAACGGATACATCATGGATGATGCCATGATAAAAAGCGGCCATGCCCGATGCCGTATCGATAGTATTTCCTACAAATTGTACGTTGTCATTTTCGATAAATCCGCCCAGTATGCGGGCATCATTGGTTGCCAGTGTCTGGTTCGCGGGTTGGTTTGCATTGGGGGGCATGCCGTAACATCTGTCGGAGATC
>CAZMPB010000023.1:0-3791 GCA_964567775.1 uncultured Bacteroidales bacterium
TTTGATATCAAGAATTTTGAAATTTGTATAAAAGTTTTGTCATGTACTTAGAAAAAGCAGTATTCGTCCCCATGGCTAATGGAAACAAAGAGTCAACCAAAGACCAAAGATTAAATCGTTAACCGTTTTTCAAGTCACTCCGTACATTTTTCTGCACACCTGATCCCGTCCAGAGCCGCCGAAACAATGCCCCCGGCATATCCGGCCCCTTCTCCGCAAGGATACAAACCTTTGATGGTAATATGTTCCAGGCTTGCCGGATCACGGGGAATACGTACCGGAGAAGAAGTCCTCGATTCAGGAGCATGAACCACGGCATCGTTGGTCAGAAAACCCTTCATCGCCTTGCCGAATTCAACAAAACCCAACTGCAAACAACGAACAACGAATTCAGGAAAAACAGATTTCATATCCACCGAAACGATCCCGGGTTTATATGAAGTAATTGGTAAATCCTTCGAAATTTTTCCGTTAACAAAATCCTGAAGTCGTTGCGCCGGCACTTTCTGAGTGCCTCCTGCTTCGGCCCAGGCTTTTTGTTCAACAGATTTTTGAAACTCCAGGGCCGCTAAGGGACCATACTTAGAAAAATTTTTAAAATCTTCCGTTTTCAACGCAACAACAATTCCGGAATTAGCTGTGGGATAGTCTCGTTTTGCGGGCGACCAGCCGTTGGTAACCACCTCTCCCGGCTGAGTGGCACAAGGCGCAATAACGCCCCCCGGGCACATGCAAAAGGAAAAAACACCCCGCCCGTTGATCTGCCTTACAATATTATAGGCTGCCGGAGGTAAAAAAGCGCCGCGAACGGCAGACTTATATTGAATCCGATCGATCAAACTTTGTTGATGCTCTACGCGAACGCCCATTGCAAAAGGCTTTAACTCTATATCGATCCCTTTCCTGTAAAGCAATTCGTAAATATCGCGGGCCGAGTGGCCTGTGGCCAATACCAGCTTTTCCGTTTCATAGGTATCGCCCGGCTTTGTTACAATACCTGCGATACAATTGTTTTTTACGATAATATCGACAACCCTCGTATTGAAATGAATTTCTCCGCCATGTTCCAGTATGCACTCCCGGATATTTTTTATGATGGCCGGCAATTTATTGGTCCCGATATGCGGATGTGCATCCACGGCAATTTTTTTATCAGCGCCAAAAGCCACAAATAAATTAATGACCTGATCCACATCGCCGCGTTTTTTGGCTCGGGTAAATAGCTTTCCATCGGAATAAGCGCCGGCACCGCCTTCGCCAAAACAGTAGTTGGAATCTTCATTCACCAGGTGATCCGTATTAATGGCGTTCAGATCTGAAACCCTGGAGCGGACATCTTTTCCCCGTTCCAGAATAACCGGTTTTTTCCCTTTTTCGAGACAATGCAAGGCCGCGAACAAGCCGCCGGGACCGGCGCCGACAATAAATACCGGTTGCGCGTGAGAAACATCAGGATAATCTGGCAGGCGCGCCGGTATCTCTTCAAAATCCTCATTAATAAATACCTTAACCAGCAAATTCATTTCATCGTAAAGATAGTGCATCCCTATGACCAGCGAAACATGTTTTCCTAATGCAAAACTTATTGACGTTTGATGGGTCAGGCGAAAGTCATTAAAATAGTCGATCCTCGGCTGAAAATATGTTATGGTACTTAATTCACCGATTTTTTGCGGCAAGGACCAGGTAAAGGTAAAATAAGATGACATCCTGTGATCGCGGTGGATTTCCGGAATTGTCTCCACCGTTTCTTCGTATTCATACATATAAAGCACGCCCAGGCTCGACTTGACCTTCGGTTTGTTTAATATCTTGATCCGGGGCCCTGTTCCGGCCAGAAATCTTGTTTTAAATAATAATACAGGGTTGCTTTGATATTGTATAAAAGCTTCCAATCTAAAATATTTATTGAATTTCCGGGTATATCTGAAATGCACAAACCCCGCATTGCTCAACATACTCGTGTTGGATTTTGAAATTTCGTAGGCGCCAAAAAGCAGAAAAACATCTTTCAGGCTTTTAGACCTCACCTGTATCGTAGCAGAAGTGTTCATCTGCAATAAGGTCGCCTTGTTATTTTGCTGATACGAAAATGATGCAGCAGCATTGCCTGCCAATTTTATGCTGTCATTCTGCAGCCGTTGCGATTCCACGTTGATGATCTGCGCCTGCAGATTTCCCGCGATAAAAAATAGTAACAATGCGCAGACGGGTACCCCTATCTTTAGAAGCTTATTCAAAATATTCATTTTTAAAAACACGGACGAACAGCCTTTAATATTGTCATTCTCATCACCATCCCCGTCCGGTCTTTTGCCGGATACCTGTGAATTTTAAGTTGACCATACACCGCACTGTGAGGAAAACAATCCGCTTAGATCCGCGACACGGCAGACCAAAGCGAAAAAGTACAAATTGTGCTTATTGTACAGCTATCTTCTCCACCAGCGTATTTCCGTCAAACGAGGCCTTCACAAAATATATCCCTGCGCTGCCTAACAAAGATTTGTCAAGTTCTATAGAATGATCTCCGGCATCAAGCCTGCCACTGACAAGTTTATTTATCTCGTTACCCAGCATATCATAAACGTTTATGTTTACCTGTGCGGGGACTACCAGATTAAATTTTATCAAAGAAATATCTGTCAAGGGATTGGGGTGAACCGAGAAACCTAATGTTTCCATCATATTTTCTTCAAAGCCGGAAAATACAGTCATGATGTTAATATCGTCAAGATAAAGATTATTTCCTCCGTTGGCATGAAATACAAATTTAAACATCACGCTGTTTTCTGTGCCATACGTATTCATGATGCGGGAAATTTCTTTCCATTGTGCCGGTGACGAAGGCGCGAAACTGCTTGCAGTAGCATCGGCACTGGCAAGAACAGGGCCGCTTTCGCCGTATTTTTCTGTCCAGGTTTCACCGCAATCCGATGAAACATACATTTTCAGGGCATCAAATGCGGTATCTGAAGATGCGATCTTGCCGGCATATGCGAGTTTAAATTTTACAAACGCTATCCCTCCTGTGGGCAAGCTTGTAAAATCATAAGCCGGTGTTATCAACTCATCAAAACTGCCGGCATTGTTTCCGGAATAATTCTTCAGGCGTACTGATTTGCTCGCGGAAAAGGAAGCAGTATCGGTTATTTCCCAGGAATTTCCCACATCATTTTTCACGATCCAGCCATTATTAAGAACAACAGATTCAAAATCTTCAACAAACGGTGTCGGTGTGCCTGCTGTTGCCGGTTTGACGGTAATCATATCCTGTCTGAGAAGTGAATCTGCACCGTTCGCATTGCTTACCGTTAATTTCACATAGTAAATACCGGGGGTGTTGTAAGTAATCAGGGGGTTCTGGTCGGTAGATGAGGCAGGGGTTCCGCCTTCAAATGTCCAATGCCAGTTTTGTGCTGCTCCGGAATAGGAATAGTCGGTAAATTGAATATTTCCTCCGGCACAAACAAGGTCCGAATTTGAGAAGAATTCTGCTATAGGGGCGCAGGCCGGGGCATTGGTATCTAAAACCCCTGTATAAATAAGGTTTTCTTTCGACCATAATTTTAATCTGTCTGCCTGCAGGGTAGCATCTATTCTGGCTAACTGCCCAATGGTGAAAATATTGGCACAGTAACCCCACTGGTAATCCATATAGTTTTCGATCATATCGGGAACATCAGGGTTGTCGCTGGTGCATGAGTTGATACTTCCGGGAGTATAACACGCTAATGAGGTGTTTTGTGTTCCTGAAGAAACCGGAGGTGTATCGGCCACTTCATCACCGC
>CAZMPB010000023.1:3801-30826 GCA_964567775.1 uncultured Bacteroidales bacterium
GCTTCCCAGCATATCAAGACATCCATCAATACCAAAACTGGCCCCCAGAGATTGAAAAGTATGGTATAAATTAAAATAATGTCCGCTTTCGTGAGTGAATGTCCTGTTGAGTGCGTTAATCGGCATGCCTCCCATGGTTTCAGCCGTTCCAATATTTCCGATGCAGTCGTGCCTGATCAGCACGCCATCGGCCAGCGTATCGCCGCCGGTAAGCAGCTGTGTCAAAGTATTGCTGGGTGGAAACGGCGACATGCCGCCGATAAAAGCGCCATCAGGCAAAGCCATTCCTTCGGGATAGATAAAATTTACGGTGAAAACATTCAGGTAGCGGCTGGGAGTCCAGCAATAATCAATCATGGTCTGAAAATACCCGTAATTGGTCTGCGGATCGTAATGCCTCATGATACCATCCGTACAATTTCCGTTGGGGTCAATTTTCGCCAGGCGGAATTCAATCTGGCAATCGGCCCTTAATGCATTATAAGGAGGATAGGTATGACCGGCTCCGGTATCGGCATTAAGTTTATTGTAATCAATGTTCAAAAGTCTGATGGCGCTATCAATCTGTGCCCTGCTGATGTTTTCGGGGCCGCCGTTGTGAACAATATGGAAAACAACAGGAATAACCCTTTTACCATCAATAAGCGTATCTGTTTTGGCGCCGTTTTTTCCGTATTGGCTTTTTATGGAGTTGATGAGGTTTTTCAGGTTTTCCTCATAAATCATGTATTGGTTGATTAGCCCCGGATTTTCAGCGACTGCTTTCTTTATTAACACATCATCTGCTTGATAAAGCAAGGGTGATGTTGGATTTTTTTCCTGGGCAAATCCAGCGCAAACCAGCAATAGTAAAAATACTGATAAAACAATTTTCTTCATAACATATAAATTTTTTCACAAAAATACATTTTTTTTTGAGGGTATGCCTTTTCCTATTTCTGTTTTTTGTATTTTTGAAAAAAAAATGCTTGTCATAGGAATTGCCGGCGGTTCCGGATCGGGAAAAACCACAGTAGTAAAAAAAATAATAAACAGTCTGCCGGCAAGTGCCGTAACGGTTATTTCGCAGGATGCCTATTATAAAGACAACGGCCATCTCAGCGCCGAGGAGCGTTCAAAAATAAATTTCGACCACCCTTCATCCATTGAGTTCAACCTGCTGGTTAAGCATCTTGACATTCTGAAAAAAGGCAAACCTATTGAGATGCCGATCTATTCATACCTGACCTGTGCCCGGGCCAAAGAGACCATTCCTGTTCAACCCAAGAGTGTTATGATAGTAGAAGGCATACTGATTTTTACCAATGCCAAACTCCTCGACCGTTTCGATATAAAGGTTTTTGTAGATGCCGAGGCGGATGAGCGCCTGATGCGGATTATCAAGCGCGACATGGAAGAACGCGGGCGTTCGCTTTCGGATGTGTTGAGCCATTATGAAAAATGGGTCAAACCCATGCATTTCAAGTTCATCGAACCGACCAAGCGGGTTGCAGATATTGTTGTTCCGCAAGGGGGGGCCAACCATGTTGCCATTGATGTGATTTCGTCGAAGATAAAAATGAAGTTGGCACAATAAAGTTTTTTTTATTTATCGATGCAGCCATAGTTTCGGGATGAGGCTGTCTCAAAAGTCAATATTTGCGGGTATCTAACCTTAGTGAGCCTTATACCGATACTTAATATGTAATAGTCCAAATTCTTGGACTAAACATATTTACGATCGGCATTTACCATTCTATAATATAAATTAGCCTCTGGGCTAATTTATATTAAGAATTGGTATTAGTTCCAGCGCACAGTCGGACCGCCACTTGCAATCAGGCTCAATCACCACCCTTCAAATATTCAATGAAAGGACTTATCTGTGTTTCAAAATCGTTTTCTTTGGAAAAGGATTTTGCATTTTTTGCAAAATGTTCGTAGTCACTTTCTATGGCATCTATGGCGGCTTTTATCCGATCGCTGCTCAGATAATTTATTGTTTTCCCGCACTGTTTTTCCTCAAGAAATTCAAAACCTGATATTTTATTGGCAATAACAGGCACCCCGCTGTTGAGGTACTGGAATATTTTACCCGATGGGGCGCTATAATAATTAAAGGTTCTCAGATGAGGGAACCTGTAAAAATCGTAGAAGGCCAATCCTATCCTGAATTTGGAAACGAAATGTGTCAGATCGGACATGGCCAGGTATGTGTTGTTTATGATCAATCTGTTGTCGGTGATCAGGTCGCTGTAGAACTGGTCGATCACCGACCTGGTTTCATCAGGCAGCGCCCCTATTAAGGTAAGGGTATATTCCCTGTGATCTTTTATGAAGTCCAGGCAGGTGATGATCCCGAATCCCAGCATGGCGCTGCCGCAATAGATGAGGTCCGTTTTTTTCCTTGACTCACAGGGCGGGGTAAAATCAATGTATTTAGGCGCATTCTGCACAATAAAGTATGGGGGTTTGGCTTCAGGAAACAGGTAGTTCAACCTTTCTTCAGATTGAATAATTACTGAAAGAATATGATCAAAGTTAACATCCCTGTAATATTTATTGATTTCGAGGGACAGCAGGTGTGCTTTTCTGCCGGCAATCTGTGCACACCATAAAGCTAAAAAGTCAACAGCAATTATTTCTTTGTATTTCCTTTTTTTTATAAAAGAAATGATATCCCTTTCAAATAATCGGCGGGGTGATGGCTCTACAAAGAAATCCTTTATTTTTTTAAAAGTTTTTATCAGGTGTTCAAAGATTGTCAGTTTGCCAATTTCATCATAATATTTTACACAGGGATCATCAATTTCATGAAGTGAATAGGTCTTTTCGGGCCGGGGAATAACAAGTTCAACAGAAAAATGTTTTTTTAATTCATAAAACAGGTTCAGGGTAGTAGGTGAATAGGCAAAATTGGGATAGGTATAAACGATCAGAAATTCTTTCATAATTCAATTTCCTTTCCAGAATTTATCATTTCTCTTGCGAGATCGTGCATATTAAATTCGGGGTTCCAGCCAAGGCCCATTATTGATTCAGGGGAAGATACCATTACAGAAAAATCAGATTTGAATTGTTCTTTTAGTTTTATATGACCTTGAACATTTATTCCTAAATTATGAAAACAAGTGCTTATCCATTCACTAATACTGTGCCCAACCCCGCATCCTATAACCGTTTCAAATAATTTGTCCTGATTAACTAGTAACCAGACAGCACGCATCAGGTCTTTTGCATGATTAAATTCTTTAACAACATTAGGATTTCCTATCTCAATTATTTCTTTCGACCCATTTTTAATTCTTTTGGCCGCCATTACAATCGCCATATTTATATGTTTTTCTGAGCGTAAAGGGCTATCGTGATGAAAGAAGTATCCTATATATACTTTTAATCCTAATCGTCTGAAATAACGAGCCGCATAAACAGAATATATTCTTTCTGCAGAATAAATATCATCGGCTTTAAACGGGACAAACTCGTTAATAGGCTTGCCATCATTAACGAATTGGAGGCAACTTCCCGATAAAAAAACTTTTGTTCCGGGACTGTATCTGTAAACGGATTCCAGTATGTTCAGTGAGCCCGTGCCGATGGTTTCATGGTTTTCAAATAAGGCATCATGCTGCGTTGTGGAATTTGCCGCCAGGTGAAAAACATAATCCGGCTGATGATTTCTGATCAGCTCTTCAACAAAAGTTCTGTTGCCTACATCCCCCCGGATATCATCTCCTTCAGAACGGGACACACCTATGACCTGAACATTATTTTTTAGTAAAAGATTGTTCAGATAATACCCGTCCTGACCGTGTATTCCAAAAATGACCGCTTTCATTCTGTTGTATAGAACCAGTTTTTATTGACAAAGATAGTGTTAATATAGGTATCCGCATAGACCTCATAGCCCTTGGCTACCAGAAATAACTCAATAGACTTATCCTTTGGCCTGATATGATTTTCGCTGTATGCACAGGTTTCCGCGCAGATCACGGGAATGGGATATTTTTCAAAATCAAGTGATTTCAGCACATCCAGGTCAAAGCCCTCGATATCGAGCGACAGAAAATCAGGGTAAGTGTCAAAATGATCTTTGATGAGATGGTTAATAGTCATTAAAGGCACTTTATCCACCCCGGTGATCTTGTAAGTACCGCCGGCAAGCCTTTTTTCAGCTTCATTTTTATCAAAAGTATTAATGCCTTTGATGTCGAAGATATAAAAATCCGCTTCTTTCATTTCGCTGACGGCAATGCCTGCATGTATCACTTTATCCTCCGGCCGGGTATTTTGAATTTTCGTGATCAGCGTTTTATCCGCCTCCACGCATACACCTCTGTTTCCTCTGGTATAGAGCAGGTAAGTGTTATTGCAGGTATCGGGTTCATTGGTTCCTATATCCAGGTAAGAAACAGACAGCTTTTTTTTATCAGCGAACAAAAAAGTCAGTAACGCATCCTCGCCTGCCTGGCTGTATGTGTTTTGCCTGTATCTGACCTGTACCTCGGGTTTGATGAATGTGAATACTATTTTCCGTATCAAATTTTTTAGTTTCCGTATCATATAATTCTTTTTATACAATTTCAATTTCCGGTAAAGGAAAAATGAATTTTCCCCCGTTTGCCAGGTAGTCTTTTTCGCGCTCGAGAATATTATGTTTGAAATGCCAGGGCAATACAAAGAAATAATCCGGCTTCATTGCTTTTGCTTCGCTTTCCGAAATGATCGGAATATGTGTCCCCGGCGTATAACTGCCAAATTTGTCTTGGTTTACTTCAGCGATATAAGGTATATGGGCCGATGTGAAATTGCAGAACTGTAAAAGCACGTTTCCCTTGGTTGATGCGCCGTATCCGAATATTTTTTTTCCATCGGCAACCAAGGTTTGAATTAATTTTTTCAAATCATTCCGGTGTTTGAAGACCCGTTCTTCAAAATCACGGTATGGCTTCGGAGTATCCAGTCCCATATCGTCCTCCTGTTTAACCGTCCAGTTAATGATAGGGATATTTGAGGTATAGGGTGCATTTTTTTTACATGCCGTTACGGAAAAACTGCCGCCGTTGATCGCGTTCATCTGGACATCTACCACGCGCATGCCGCAGCTTTCCACTAAGTTTTTCACCACTTTAAAGGAATAGAATTCCAGGTGTTCGTGGCAAATGGTATCGTATGAGTTTGTCCTGAGCATAGAGGGCATATAGCTTTGTTCAAAATGCCAGATACCGTCATCAGTTAGGCATTGTTCAATGTCTTTTACAAAAGCAACGGGGTTTTCAATATCATAGAACATGGCAATGGATGTAATTATTTTTGCTTTGATACCCGGGAATTTTTCATTAAAGACAGCGGCCGAAAAGAAGGCGGGGATCAGAGAAATGTCGCCGGTATAATATTGTTTGAACTTGCTGCCTGTAGGGTCGATGCCTATCTTGCGGTGTTTGCCGGTATAGGCTTTTAAAGCCGTCGCATCATTGCTGCCGATGTCGATCACCAGGTCGTTTTCCTGCAGTCGGACCATGCGTTCCAGCATGTGTATCTTATTGGTGAGATGGCGGATCATCGAGATGTTCAATCCTGAGCGGTAGCCATAATTATCACCATACATTTCATCCAGGTTGTAAGACTGTTTCATCTGAAGCAAACCGCTGTCGGGGCACCAGACTAAATCCAGCGGGCCTTTGGTTACTTTATCTTCTTTATTTTTTGGAAAAACGCCTGTTAAATATTGTTCGCCAAGAGATAACACCTTGATGAGGTTAGTACTACCCGAGATCCTGCATTTTTTAATTTCAGTATACATTTTATTGTTTTTTCCAGTTTTTCAATTTTATCATCTGTGTTTTTATTATCCCCAATTTATGATATTGCTTACGTTATTACCAATGTTTTATTTGTCATATTATTTATCATCTGTAAATGACCATTCACAATTCGCAAATACGCATCCGTAATCATATCCTGAATATTTATTAAAAACAGTCCCGGCATCAACAATGGTGAAAGATACTGCATTTTCAACAAACTCCAGGGTCGTGTTCTGTCTTGAAGTAATAGCAAATGAAAGACGGTATGATCCCGGAACAAGAAAGTTGCCGGGTATTTTCACTAATGTTGTAAGCTGCGATGTTGCCGGCTCGCTGATCTGTTCCCATTGCTTGTTGTTATTGGTAAATATTTTTCTTTTCTTTATATCTTCAATATAAAAGCCCAAAAAAGTATTGCCGGGCCATTTATTTATCTTAATATCGATTCTTACAAAAATATCCTCATCATGCTGAAAATTCGACTTGGCGTTTAAGCTGCTGTCGCAGCAGGCGATATCTTTGAAATATATTAAAGAACCGGAAATCTCCCGTCCTAAAATACTGGCTCCGGCATCCACCATATCAATATATTCATTTACAACCGTCTGAATCTCTCCCGTAGAATGAATTCTGCCATTTTTCAGCAGGATGCCCTTTGAGCACAGTTGGCTGATCGAGGCCATATTATGGCTTACAAATAATACGGTCCTGCCGCCGCCGCTGCTTACCTCCTGCATCTTTCCCAGCGCTTTTTTCTGAAACTCTGCATCACCCACCGCCAGAACTTCATCAACAATAAGTATCTCTGGTTCAAGATGGGCGGCCACCGCAAAGGCCAGCCTCACATACATGCCGCTGCTGTAGCGTTTTACGGGAGTGTCGATATAAGTTTCAACCCCCGAAAAATCAACAATTTCATCAAACTTGCTGCGAATTTCCGCTTTGGTCATCCCTAATATCGCGCCGTTCAAAAAAATGTTTTCCCTGCCGCTGAGTTCGGGATGGAATCCCGTGCCGACTTCGAGCAGGCTTGCGATACGGCCTTTTACTTTGACCTTGCCTGTGGTGGGGGCGGTTACTTTCGACAATATTTTCAGCAAGGTAGATTTGCCGGCACCGTTTTTTCCAATGATACCCAGAATCTCGCCCTGCTCTAATGAAAAATTAATATCCTTCAATGCCCAAATGTAGTCTGACCTCAAACCTGTGTTTTCTGATTTGTTTTTTGCAAGGACATTTACAACCCCTATCCTAAGCGTAGGATCCTCTTTGCCGCGTATGCGTGCCCATAAGCGGCTGAGATCATCCTGTATGGTGTTGGTGCCAACAATGCCCAGACGATATTGCTTGCTGAGATTTTCTACCTGAATAACTGTTTCGGACATGTATTTAATTTATTGCAAAATATATTGGCAAATTGACATTATACTTTTGTTTTAAAACTTCATTATTGATCATATCGTCATTTTTGAATTTTGCAAAAAATGCACGCGTTACAAACGTGAGCGTACCGGGGCCTCGAACTTGACGTATTCTTTTTGCAAACACGAGCTTTCTTGCAGGCCCTAAATAGCATAATACCCTCCCGTTTTTTTACTGCCACGGCGTTCTATTAAATTTTTGTTTATTAGAACCCTCATGTGTTTCTCAACTGTATTAATTGGCATATTTAATTCAATTGAAATATCTTTAGCTTTTATTCCTTTATTTATTTTAACACATAAAAACACCTTTCTCTGTCCAGCATTTAATCCAGCATTTAATCCGCCGTTTAATCCGCCATTTAATCCGCCATTTAATCCGCCATTTCTAAAATTATTTGGGCTTACCTTCAATTCAAAAACAATTTTTACAACACCATGGTCTTCATAAAAAATTTGTTCTGGATTCATATTTCAGTCCGGATGTTCGTTTTACAAAAGCTTCTTGCAATAATCCTCATAAGCCAGGCGGATACCATCGTTAAGCGAGATCTTTGGCGTGTACCCAATCGCTGTAAGTTTTGAGATGTCAAGTAGTTTCTGAGGGGTGCCGTCCGGTTTTGTGGTATCAAAAACCAGCTTTCCCTGAAATCCAACAATTTCCTTAACAAGTTCGGCCAGTTCTTTAATTGTAATATCCTCGCCGCAACCGATATTTACAAACTCCCTTTCCTCATAATTATTCATCAGAAAAACACAGGCATCAGCCAGGTCATCAACAAAAAGAAATTCCCTTCTCGGATTTCCGGTTCCCCATACGGATACCTCGGGACGCTTATTTATTTTAGCCTCGTGAAATCTTTGTATCAGGGCCGGCATCACATGCGAATTGTCGGGATGGTAATTATCATTATACCCGTAAAGGTTCGTAGGCATCACTGAAATAAAATTGCAGCCATACTGATCCCTGTATGCCTCGCATAATTTGATGCCGGCAATTTTTGCAATGGCATAAGGCTCGTTGGTTTCTTCAAGGAGGCCGGTCAGGAGGGATTCTTCTTTGATGGGCTGCGGGGCCATTTTGGGATATATGCAGCTCGACCCGAGAAACATCAGTTTTTTTACCTGATGGACATAACTCTGATGTATGATGTTTGAAGCGATCATCAGGTTCTCGTATATGAACTGCGCCCTGTATGTATTATTTGCATAGATGCCGCCTACTTTGGCGGCAGCCATAAACACATAAGCGGGTTTTTCTCTTGAGAAAAAATCAGCAACGGTTTGCTGATCGGTCAGATCGTATTCGGGATGCGGAGTGAAAACAAATTCCGAGTAGCCTTCTCTTTCCAGACTTCGCAGTATGGCCGAACCCACCATGCCTTTATGCCCGGCAATATAAATTTTTTCATTTTTTTCCATCATTCATAATAGTTTTTTGTTGTAAACCCACCATCCTGCAAGTACTTTTGCTTTGACATGATCTTCAGGTCTGATTCCACCATTTCGCTGATCATGGCATCTATGTCATATTTTGGCTTCCAGCCCAGCTTGCTAAATGCCTTGGTGGGGTCGCCCAGCAGGAGATCGACTTCGGTCGGGCGGAAATAACGCTGATCGATGCTTAACACTTCCTGCCCGATGGGTACATTATAGTCCGGCTTGTTGCATTTCTTTACCCGGGCCTTTTCGTCTATGCCTTTGCCTGAAAATTCAAGTTCTATTCCGACCTCATTAAATGATTTTATGACAAAATCCCTGACGCTGGTTGTTTTTCCGGTAGCGATTACGTAATCATCCGGAACATCCTGCTGCAATATCAGCCACATGGCCTCTACGTAATCTTTGGCATGTCCCCAGTCTCTTTTAGCATCGAGGTTGCCTAAAAAGAATTTTTGCTGAAGCCCCAGCGCGATTCTTGCGACGGCGCGTGTGATCTTACGGCTTACGAAAGTTTCACCCCTTACCGGGCTTTCGTGATTGAACAAAATGCCGTTGCAGGCAAACAGGTTATAGGCTTCGCGGTAGTTAACCGTGATCCAGTAAGCATACAATTTTGCCACGGCATAAGGGCTGCGGGGGTAAAAGGGGGTTTTTTCGCTTTGCGGGGTTTCCAGCACCTTGCCGTACAGTTCGCTGGAACTTGCCTGATATATTTTTGTTTTTTTTGTTAGGTTCAGAATCCGGATCGCTTCAAGCAGTCTTAAGGTTCCCAATCCGTCGGTATCTGCCGTATATTCAGGGGTGTCGAAACTCACTTTTACATGCGACATGGCGCCCAGGTTGTATATTTCGTCAGGCTGGACTTCCTGTATAATGCGTATGAGATTGGATGAATCGGTCAGGTCGCCGTAATGAAGAAAGAAATTGGATTTTTCGTGCGGATCGCGGTAAAGATGATCAATACGGTCGGTATTAAACAGTGAACTCCGCCTCTTTACCCCATGAACGATATAATCTTTTTTTAATAATAGCTCCGACAGATATGCTCCGTCTTGTCCGGTTACTCCTGTTATTAAAGCAATTTTTTTCATGGTCTGTGGTTTTGAAAATGTTTTGATCCAGTGGCACGATTTGCCTACTTCGCACCACGGTTTTTATCTTACAATCGTGATAAATATTGTTTTTATACAGCTTCATTAACGTATTTTTTTACTGCCTGCATAATTTTGGTTTTGACTTTTTTCCAACTCATGGGCTTAAGCATTATGGGTTCTTCGTCGCTTTCGGCATCATTAAAATAAGTAAGGCTTTTTAAAACAATGAATTCAGAACCGTCAAAATACTTTTTATTGTAAAATCCAATCATCTCTTTTAAGCTGAAATCATTCAGCAGAAAAAACAAATCAATAAAATCTTTCATGGTTCCCCTGCCCGTAATTGCAGCCAATTTTATTGCCGCTATATCTTTCTTGCCGGCCAGAACTAAGTTTTCGGTCCTTAATGGATTATCAATCCATGGGTAAGGGTAATTTACAAAATCTACTTTTATATTTTCAATGAGATAAATATGAATGTTTTTTGTGTGTTTCAACAAGTGCACGTTTTTGAAATTTTGCAGACTTTCATTGATTTCAATTTCGTCGCCATCCAAATTCCCAAATAAATCTAAGTCAACTGATTTGCGATGCCCTATTTGCAAAGCAAGGGACGTGCCTCCTGCCAGGCGCAAACCGGAAAACACGGGAAGTTTTTGCAACTTAATTAAAAGTTCCAGTGTGGAGGAGTCAAGCGCGGCGAATTGTAACATGCAAATTTTTTAACGGGTGTTTTTGATAACAGGGCGATAAAGCTTACTGTTTTTTGTTCGATATCTTTTAATGTGCTTGCAACAGCCGCAATTTCATCAATCCCCCAATAGGTATAAATTGCTCTCCAGTCGCTCATAAGGCCATATTCCAAAACCCGATGAATGATCAGCTTTTTATGCTTTACAATATTTAATTTATTACTGTCAACATCCCAAAATAGGTGCGGTGACAATGATTGAATAAATTTTTTATCAAGTTCTTTATGATCCATGAACACAATTAAAAAGCTTTATAAATCTTTTACCGGTATTTAATGAATATCTGCAGTTTTGCAAAATTTCCAAACAGATTTCTTATGCAAATTTAAAGATATTATCATAAAAATCTGAATTTTCATAAATAAAACCGATATTTAGTGTCTGCTGGAAAAGTCTGAGGTGCGATAGATTTGAGGCGGCAAGACGAAGACGTATAATAAAACATAAATTTATTTCATTATTATTATCACCTATTCAGGAAACACCCTTTTTGAAATCACTTCTTTTTTTAATTCAAAATCTCAGTATAAGTAACAGATTCGCGGATAAGGTTCGAAGAATCGCTCAGGTCGCCATAATGAAGAAAGTAATTGGATTTTTCGTGCGGATCGCGGTAAAGGTGATCAATACGGTCGGTGTTAAAAAGCGAACTGCGCCTTTTGAACCCATGAACGATATAACCTTTTTTTAATAATAGCTCCGACAGATATGCTCCGTCTTGTCCGGTTACTCCTGTTATTAAAGCAATTTTTTTCATTTTTATTATTATGAATAATTCAAATTCAATGTAATTTACCGGACAAGGCTTGGCTTTCGGGTGGGTTTAATAAGCGCTTTCCTTTCAAGCTAGACTTATAGGGCAAATATAAGCAATATTTCCATACCCACATCTCCCGCCTGAGCCAAGCCGAAGTTCCCAAGCGTTATTTCTTTCTACTAAATCATACTGTCATTCTATGTCGTCTTTTCCGATTAAACTTTTAGTCTTTTAAGTAGGTATTCAACTTCAAAATTAATGATTGAAAAAGCAAACCACTTTTTACCCAAGTCTTTAAGTGAAGCTCCAATATGATAAACTGTTTCATTGTCAATGATGAGAAAGCGGTCGTGGGATTTGTTAAACTGTTTTATATCAATGTCGGGGTATTGTGAGCTGTACTTTTTTAAGTCAAGTTGTGCTTCTTTTGTCAGGGCTGAAGTGTAAATAGTTGCATCTACACCCACTTGTCTTTTCGACAACATGAGAAGAACGCTTTCATCAATATAGTTGTCGATAAGTATGATAGAGTCTTTTGCCTTTCTGATTATTTCTGTTGCAAACACATAGGCGTCAAATGTATTACCGTCGAAGTATATGCCCTCTTTCTTAGGTAAATTAGTTTTTATTTGAAAGTCTATTTCTCCGAGTTTATTTTTAACATTATGCATATCACTTTCCAATCTCTCAAGCCTGTGGCTAACTACGTGCCCTTTTAGTAAATACTCCTTAAGTACATTGTTTGCCCATATTCGAAATTGAGTGCCACGGTGCGATTTAACCCGATAACCTACTGAGATAATTACATCAAGATTATATAGGGTTAATTTTCGCTTAACCCGCCTCTGTCCTTCAATTTGAACTGTCAAGTATTCCTTGACAGTTGAATCATAAGAAAGCTCCTTCTCTCTGAAAATATTGTTTATATGCAGACTTATATTCTGTTTTGTCGAATCAAAAAGTTCAAGCATTTGTGATTGTGAGAGCCATACAGTTTCTTCTTCCAGTCTTACTTCAAGTCTTATTGATGTTTCGTCTGCCTGATATATGATTATTTCGTCTTTCATGTCAAATTTATTGGGGCTTATTCAAGTACAAAAATAAAATTAATTTAGCAAAACATTGCTTTCAAGTAAAAAGACGGCAATTTCTTTTTTTGAGGTGCTGAAAAAAATGACAATGAAAATTTATCAGGAAATCTGATGTTGTTTTTAAAACAATATATTAGAAAAAGGCTTTATCAGGGGCAGAGCCCCGCAATATTTGTTGGAAAGACACCCCCTCAAAAATTAAGGTGCAGAGCACCGGAATATAAGGTAAACTCAAATAAAAACACTGTTGTCCGGTAAAAAAACGTTGTGTGCCTAAAGGCACCCTTTTTTCCTTTTCTGTTAATTTTAAAAATGTTTTGTGCCTCTGGCACAATGCTTTGCTTCTTTTATCCCAGCGGGATAAAATATTTTTAGAAAAAAATTATAAACAAAAAACATGAACCCCGTAGTGGGTTCAATACCGATATGGTATCTGTATCAGTACAATCCCGACACTCATGAAATTTCATGGGAGTGACAGGTATGTGTGTGGAACAGTTGAATTGTACTGCAACAGCTACTCTATCGGCATTATGCCAAATTAGCTTGCGCACAAAACTATTATAAATAAATGTATAACATTTCAAAATGCTGCACTTCTATTACTTCTATGAATTTCAATTTGTTTTTACCGGACAGTAGTGAAATAAAAATTAATATTCATTTCTTTTTCAATGTTTTTTCGTCAAATTTTACGAATTTAAACATCTCTTTTTATTGGGTGAAAACAAGCTAAATATAGAATTACCTATGGGGATTGGACATAATCATGAGTTAAATGTTACGGTACGCGGTACCTTATTTTTCGTGCGTATCATTATTTTACAAATATTACGGTGCGCTGCACCGTTCAATTTGACTTAAACGATGGAAACTCAGCAAAAATCATTTCAACCAGGATTAAGAAATATTAGTGTTCAACCCTGCCAAGTTGGTCTGCCGGACTAACGACACAATTTTTTTACATAGGGCCGGCTGAAAAACACACAACACGCACATTATTAATGTTGTATGCACTCATTTATGTAATACAAATGCACTGTTTTTGTATAAAATGTATTGAATAACTGTGCATTTCAATAGTATGAATAACAACAACAACGGCTATAATTTTTTTTTAATTTCATTGTAATAAATTTATGTTTTTTGTTACAGCATTGTTTTGTTGGGTGTGTGTTTATTAGCCTGATGCGCGCCATCTTCTTCTTTGCCATCTCCGCCGCGGCGGATCGAAGTATTTTTATACATCTTCGTCTTGTCGCCTCAAATCTGGCGCATCTCAGACTTTTTCAGCAGACCCTAAATATATTTGCCTCAGAAATGCTAATTTGCGAAAAATCATCGGGTGCAAAAAATAATTGCACGGGTCATTAATCCGGCTTGAAATAATGATGGCAAGATTTGGTTGTTGTGGCTTATGTTTTTAAGCATTAATATGATATTTATAAACTGTTTTCAAGAAAATATTGATAAACCGGGATGACTTTTATTTTTATTCCCTGATGGACAAACCTTTCTTTTTGATCAAAGGTAATTATTACGCCCTCTTTTGAATTAACTTTATTGCAAGCCTCGGCAAGTCCCCGGATTTCACGTTCTCTGGTTTTATCGTTTTCTAAAAACCAGGACACCTGCACAGGTAGCAGTCTATTCTCTTTTTTTATAATAAAATCACATTCGTATTTTTCTTTATAGTAGAATACATCGTAGCCGGTTTTTATAAATTCTAAAAACACCATATTCTCAAGTAGTTTTCCGTTGTTTTCAGATGTGGAAAATTCTATGGCTGACAGCAAACCAGTATCAATGCAATAATCTTTTTTATCTGATTTTGCTTGTTTTATTTCGGAAAAGTGAAATTTCGGAACAGATATTCCCAGAAAAATGGTATTGCAATATTCTTCAAAATCATACAAATAATTATTGCTTACTTTATAGTTCATTGACCTTAAATCATTGTAAATTTTATTTATGGATAGTGGCTTCCCAATGCCGGCAAATACTTTTTTTATAAAAATTTTCAACATAATGGCATCAGAAACTTTATAACGCTCAATAATATCGCGATAAATCATGGTGTTAAAATAGCCTTGCAATACTTTTAAACGAATATCATTTTCGAAATTAACTACTTCGGGAAATCCTCCATTATTTATAAACTGAGCTGTGTGGTTTATAAGTTTTGCTTTTTTCTGAGGATGATGCAAGTCTATTTCAATATTTCTAAATTGCAAATACTCGGTTAAACTTAATGGGAAAACAGTATAGGTTATTGTACGCCCGCGCAATGATGTTGCAATTTCAGTACTTAGAAGTTTTGAATTTGATCCTGTAATAAATATTTTTTTTGTTTGTGTATCGAATAATCTTCTAACGAATTTTTCCCAGCCTTCGATATTTTGAATTTCATCAAATAAAAAATAACAATCAGCCGGTTTAATTTCCGGGTAAAGTTCGTAATACGATTGTAAAATTAAATCAAGATCGGGAGTTTGTATGTTAAGTCGCTCATCTTCAAAATTCAGATAAATAATATTTTTTCGGGGAATACCAATTTCTACAAGTTGTTTTATTACAGAATAAAGCAAATAGGTTTTGCCGCTTCTTCTTGCCCCTATCAAACTTACTATTAATGGAAGATTTACAGGTATTTTAAGCAGCCGGGGTTTAATATCGTATATTTCCTTTTCTTGTGATTCCTTAATTATTGATTTTAATATGTCTTTCATTTCATTTGTAAATATTTTCTACAAATATACTATAATATTCGTAAAATATACGAAACAAAATAACATTTATTTAGCACAAATAGCTAAATTTATCTGCTTCGCAAACGCCAATTTGCAAAAAAACGTCGTGTGCCTAACGGCACACATTTTCCCTTTCTGTTAATTTTAAAAATGTTTTGTGCCTCTGGCACAATGCCTTGCATCTTTTATCCCAGAGGGATAAAATATTTTTAGAAAAAAAATTATAAACAAAATATGAACCCCGTAGTGGGTTCAATACCGATACGGTACTGTATCAGTACAATCCCGACACTGTTTTTCTATCGGCCTGTCTGCCGGCCAGGAAGGCAAATGAGAAATATCAATACGTTCTATTGGACTATTTGATATTTCAATTTGGTATAATACCAATTCTTAATTTGTAACCATTCACCCCATAGTAAATATTATAAGAAAATTATATAAGACTTAATATGCTTGTCGTTCAGAATGTTTTTTTGTCTCACGAACAGAAAAGATTCCTCACTTTCCTGCCTGTACTGCCGTTTCGGCAGGCAGGCAGGCAGGCAGGCAGGCGTGACCTGTCGTCCAGACAGTCAGGCAGGGTTCGGAATGAGGAATCTCTTTGTTTTCAACTGCTTCAATGGGGTGAATATTACAGATTTTCTTATTATGACGAACTTATAATTGTATTTTCCCAGCTAAATAAGCTTGAATGTACTTTTTATTATTTATAGTATAATTAAAATTTTTATTAAAAATATATCTTTTCCCTATAGTATCATTATCAAAGAAAGTATCCATACTTTTTATAGAAACCGGATTTTCTAATCGCTTAAATTTTACTTCGGCTGCAATTGTTTCTTTTAGCGTGTTTAAAATAAAATCAATTTCAGTTCCATCGGTGGTTCTGAAAAAATTTATGTGTGTTTGTTTCCCTGTATTGCGCAGCAATTCCAGTAGAACAAAATTCTCAAATAATGCTCCATTGTCGGTTCTCATTTCAATGGACTGAAAGCTACCATAAATAATATTTCTTAAACCCAAATCAGAGAAATATACTTTTTTCATTTTTTTTATAGCATTTCTTTTATTGGATTGGTATGGCTCTAACAAAATAATAATATACATCTGTTCGAGCAGCGAAATATATTCTTCGCACTTACGATGAGTCAATCCGCTGCTTCTTGATAATTCATTTAAGTTTACAAGATTTCCTATTTGCGCGGCTAATAATTTCAACAATTTATTAAACCCAACAAAGTCCTCATTCTTAACATAACTTCGCACATCGCGGAGCAGGTATGTTTTATATATATCGTCTAATAATTCTATTTTTGCTTGTTCGTTGTTTTCAAGGCTTACTCGTGGAAATCCCCCAAAAATAAGGTATTCGTTAATTTTAACAGGAATACTTCTGTTTACAATTACATCCTCGGTATCTTGGTTATATTTCGTGTACAACTTATATAAGGCGGGACTGCTAAATTTTAAATGTTCTTCAAACGATAATGAAAATACTTCAATCACCCTAACCCTGCCGGCAAGCGATTCTTCAACTTTTTGCAATATATCAAGGCTGGAACTGCCTGTGCATATTATTTTCAAACCGGTGTATTTGTCTGATAAAAGTTTTAATATGGTTGAAATGCCCTGTATATATTGGAACTCGTCAATCTGAAGACAACCTGTTATTTTCTTGCCGAGATATAACGCAAGATAATTTTCGATAATTGATAATTTTTGAAAAAGCTCGGCAACTTCAGCATCTTGTCCATTTAATAGCAAAGTTTTGCCTTTAAATTCAAGATTTTTCATTAATGTGGTTTTTCCAACCTGCCTTGCTCCAATTAATATAATAATAGGAACGTTCTTAATAGCTTTTTCAATAGATGTTACATATTTTTGTCGTTTAATAATCATGTCTGTATTTTTCACAAAAATATATAAATTATGGATAGTATTTCACAAAAACGTGTAATAAAAACAGAGTTTGCTAATGTGCCTGATATTATTTAAAATTTATCTTATCACAGGGGGCCAAGAATGGTTTGTTTATAAACAGAAACAAAATCCCGGCGAATCAATAAAACAAGTAAGTCCCGGTATTGCCATAATTCATTCAGGCGAAGGTCAAAAATTCCTTTTTTTGGTTTGATGACTTCCGTCCAGATGTCCTTTTATTAAAGCAATTTTTTTCATTTTTATTATTATGAATAATTCAAATTTAGTCTGATTTACCTCTTAAAAAGATTTATAAAAAATTTAATATGATATTAATAATCATATTTACTGGTGGTTTTGAAATCTTTAGTTTGTTGCAGGTTTTACGAGGTGTTTAATAAATCTGAACGGTCTGATTAAAAAAACTCCCAATTTGTATGTTATGGATTTATCGTGCGGATCGTGTTAAAGGTGATCGATACGGTCGGTGTTAAACAGGGAACTCCGCCTTTTTACTCCATGAACGATATAATCTTTTTTTAATAATAGCTCCGACAGATATGCTCCGTCTTGCCCGGTTACTCCTGTTATTTTAGCAATTTTTTTTATTTAATATTTTTTTTTCATATGTCCGATTAAAATACACTTCTGAAACCGTCTGAGTCATCTGTCATGTTTATATTACGAAATTATGATTAGGACTTCAGAAATTGAGTTTTTTTCTTTAAAATATATTTAAACGAATTCCATAATGGATTATTTATACTTATTTCAGGATGTTTTTTTGCTATTTTTTGACGAATAGCAATTTTTATCAGAGAATAAAGAAGAGCAGAATTTCTTTTATTGATAGGAGGATTATAAAGGAAATACCAAAACCAAACTTTTATTGTAATTTTTATTTCCAATTTATATATTCCTTTTGGAATAAAATGATATTTAGCATAAAGTTTTAAATGATTAAGAAAAATAATATTTCGCAGGTATTTTTGTTTTTCATGATCCATGAGTCTCATCATAGAATTTTCTCTAAACCTATATAAAAAGACAACTTCAGGGATATAATAAAACTTGAAATGCATTTCAAAAAGGTTCAACCAAAAATCCCAATCTTCCCAACCATAAATCATGTTTGAATTATAACCGCCACATCTCTCCCATGCTGATTTTCGGAAAACAGCACAAGCATCAATAAAATTTTCATTCAATAATCTTTTAATATCAAAAGCCCCAATACTCTTTCGGCCCTCTCTGTCACCGAACAATTCAGCATCGCCGTATACCACAGAAAATTCCGAATTTTTATCTAATATTTCAATTGCACGGATAATATATTCGGGCTTTATTTTATTGTCAGCGTCCAAAGGAAGTATATATTTACCCTTTGCTATTCTTATTCCATTATTTCTTGTTTTGCTTAGCCCTTGATTTTCCTGAAATATAACGTTATACCCTTCATTTTTTAATTCAATTAAACGGGCGTTTGTATATTCATCTGTTGAACCGTCATTAATGATAATTATTTCATAATTATCATTAAAATACTCTTCCACACTTTTAATAGCATCATCAATATATTGACCGTGATTATAACATGGTATAACAATTGAAATCAATGGTTTTTTCATTTATTTTAAAAAAAATTAGCTATTAGCGCCCACATACCTTTTTAATAAATTATAAAAAGAATTTATTTTTCTTTTTAGCTTATCATAGAAACCCAGAAACGCTGAATGTTTTTTTTGACGGATAGTATGATTCAATAAATTTTCATAATAAATTACTTTATTGCTTTTATAATTAAAATATTGTGGGTGTACTAAATCTATGAAATTTTCATCTGTATGAATTGCTTTCAAATTCAACTCATTAGATGAATTTAAATAGACCTTTTTTACAAAAAGTAAAATGTTTTGTCTATACCACAAATCTATTTTTTCATTTGTCCATATTTTACTGCGAATACAATCAAGGAGAATAAAATCGTTTTTCATAAACAATTTGTTCCAGTATGATGGGTACTGCTCATTTAGGTGATGTGTTCCCTCTTGACCAGGTATTGCAGCAGAAAAAAGAATTACATTTCCCAAATTACACAATGTTTCAACAAATTTTTCTGCAGTATCCTTGTTAAGATGTTCTGCCACTTCAAGGCTTGTTACAAGATCAAATTTCCGAGTCATTGAAAAACCTCTTTCCAGATTTTTCGGAAGAAATTTATTTCTATCTATCAATAATCTGGCAGTGTTTATATAATTACCGTCAACACCAACATAATCCTTAATACCAAATTTATCCCATACAGATAGCCATGCACCAATTCCACAACCAATATCAATAACTGATTGGGGCCGAACTAAGTTAATTATCATTGGAATAATTTCTTCTGCAGAGTTAATGGCAGAAGGTGTGATAACACTATAGAACTCTTCGTTATATTCAAAATTATTACATGTAGTCATTTTTATATTTTTTTTGCGACAAAAACATAGTTCATTGTATTGGTCTTATCCAAATGTTTTTCATCCAACTCGGCAAATATCTTATTTACAAAACGAATGCCGCCAAGAAAATAAAAAATCTTTCTAAAAACTCTCCATCTTATAGACTTATGATGATCCAATTCCGGATAAAGGGCATGTAGAAAGACCTGTCCGCATAAAGCCCATTTACCACCATTTGCAAGCTCCTCTTCTATTGAAAACCCAGCTTTTATTAGAATATGCCTGAAGCCATATCTAGTAAAACGGAAAAAGTCATATGGTTCTTCATGTAAAGGCCAATACATTGGACCTGAAATTATCAAATATCCTCCGGGTTTAAGAATTCTGTATGATTCATTAATCATAAGCTGATGATCGGCGATATGCTCAATTACCTGTGTCGAAATCACGGTGTCAAAACTTTTATCTGGTATGGGAATATCAGTGGCTTCGCATATTATGTCAACTTTATTCTCGCTGGACTGCACAATATCGCATCCGATATATTCATCAATTTGTGATGTAATAATATCTTGATAAGGTTTATTTCCACATCCAATATCAAGTAATCTTAGTTTTGCATATTTCCTGAGACTATAGAACAAATCAGAATGATATGACTTATATACTAAATAATGAATGTTGTTAAGGGATATCTCATGCGAACTTAATCTTCTTATGTTTTCTTCTCGCATATTATTTAATTTGAAAAGGTAATTAATGTTTTTTTTAAAAGGTCCAGTAGAATTCTTGAAAATAAATGCAAACGTTTTTCTGCCAACCCCATTCAATAAGGTCATCAAGTATAATTACTTCGAAAGAACAAATCTTGTCAACTTCATCAAATTTGTTTCTGCCCCTACTTTCAGCAAGATGAGCCTTTAAATAATAATTACCCTGATATAGCTTGCAATTTGGTAGAGTGCACCTAAGGTGGTGGATCCCGCTTGTTCTTAATACTTGATTTTCAGTGTCAAAAATATAGGCATAAATAATCGGAATTTCTTTTTCTGAAAAAATCTGAATTGATACAGCCATTCCTTCTGATTCATAAGGCATATTCACATCAAGATCAACAATTAAATCTTCTCCATTTTTGTGTATTCCATTTGATTCGGATGGTTGCAAACTAATTTTAGTAAAATTTGGTTTCAATGGATTTGCTGGAGCAACATAATCACCTTTAATAGGTGAATTTTCATTTAAATAATAATTGATTACCTCCTGTGTTATTCCTGATTTTATGATTTTCCCGTTAGCTAAACAAATAGATTTATTTGTTAAGGAACTTATCGCGGCCATATTATGACTTACAAATAATACGGTCCTGCCGCCGCTGGCACTTACCTCCTGCATCTTTCCCAGTGCTTTTTTCTGAAACTCTGCATCACCCACCGCCAGAACCTCATCAACAATAAGTATTTCGGGTTCAAGATGTGCGGCAACAGCAAAAGCTAGGCGCACATACATGCCGCTGCTGTATCGTTTTACGGGTGTATCGATATATGTTTCCACGCCCGAAAAACCAACAATTTCATCAAACTTGCTTCGGATTTCCGTTTTGGTCATCCCCAATATTGCACCGTTCAAAAAGATGTTCTCCCTGCCGCTGAGTTCTGGATGGAATCCTGTGCCTACTTCCAGAAGGCTCGCGATACGGCCTTTTACTTTGACCTTGCCTGTAGTGGGGGATGTTACTTTTGACAATATTTTCAGCAAGGTGGATTTACCGGCGCCGTTTTTTCCAATGATACCAAGTATCTCGCCCTGTTTTAATGAGAAATTAATATCCTTCAATGCCCAAACATAGTCTGACCTTAGGCCTGTATTTACTGATTGGTTTTTAGTAAGGATATTAGAAGCTCCTATTTTAAGCGTTGGGTCCTCTTTGCCACGCATGCGTGCCCATAAACGGCTGACATCATCCCTTATGGTATTCGTGCCTACCATCCCCAGACGATACTGCTTGCTGATATTTTCTACTTGAATAACTATGGACATTTTTTTCTGTTTGTAATTTGTATTTGATGATTGTTATTTGCACATTAATGTCTTAACGAACAATCAAACAGTATCCATAAAAGATTTTTCAACCCTGTTGAATAAAAGGGCTCCGATAAAAAGTACTATTATTGTGAATACGGCACTGTATCCAAGATAAAACCAACTAAAAGCTCCGGAACCTAAAAAAGCATATTTAAAAGTTTCCACTATGGATGTCATGGGATTCAGCAACATAAGCGTATGCAATTTCCCTCCAAAAAAAGATAAGGGAAAAATCACAGGCGTGGCATACATAAGCAGTTGCACCCCAAATCCGACAAGGTATTGCAGATCGCGGTATTTGGTAGTTAATGAAGAGATGATAATGCCAAAGCCAAGCCCCATCCCGGCCATTAAAATAATTAATATCGGGAAAAGCAATAAGGCGGTATTAATATTGACCGGCATCCCCTGAAAATAATAATAAATTAGAAATCCCAGAAACATCAGCAACTGTATGCCAAAACCCACCAGGTTGGAAATCACGATCGAAACAGGCACGGTTAATCGCGGAAAATATACTTTGCCGAATATCCCGGCATTGCTCGTAAACGTGTTGGATGTTTTGTTCAGGCATTGCGAGAAATATCCCCAGCAAACGATGCCGGCCATATAAAACAGGGGTTGGGGAACACCGTCTGTAGGTAGTTTGGCAACCTTTCCGAATATGATGGTGAACGTTATCGTTGTAAACAAAGCCTGCATCAGGTACCATAAGGGGCCAAGTATGGTTTGTTTGTAAACCGAGACAAAATCCCTGCGAACCAACAGCAGGAGCAAGTCCCGGTACTGCCATAATTCATAGAGTCGAAGGTCAAAAATTCCTTTTTTTGGTTTGATGACTTCCGTCCAGTTTTCCTGTTTTGCTTCCATAGGCCTTAAAATTGGTTACAAAAATATAAAAAAAAACACATCCCGCCACCGAAATATCTTAGGAAAACAGGGTTATTAAATGGCAGCAACCTGGCAATGATAAGCGCTTTATTTTTTCATATATATTTCATGTAAAATCTCTTTTGTTACATGTATCCGATAATGAGATGTTTCATAGTAGTTTTTATAGTCTTTGGTAAATTTATTTATTCCGGAAAAATCGTGTACATTATTTACTCCAAACAAAATAATAAGGAAACGAAGATCATTTTGATTGATTTTTATTTGGTTGTATAAAGGGCTGATTATTATTTTGTAATTAGTTTTGTGTTTTTTAAAAATCTTAAAAATGTCATATAATATAACCCTTTGATTTTCTTTGATAGCTATTGGTGAATATTTCACTATTGTATCTCTCTTATAAAATGACGATAATATTTCCGTTGTATAATATTTGTTTTGGCTTATCATTTCTTCTAAATTCCGGGCGAACTCAGATTCATTTGAACGGGTATCAGAACTATGGTATTTATCTAATAACATTAAGCCATCCTTCATGTATGGCTTAACTACACCGGAAATTTTAAAATCAATATAAGTATAAAGAAATTTGGGAGTTAAAAAATCCCTGAAACAAGTTAAATGAAAATCAATAAAGTTGCGGTTATTTTCTAACTCAGGCGATATCATGAACAGATGTCCTGACCTTGGGTTGTCCTGGACAAGCGTTGCGTAGTCCAATATTAGTAAAACATTCTTTATATCTGATCCTTTTCCGTCTATATATACAAGTTTTTTATGCAGGGCATATAATGATTCGTTGTTTGCATCAAAATGAAAACAATTGCTATTTGAAGGCAAATATTTTTCCCAATCAGAGATCATATAAAAATTTGAGCGGGAATTCCCCAAAATAAATGAGTCGTAATTTTCTTTTTTATAGTTCTTTTTAAAAGTAGTCGTACTTATATAGTCCTTATTTATATTAACCCAGCCATTTGCATTTGGATCATAATAAGTATCATAAGTCATAACAACCTTGAATGGGTCTAAAATTATGTATGTTATAAGCAGCGGCATGAACAGAATAAGTACTGTTAATGCAAAAAAGAATACTGTTTTAAGAAATTTCCTCATTGTTAAAATTGAAAATATACAAATTGTTGTTCTTTTCCACCCAAGAAAACCATTGCAAAAATAAGCGCAATATACATTGCCCATCGCAAAGGCCTTTTCTGCTTATGCCACAGTTTCTCAATAGCATATTGTTGTTCACGGCCACACCATTCGATATAGGCAAAAAACAGTATCGCCATAAAAAGAGAAATTTCCGAATAAATCAGATCAGTTGTTTGTATATACCCCCAACTGTAAGCAAGCCCCGCAAGCATATCATGAACATATTTGACGGCATGCCCCATGTTGTCTGCCCTGAAAAAGATCCAGGTAAAAACAATGAACACAAAAGCGATAGACCAGCTTATGAAATTATACAAAGCGGGATTTGCTTTTTTACGGATTTTTTTTCTGGTTCTGGTTGAAATCACATCCCAGCCCAAAGCAAGGCCGTGTAGTCCGCCCCAGATGATGAAGGTGTAATTTGCGCCATGCCACAGCCCGCATAGAAGAAATGTTACAAAGAGCGAAAAAACAACTCCCGTCATTCCCCAGTTACGCAGCTTTATTGACATCGGTGTAAATAAATAATCGCGCAGCCATGATGAAAGTGAGATGTGCCAGCGTCTCCAGAAATCGGCAACACTTAATGATAGGTATGGGAAATTAAAGTTCCGTTTAATGTCGAACCCCAATAATCTGGAAACCCCGATCGCGATATCGGAATATCCCGAAAAATCCGCATAGATCTGAATTGCGTATAACAAAGCGCCTAAAACCAAAGTAATACCACTGTACAAAGTACCCTCGGCAGAGTTATTAAAGATGGTGTTGACAATTTCAGCACAATTATCTGCGATAACGATTTTTTTAAAAAGTCCCCACAGAATTTGCCTCAGCCCATCGGTAGCTTTTAAATAATCAAAAACTCTTTTTTGAAAGAACTGTGGCAGCAGGTGATTAGCCCTTTCGATGGGCCCTGCCAATATGAGCGGAAAGAAACTGACAAAAGCCGAAAAGTTGATGAAATCTTTAGTAGGCTTTACATTTCCGCGGTAAACTTCCAGGATGTAACCCAGCGCTTGAAAAGTGAAAAAGCTGATGCCGACGGGTAGCACGATATTCAAGGAATTGCCGGAAATATTGACCCCGAGAAACGTAAAAGCGGAAGAAAAGCTGCCAATAAAAAAGTTGAGGTATTTGAATACAAGCAGGAGTCCTAAATTATACAACAATGCGGAAGCTAAGAGCAGTTTGCGCTTTGATCTTTTTTCCTGAACCGACAGCAGCCGCCCGATAAAATAATTAATAACACAACTTGAAAACAACAATGCAAGGAAACGCCAGTCCCACCATCCATAAAACATTAAACTTACCGCGACAATAAATAGGTTCTGATGTTTTAAATTCCGGCTTACAACAAACCAATAGATAATGAAAACTAAGGGGAAAAATATTGCAAAGTCGATAGAGTTAAAAAGCATGGTATTCTAATTCATCATTTTGTTTTTATTTATTGGCATAAAGATAAGTCAACAGAAATCTGGATTAATACCGATACTCAATATGTAATAGTCCAAATTCTTGGACTAAACATATTTACGATCGGCATTTACCATTCTATAATATAAATTAGCCTCTGGACTAATTTATATTAAGAATTGGTATAATAAATTCAGGTAGCTTATCATTATTTAATCATTAACAACAATATTTTTCTCAGAAATCAGGCAGATTAATTATTTCCTGTTTGATTTCAATAAATAAAATACCGGAAATGGATACGCGAAATCTCCCGGCCAATATTTTATATATTCATAATAGAAATAATTAAAATTAATATCATTAATAAATTTTTTTTCTAAAATAAAAGCATTATTCTTGGTTAAACTATCTATTTGACGTTTAACTTTTTCATTAAATTGGCAATAATACTCACAAAGAATCACATAATCAACACTGTCGTTTTTAATTTTATTATAGTTAACGTCACTGAATGTACTTTCACTATGATTTTGTTCATAATAATCGCTATAATAAATAGTAATGTTTTTGTCAGTTAATGCTTTAAAGAGATTGGTAAAATTCTTTTTATATGTAAAATTAGGGGCTAATATTGCAATTTTTGATTGTTTATTCTGCAGGTTATCATTAAAATAATCAAATACCTGAACAAAGGTGTCCTTTTTTTTATTTCCCAAAGATTTTACTACTGAAAAGCTGAATATGGAAACAAAAATTAAAACAAAACCTAAAAAACCGATAAAAGGATATAAGATGGTTTTATTGTTGGAAAACTGTCTTAGAATTTGACTTATCGCGATACCTGTTATTATCGTAAAAATTGGGAATAAAGGCAAAGCAACCCTGATTGCTTCAAAAGGATAAAATAATATCATTGGAATGATATATATAATTGCATATATCGCCAATGGTATAACGTATTTTAAGTACTTTTTTAAAAATAATGAATAAATACATGCCGGATAAAACAACAACCATAAGAAAGAAACTCCTGCCGGTATTATCCAGGTGAAATATTCCCGGATTCTAATTATTTTTATCAAATAAGAACTGTTTGATATGTGTTGGGACCACCCATTTTGATATATTATTGCATCTCTAAAGGAATTAAAATTTAAAAACAAGTTTGGATTCCCGATAAAGAGTCCAACAATCAGAAAAAACAACATGATAAAAACGTTCTTATTAAAAATAATGGATATTATAGGAGCGAATTTTTTTTCCTGAATAGTAGAAAATCGTTCATAATAAAAAAACAACAAAGGAATTATAATGTTGATTAGAAATGTGTATTTAATTGCAGCGCTCAACCCTGCTACAATTCCAATTATTGCAAAAAGAAAAAACTTTTTATTGCCGCAAATAAATAAGGAGAGGTAAATTGTAAGTAATAAAAATGTATTTGAAGCTACATGAGGAGTCATATAATTGCTTTGTAATATTTCAAAAGGAATAATTGCAAAAATTAAAGCACTTATTAACGAGCTTAAAATACTGCGTGTAATTTTTTTAACTATAAAATAAACCAGTAATAACGATATTAAATCAAAAAGAACTATGAGTAACCTGCCATAAAATGTAAAATCTGCATAACCCTCATCATAAGCCGTAAGTGGATATGTGGATATATGTAATAACCCCAACTGTTTTAACATAAAAGCATTCCCTTTCCATAAATAAGTCATAAGGGTACCGCCATTAGCTTTTTGTGCATAATCTATATCTGTGCAACCAGAAATCTCATTTATTTCATCGATATGGTTACTATATCTGGGTACATTAAGCTCATTATTTTGAAGCCCCCAGTTCAGTCCTGCTAATCTTAATAATAATGCAAAGGTTATTATTAACAATAAAACATAATTCCGTGTATTAAATAAATTTTTCATTACATTCTGTTTCTATTAATATTCCCTGTTGTCCGGTTAAATCTGTTCATTTATAATTTCGCACCTACGGTGCTTTAATG
>CAZMPB010000024.1:0-29777 GCA_964567775.1 uncultured Bacteroidales bacterium
ATTGCTGAAAAGCCCGGGCCTTACCGCTTTTTCAATGCGTTCCGAATATTTTTGTCTTAGAACAACGGCAGAAAAAATTATCAATCCGATATACCCCGGGCCACTCCAATGGGGCAGAGTCCTGTTGAAAAATGAAATACCTAAAGTGGCAACAATGACAGGCAAACTGATAAAAAGTAAAAATGTAACAGTGGGCTCGCTGAAGCTTTTTTTATGCTTAAAAAGGTAAAGGAAACAGGATATGATGATAAAAATATTTACAGGGTTGTGATAGAATATTTGTCCGAATAGTTCCGTGGCGAAATAATCAAATTTAAATGAAAGGTTCTCGAGTCCAATTCTGTTGCTATGAAAAGAAAAGCTGGTAAAAGCATGGTTGTAATTCCATAAGATAACAGGTAAAAATAGCAAAACAGATATAAGGGCTGAAATGTAAATGTGGGGTTTTTTCAGGATTTGTAATTTCCTTTCTTTAACGGCAAAACACAGCATGCCGAACCATAAGAACAAAGCTGAATATTTTGAAAGAAAGGCCAACCCGGCAGCGACACCGAAGAAAAAAATGTAATGCAATGCCGGCTTTCCGGAATGCAGGAATTTTACAATAAAAAGAATTGATAATAACCAGAAGAAAATTAAGGGATTATCAGGCAAAATAAACGAGCCTGAAATGACCGAGCCATAGAAGGACGCCGAATATAATAAGGCTGCGTAAAACCCGGTCAGCCTGTCTTTTATTGTTTTTGCCACCTGATAAACCAACAGCAAGTTTGCCGTGCCGATTATTACAGTTAATGCTCTTAATTCCAGTGCTGTACTACTGCCAAAAACATATGTGGAGGCCTTGGCCAGTAAGCCAACCATCAGGGGATGGTCAAAATAGCTCCATTCCCAATATAGTCCGTATGCGAAATAATAAGCTTCGTCGATACCTAAATCCGTAAAAAAAGCGATAAGAAACCTTATGATCATATTTAAGATCAATAAGATATAAAATAGTTTTATTGCCTTTTTGTCCATATTTATCTTATATCTTTTTTTCTAAGGTCACTTTATCATTTTTTCAAAAAATAAGCCTGTATTGAGGCACGAGCATAGTTCCCATCTGATAAGCATTATAGGCCTTACCTGAATTTTTATCAAAGGCAATGTAACAAATATTTTTCTGGTTAAAGATGTTAGATATCTCCAGAGAGCATTCCAACGAAATTTTACGGCCTTTCATTGTGTAGGCTATTTTAAAATCGGTGCGGGAATATATCGGTAATTGCTCGGAAAAAGCCTGTTCGTCATAGTAAATGGTTTCCTGTGCGGCATAGGAAGCAATTTCATTTACCGGTGTATAATAACGCCCTGATCCAACTGTTGTCTTAAGGCTAATGGTGAGAGATTTATTTGATTTGGAGGGTTTGTTTTTCTTCGGTTTAAAACGTAATTCTTTTCCTCCGAGCAGGTTGAGGTTATAACCACCGTTGAAAGCCGTCTTGCGTAAAACCTTGTCGCTGCCCCTGTATTTTGATATCGCGTAAGATGCGGTGCCCAGGTAGTAAAATCCTTTCGACAGAAAGCGTTCAGCCGTCAGTTCTATGCCGTAATTATATCCGGTGCCTGTGTTATGCAGGTTATCCGGGGCTGTCACATCAAAGCTGGCGCCTTCGTTCAGCAGGGAATAACTGCTGCTGCGTGTGGCCTCCACAGGAATATTGTATAAATACTGATAATAGACTTCTGTTTTCAATCGTGTATTTTCGGTAACATTCCAGTCGTAAGCGAGGACACCATGAAGGCTGCGTGAAAATCCAAGCCTGTCGTTGCTTAGTCTGTATGCGTTGTCGCTGAGTTGTTCCTGGCTGAAAAATATGGTGGCGGGTATCATCTGGCTGTGCATTCCAAAACCTAAACTCAGGCTGTGCAGGGGGGCAACATCCCATTTAAGCCCCAGGCGAGGTTCAACGGAAAAATCTTTGCTGTATGAATATAATTGTCCGTGAACTCCGAAGTTCATCGTGAAGTTCTCGCTAATCCTGAACTGCCAGTCTGCATATGCCTGAAATAAAGCGGAATAACCCTGGTAATCGTTGTGTCGGATATATAAAGCTATGTCCGGATCGAAAATGCTGTCTCTTATGTCGTTGTGTAAGAGCGATGCTTTGATGCCAGTTTTTATGTTATGCCTGGAATTGAATTTATGAATGAAAAAGATATTCCCCAGCAATTTGCATTCCCTGTCAGCGCTGACCTCGTAAGGGAATGTTTCTCTTGTTGCAGGCGTTACGGAATCATGATAAAACGTGAAATCATGGTATGTTGCTGCTATGGTAAACTTGAAGTAGCTCGATTTACTGATCAGGAAATGATCTGAAACCCCTATCACTGCCTGGTTTGATCGGTTGGTCATGTTCCAGCCCCGAGTGCCGTACATGTCAATTCTGTTTTTTGTTGTGTCTCTTTCGCTGTCGGCGAATTTAATATAACTCATGCCTCCATAGCCAAATACGGTGAGGTTCCCGATCTTCGTTTTTGGGAGGACGACCTTGAAAAACATGTCCTGGTACCGGGGAACGCCGTTGCCAGTGCCCATCTGTACGTCCATTTTAGCCCACAGGTCAAGCATAGAGATGCGGTAATCAACAAAAAACGAGCTTCCTTTGCTTCGTTTAACTGGGCCTTCGGCGCCTGCACCGATGCCGTCAAAACCGATATGAAAAGAGAACCGGTGACGTTCGCTACTCCCGTTGACCGATCTCAGGTCGAACACCCCTGAAAGAGCGTTACCGTATTCGGCAGGGAAAGCGCCTGTGATAAAATCTGAATTCTGCAGGAGGTAGTTCCTGAATATTCCCACAGGGCCTCCGGAGGTTCCAAAAGCTGCGAAGTGGTTGGGGTTGGGGATATCCACGTCGTCGAGCCTCCACAGCAGGCCGGCAGGAGAGTTGCCCCTGATGATGATGTCGTTGCGGGCATCCCCGCTGCCTTTCACTCCGGCATAGTTAGCAGCCATGCGCGACACGTCGTTTCGGGTGCCGGCAAAAAGGCCGGACTCCTCGGTGGTGTATCTGCGTATGCTTACCGTAGCCATTTTATTTATCGGGGTCGTCCGGTCGCCCTGGGCAGTAATGACGACTTCTTTGCCCTGAAAAGCTTTTTCTTCAAGCTCCACATCGAGTACCAGATCTTTGGAACCAAGGATCTCAATATCCGAAAAGACAACATCAGAATATCCCAAATAACTGATCTTGATGCTTATTCTTCCTGTCGGAATATTTTGAATGCAGAAGTACCCTGAAGTATCACTTACGGTGCCTATCAGCGGGCTGCTCTCAAGAATGATGACATTAGCTCCGGGAAGCGGATATTTTGTGATTTTGTCTGTAACAGTACCGCGCAGCGATTGGGTGTGGTTCTGGGAAAAAACCAAAGTTGAAAAATTGAACAGTAACAGCGATATAAGGTAATTTCTTACGTGTTTCATTACAGAATGCAGGTATACAAAAATACATTTTTTAGGTGATTTAAAGATTGGTAATTAAAATTCGCAGTGTGCTGCGGTGGAATAGAGATTGGAGGCTTTAGACTGAAAGACTGTTAGGCTGTTAGACTGTTAGGCTGTTAGGCTGTTAGACTGTTAGACTGTTAGACTGTTGGACTGTTAGGCTGAAGATTGGCGACTGCGGACTGCCGACTATGATTTGAGTCTTGTGGCTTGTGGTTTGTGGTTTATGGCTTGTGACTTATGACTTGGGGCTTATGATTTGGGGCTTGGGTCTTGGACCTTGGAATTTGGAACTTCCTTTTAAATAACGTCCGTCCCTTTTTTGATCAGCCAGAGCTTTCCGACATTTTCATAGAACGTCTCAAGCGGCAGCGTGGTTCTTAGCACACTATTAAAGAAATTGTATTTCGACAGATCATGGTCGATGATGTCGTGTGAAATTTCTTTATAAAAAACCGTTCCCGGCATCGGGGTCAGGATGGTGTATCCGGCGTATACCACGGGATGCGAGGCTGCATAATCGGAAAGTGCCTTAAAATCATCTTCAGTGTAATCGTTGGGAATGACGTAATTACCCCGTAGCATGATGCCATTACGGTCAAAAATATTGATGGCTTCTTTGATCAGCGATGCAGAAGATGATTTATGATATTTTTTTAATTCTTCGTCGCGGAAAGATTCGAAGCCGCAAATGACTACTTTCAAACCTGCTTTTGCCAGTTTTTCTATCAGCCATGGATATTTCACGGTGGTATCGAAGCGTATATCCATTACATATTCCTTGTCAATACCTTCTTCGATGATACGGTCAAAAAGTTTGCTGATAAAATCCACATCCACGATGGTGTTAGCATCGGCAAACCGCACGATCCTGTATTCAGGAATTTGTTTCAGTTCTTCGATGATACTTTCCATCCGGCGTTGATAAAAATGCTTGTCGAACTGAGGCCAAATCGAGCAAAAAGAACATTCGTAAGGGCATCCCAGCGAGGTAAATATATAAGTTGCAGGCACTGGCCGGCCTCCCACGATATAGGTATTGAACCAGCGTTTCAGCAGGCTGCGGTCTGGAATGATAAAGTCTTCGTTGGCGGCATTC
The DNA here is from genome assembly GCA_964567775.1 of uncultured Bacteroidales bacterium. Lineage (GTDB taxonomy): Bacteria > Bacteroidota > Bacteroidia > Bacteroidales > CAIWKO01 > CAIWKO01. The sequence continues at coordinate 4,593 of CAZMPB010000024.1, forward strand.
CACTTAGGACGCGTAGGTTTTGTGGGTTGCAGCATATTGTCTTTGCTGATATACAAGCCGCCGATATGCCCGAAACCTTTATTCTGCGAATGCGCAATCACGACTTCCCTGAAAATATCAGCCGACTGGCCGGGGCAGACAAGGTCAACCTCGGGTAAAGCAAAATCGTTTAATGAAAGTACCGTGTGTAAGCCGCCGGCAACAGTAAGTATTTGCGGATTGAATTTCTTGGCTTCACGAAAAATTTCAACCCCGTAAGGAAATTCCGAAGCAATAAACGTTACGCCGACGATATCGGGTTTCAGCGCTTCAAGATAAGACCTGATAAGTTGGGCAAGGGGAGGAGAATCGGGCAAAAGATCGTATTCGCCTTTAAGGTCAACAAGGCTGACATCGAAATCTTTGACCGCGGCGGCAATAGTCAACAGCCCGAGTGGCGGACCTACCAGCTTTTTATGAATGAAGTGTTTTGCTTCTGCCGGAGCATATTCCAGAATTTTATTTTCCGGCGAACGGGGCGGGTTGACTAAAAGAATTTTCATTATAAAAGTAGGCAAAGGTAAGTTTTTTTAGAAAATGCAGACAATGGAAGCGCTTGATGGTTTAATCAGAAATATTTGAGTGAACTGAACTTCTTATTTTTATATGAAACAACTTTTGTTAAATTAGAAAGTTAATATACTGCAAACGTTTTTTTTACACAATTTTCTATAATTTTACCCGCTCTAATCAATCAGTGGCAAAAATACTCATCGCATCGGTTCCTTTATCAGGCCATGTAAATCCTGCAGTCCCTCTGGCAAAACGGCTTATTACAGCCGGGCATGAGGTATGCTGGTACAGCGGAAAAAATTACCGCCAGCAAATTGAAGCTACCGGAGCGAAGTTTTATCCGTTTAAAGAAGCCCGCGATTTTCATGACAGCACCATAAAAACAGAGTTTCCCAAATTGCCGGAAAAAAGCCTGCTGAGGCATTCTTCGTTTTATATCAAGCATATTTTTTACGATAACATGTTAGGCCAGTACCTGGATTTAAGGGAGATACTAAGGGCGTTTCCGGCAGAGATTCTGTTAACCGATGAGTGGTTTACAGGGGCCATTCCTTATGCAGAAAGTAAAAAGCTGCCCTGGGTGGTTTACTGTAATTCCCCATTGTTTTACTATGATGATGAAGTGCCTTTCCCCGGTGCGGGCATTTATCCGAGAACCGATCAATACGGAATACACCGTAACAGGATCGTTAACTGGATGACGACAAGAATATTTTTTGGCGGCGTGCAGCGCTATATAGACCGGTTGCGCAAGGAGATCGGGTTGCGTCCCATGAAACGTTTTTTTCTGATAAACAATATTTTTATCAGCCGGCTCTTTGTCAAATTCAATACACAGGCTTTTGAGTTCAATTGGAAAAAACTTCCTTGTCAGGTTCGTTTTGTTGGCCCGGTTATTCCTGAATATACAAATCACAGGGTTTATGATTGGCTGAATAAACTGGATGCCGGGAAACCTGTCATTTTTATTACCCAGGGTTCTGTCAATATTGATAACTACGAGAAACTGATCATCCCCGCCCTGGAAGCCTTGAAAGGTCTTGATGTGCAGATTCTGGTTGCTACCGGGAAAGAGTTCGTGGAAGACCTGAGATCTCAGTTCCAGCAGGAAAATATTTTTATCGAAGAATTCATGCCCTATGCCTTGATCTTACCAAAGGTAGACCTAATGATCACCAACGGAGGTTTTGGAGGAGTGATTACCGCATTGAATTACGGTGTTCCGCTTGTGGTTGCCAGCAACTCGGAAGACAAACCTGAAATTGCAGCAAGGATTAATTATTTTAAGGTGGGCATTAATCTGGGAACCGGTTATCCTAAACCAAAAAAGATACGTAAAGCCGTTAAGGAAATTTTTTCAAACCCTGTTTATAAAGAAAATGCCGGGCGGATAAGCCGGGATTTTCAGAAACATAATGCCTCGGATGAAACGGTCGTGCTAATTGAAGAAATTATTGCTGCAAGGCTTAGAAATACAAATGGTCAGAAAGAAAATTGACGATCTGTATTTTTAAATCATCTATTATTCGAAAATAATGAATTCTTCCCTGTCAGGCAGTGTCAAAGGATGGAAGATGCACAATCTCCCAGTAAAATTACGGTGTGCAACCAAAATAATGGTGAGAAAGTTTTTTTTCTTTGGTGTCAACGCTTTCGTATAGTTTTTGTTTCTTTTATTATCATTACACCTAAAAAACAGTAAATTTGCACTCTTTTTTATTAACATATGTCTGCTGTTATTCGAGTTTTCAACCTGAAAAAAACCTATAAAGGCAACCCTGATGAAATATTGAAGGGAGTTGACATGGACATTGCTAAAGGCGAATTTTTCGGACTACTTGGCCCGAATGCAGCCGGAAAAACCACCCTGATCTCCATCATTTGCGGTTTGTTAAAGTTTGATGAAGGTGGTGTGTTGGTAAACGATATAGATATTGGAAAACATTACCGTCAGATAAACCCGTTTATTGGGTTGATTCCTCAGGAGATAGCATTATATCCGACACTTACGGTAAAAGAAAACCTGGCTTTTTTCGGCGAAATGCATGGCTTGTCGGGCAAAATTCTAAAAAACAAGATCGACGAATATATAAGTGTTTTGCAACTTGAACATCATGCCGGGAAACGCATCGCTAACTGTTCAGGCGGGATAAAGCGGCGTGCCAACTTAGTAACAGGGCTTATACATGACCCTGAGATCATTTTTCTCGATGAGCCAACCCTGGGTGTTGATGCCCAATCAATGAACCTGATCTATGAATATCTTCAGAAACTTAACGGAACAGGCAAGACAATTATCTACACCACGCATTATATGAAAGAAGCCGAAAATCTTTGTAACAGGGTGACGATCATTGATGACGGAAAAATAATTGCAAACGGTAAACCTTCGGATCTTATTAACAACAATCCGGGTTGCAGCGACCTGGGACAAGTATTTATAAAACTAACAGGCAGGGAATTAAGAGATTAGCATATGAGGCAACTTTGGGCAATCGTAAAAAAGGAATTTATTCAGGTTATTCGTGATATCCCCGGGCTGATTATCCTTTTTCTGATGCCTATGGTACTGATACTTGCCGTTACAGGGACACAGGAAAATGCTTTTAAAGAGCTTTATGATAATAAGTCGGATATACTTTTTATCGATAATGACCATGAATACCTGAGCAAAACCATAGAAGACGGCCTGCACAAATCCGGATATTTTCATGTTGTTAAAGAGTTTAAAGGCCAAGTACTGGATATCCAAACAGCTCAGAATGAAATTGCGGCAGGAAATTATCAGGTTGGTATTGTTATCAATAAGGGCGCAACAGAATTTGCCAAAGAAAAAGCCAGAAAACGGATTCGCAAAAGTTTTATCAGCGGCAGCATTGCTGATACTGCAGAAACTATAAATGAAGAAGTAAAAACTGTCAGTATTTTTTATGATCCTGCAACCCGCGATTCCTATAAAAATGCCGTGACCAGCTCGCTCCAACGCCTGATACTGTCAGTAGAGATAAAAATCATTTTGAATTCATTCTTTGAGACTTTGCCCAGGGAATTAAATTCGCAGTTGCAGCAGCCGATAAAAAATTACCTTTTGGAGCAGCTCGGCGTCATGGAGGGCGTTTTTACTGAAGAACTCAAAATCAGGATGGGTGAGTACCTGCCTGAAGATTTTCATATTGATGCCAAACCTCGTGAAGTTAAATTTGATATGACGGAAGATATCCGGAAGGGAATAAAATTTAACGATGACCTTGAAAATGACAACCTTATTGATATTGATGAAAATTATGCGCAAGGCCAGAATGCGGTGATCAAACCCACGCTTGTTCAGAATAATGTCCCGGCCTTTGCTTTGTTTGCAATGTTTTTTATTGTTATTCCGCTTGCAGGAAGTATGCTTACAGAGCGCAACGAGGGCACATACAACCGTATACGAACACTACCTGTAAAGTATTTAACCATTCTTTGGGGAAAGATTGTTGTTTATGCCTCTATTTGCCTTATCCAGTTGGCATTGATGATCATCACGGGCATGTACCTGCTGCCGTTGATTTATGGTATGCCTCCGCTTGTGATTAGCGGTAATTATTTTGCATTGATCTGTGCAGCCTTTTCTTCTGCTTTTGCAGCTATCGGGTTCGGGCTTCTGGTGGGCACTTTTGCTTCTACACAAAGCCAGGCGGGTATTTTCGGATCTTTCATGGTGCTGATACTTGCCATTTTAGGAGGAATTTTTCTTCCTGTTTACATGATGCCTGAACCATTGAAGATGGCAAGCCTCATATCGCCGCTTCGCTGGGGCATCGACAGTTTTCTCGATATATTTGTGCGCGAAGCCGGATTCAAAGTCATCGGTGTAAACCTGCTAAGGTTGAATATGTTTTTTGTACTGGCGCTTGTTATTGCTCTGCTCACTTTTGTCAGAAGAAAATAATTTTCTTTATTTTTGAAAAAAATTCGCATGAAAGAAAAAGATGTAATAAAGGACTACAAAGTTCAGAAATATATACTGTATGCCGAAAAAAACGATGGCTCTTATGGCACCATTGAAGGCGGATCCTACATGATTGAAAATGAACTGGACGATTTCTGGTTCAAAAAAAGCCACCTCGAAAAAACGCTCAGGGAACAATTGCTGAAAGGAGATATATCTCCGGTTTATTATTACATGGTACTTGAGGAAATGACCGTTGCCGAATTAGCCGACAGGGCAGGAATCTGCAAAGGAAAAGTGAAGTGTCATCTGAAACCGGCAAAGTTTAAAAAAGCACGGGTCGGCGATCTGCAGAAATATGCCAAAGCTTTCAATGTGCCGCTGGCTAATTTTTTTCAGATCATCGAAACGTCAACGGGGCTGAACCCTAATTTTCATTTTTATTTTGAAGAGGAATCAAAGAAAGATGTGCATCGTATCGTTCAGCATCCGGCGCAGAATCCTTTGATGGTGGTAACAAAAATTGAGGAGAAAGCCAAATGAATATAACCATACCATTCGAACACCGCATGTCGGCGCACTGCGAGACAGGTACGCTGAGTTCTCAACTGGCTTATCACGGGATGAATATTTCTGAGTCCATGGTCTTTGGTATCGGCAGCGGAATATTTTTCGGATATTTCAACAATTCAAGATTTGCTTTTCCGACATTTATTGTCAGAAATAAACCCGGGAAGATAAGAGAGAATATCGGTGACCGGCTTGGGATAAAATTCCATACCGAATCATTTAAGACACCCGAAAAAGCCCAGGAAGGGCTGGATAAAATTCTGGAAAAAGGCATGCCGGTTGCTACTCAGGTCGATTTCTTTTTTATGGAATACCTGCCGCAATATTTAAGAGTGCATATAAATGTGCATTTTATCAATGTTGTCGGAAAAAACAACGGGAATTACCTGATCAGTGATTGCTACCATCCGAGAATCGTGGAACTTGATGAGCAATCATTGATAAAGGGCAGGTTTGCAGGCGGCAGCATGGCGCCCAATGGTTTTTTGTTTTACCCGGAACATATTCCTACAGAATTCGATTACCAGAAAGCCATACAAAAAGGAATACAAAAGGCTTGTTTTTACATGCTGAAAATCCCTATTCCTTTTTTGGGGATCAAAGGTATGCGTAAGTTCGGGAAACATATTGTGGAATGGCCCAAACTTGCCATCGACTCTGAAGACCTGTCGCATCAGCTTTCAAAGATCAACGTGCTGCTCGAAGACCAGGGCACCGGCGGTGCTGGTTTTCGTTTTATGTATGCCACCTTTTTAAAACAGGCTGCGGAGATTTTGAACAAACCCGCCCTGAACGACTTGTCGAAACAAATGATGGAAATAGGCGATTACTGGCGTGAAATATCACTGAATGCCGCTCGCCTGGGCCGAAACCGCGATTTTGAAAAGGAACATCTGCTTGACCTTGGTAAGCTTATTGATAAACAGGCAGACAGGGAAGAGGCTTTTTTTAAAACGCTGGCAAAATCGATATAAAAAAAGAGATTCCCGTATCCGGAAATCTCTTTTAACAATTTTAAACCGTATTTTAATAGTTCTCTTCTTTTATCTGCATAAAAGCTTTTCCATGCAGGCAAGCCGGGCATGTTTCGAGTGCTTTTGCCGATTCGTAAATAAATCCGCAGTTCAGGCATTTCCAGAACACTTTCCCGTCTTTTACAAAAACCTTATCTTCCGATAAATTCTGTAATAGTTTCAGGTAACGTTTTTCGTGTTCGGCTTCCACTTTGGCGATCATTTTAAATGCGGTGGCAACTTCCATAAAACCTTCTTCTTCGGCTACTTTTGCAAAATGAGGATACAGGTCGGTCCATTCTTCATTTTCGCCTTCTGCGGCAGCTTTCAGGTTTTCCATCACGGTGCCGATCTTTCCGGCAGGAAAAGAAGCGGTGATCTCAACCACGCCGCCTTCGAGAAATTTGAAGAATCTTTTAGCGTGTTCTTTTTCCTGCAAAGCTGTTTCAGCAAAAATGTTTGCTATTTGTTCGTAACCTTCTTTGCGGGCTGCACTTGCAAAAAAGTCGTAGCGGTTGCGTGCCTGCGATTCGCCGGCAAATGATTTCAACAGGTTCAGTTCTGTTTGTGTTCCTTTTAATGATTTTGACATGGTATATATTTTTTTTGGTTGTTAAGCTTCGATAAAATCGCATTTATTAGTTCCGCATAGCGGGCAAACCCAATCGTCGGGGAGGTCTGAAAATTTTAACGGTTCCAGCGCCTCTTCATAAATATGTCCGCATACACAGCACTGATATTGTTTTGAGCTTTCAGTGCCGGCTTTTGTTTCAAATTTTGATTTATCAATATATGTAGGCGCATTTTTGGGCGAAAATCCTTTTTTTACCTGTCTGTAATATTGATAGGTTATCGGCTCTTTCGTGTCATCAATCATTTCAGCCTGTACCAGGTCGCCGATAAACATCAGATGAGTTCCTACATCAATCGTTTGAATGACCTTAAATTCGAAAAATGCGATGCTGTCGTTAAGTACGATGGGAACCCCTGTTTCACCGTATTTTACCGACATTCCTCCTAACTTGTCGATGTCCTTACCGCACTTATAACCGAAGCGGCTGAATATTTCTGATGATGTATCTGTATGTAATACACTCACGGCAAAGTGGCCGCTGTTTTTCATGAACTCCGCCGTATAGTTATTTTTATTGCAACAGGTTGCAAATCGCGGAGGATCAGAAGTTATCTGAAAAAATGTGTTTGAAATATATCCGTTGCCTTTATTCAAATCACCTGAGCTTACAATGTACAAGCCATAGGAAATTGTATAGAATGACTCGAAATTTATCATTAATTCAGATTTTTGTCAAAAATACATAATTTATTAATATAGAAAACGGCCATTTCTTGTAAAAAAATGAATAATTTTGCACCCTAAACGAAAAGAATTAAAATTATCAATATGGAAGTTACTGACGATCTGAAACTACAAATAAAACAAATGATCGTGGATACATTGAAACTAAAAGATGTAAATCCCCCCGACATACTTAACGATCAGCCTCTTTTTTCCGGTGAAAATATTATTACCCTGGATTCTATTGATGGAATCGAACTGATAATGGCCATACAGCGCCATTTTGGCGTCAGGCTTGACGATCAAAATCTTGCGCGGAATATATTAAACACTGTCGACAGTATGGCGGCATTCATTGCCGACGGAAAAGTTCAAGAGTAGTTTTCTGTTTCTTTTTGTACAAAGAGGTGCTAACACATTTCAATTTAATTTCCGATCATGAATTTTAATAAAATTCCTGCTATTGAAAGCAAACCGCTGCCTGATATCCTCAGGTTTCAGGAAAAACAGCTGCGTTCGGAGCTGAAATATTTGCAGGATTATTCGAGATATTACCGTCGTTTGTTCAAAGAGCAGCATATTGATATCCGGAAAATAAAAACCCTTGCGGATCTCCAGTATATACCGGTAACCACCAAAGACGACCTTCAGCGTTATAACAATGATTTTATCTGTGTCCCAAAGAGCCGGATTGTTGATTATATGACTACATCAGGAACGCTGGGCTACCCGATCACCCTCCCTGCCACAGATAGTGATCTTGACAGGATAGCCTACGACGAGGCTCTTAATTTTGCCTGTGCCGGTGCCGTGCGCAATGATGTTTTTCAGTTGATGACAACGCTTGACAGGCGTTTTATGGCGGGGCTTGCTTATTTCATGGGTTTGCGAAAGCTGGGCGCAGGGATTGTACGCGTAGGCTCCGGAATGCCTGAACTTCACTGGGAAACCATTCACAGATTTAAACCGACTTACATCGTTACGGTTCCCTCATTCATACTTAAACTTGTAGATTTTGCTGAAGCCAACGGGATTGATTATTTGAATTCATCAGTTAAGAAAGCAGTATGTATCGGAGAACCCTTGCGAAATCCTGATTTTTCGCTCAATACACTAGGTGCACGCATCAATAAAAAGTGGCCTTTGCAGTTGTACTCGACTTATGCTTCCACTGAAATGGGTGCCGGATTTACCGAGTGCGGTCACGGTGTTGGCGGACATATTCATCCGGAACTTATCATCATTGAATTTCTTGATGAAAACAACCATCCTGTCAGGGAAGATGAGCCGGGCGAGATCACCATCACCACCATAGGTGTGGAAGGTATGCCCCTGCTTCGTTATAAAACCGGCGATGTGTGTTTCCATCATTCCGAACCCTGTGCCTGCGGCAGAAACACAGTACGTTTAGGGCCCGTCATAGGAAGAAAACAGCATATGATCAAATATAAAGGAACCACTTTATACCCGGCCTCGTTGTATAATATCCTTGATGGCTTTGAGAACATTGAGAACTATGTGGTGGAAGTTTCCACCAACGAGATAGATACCGACCGCATCTGCATTTATATTGGCTGCAGGAGCCAGGAGAGCGGCTTTGAAAAAAAACTGAAAGAACGTTTCAGGGCGAAGCTGCGCGTGGTTCCCGAGATCATTTTTCAGCCCGTTGAAGTAGTCACCCATATGTCTTTTCCGCCTATGAGCCGCAAGCCGATAAAAATCATCGACAAACGTTTATAAAAGATTTTTGCAATTTTGTTCTATTCCAATAAAACCCTTAACTTTACAGTCATAAATCACGGATACGAATGGATTCTTTGACCAGCCAGCCTATTGAAAAACGTGGAAAATTCATCGAGATAGAAAAGGTGATAGCCAAAAAAAATCCGCGCCTGCTCAAGCTCCTCCCGGGTTTTGTCATCAGGTACATAAAACGTATCCTTCACCAGGACGAGATCAATGATTTTATTGGCCGTAATGGTCATTTGTATGGACTCGATTTTGTGGAACGTATCGTGATCGAATATATCAAACAACTCAATGTGAGCGGGATAGATAACATAGCTTCGGACAAGCGCATACTTATCGCTTCAAACCATCCTTTGGGCGGCCTCGATGGTGTAGCGCTGATGCATGTGGCAGGGAAAATACGAAGGGATATACTTTTTCCGGTCAACGACATCCTGATGAATCTTGAGAATATCAGGTGTCTTTTTATTCCTATTAATAAGCATGGGAGCAACTCACAGAACCTGAAGATCATCAACGATACCTTTGCCTCTGATGCCAGCATATTATATTTTCCGGCCGGATTGTGTTCCCGTAAACAAAAGCACGGAATTATCGAAGACCTGGAATGGAAAAAAACATTTATTTCATATGCACGCAAGTATCAGCGGGATGTTATCCCTGCATTTATTGACGGCCGCAATTCGAATTTTTTCTATAACCTGGCGCGCTTCAGAAAAATGTTGGGCGTCAAACAAAATATTGAAATGTTTTACCTTGTAGATGAGGTGTACAAGCAAAAAAACAAAATTATCAATATCACTTTTGGAAAGCCTATCCCTTGTGAAACATTTGATAAAAGGCATACGGATCAGCAATGGGCTCAAAAAATCAAAGAACATGTTTATCAATTAAAATCAAATCCTCAAGCTGCATTAATAATTTAAACTATGGAAAATATTATTCCTGCTGTGTCGAAGGCTATTCTTGAAAAAGAACTTTCTGATAAATATTTTTTCCGCAAGACCAATTACGGCAACAACAGCATTTATATTGTCAATGCTCATAATGCACCCAATGTGATGCGTGAGATCGGCCGCCTGCGGGAAATCACATTCCGCAGTGCCGGAGGCGGTACTGGTAAATCTGTTGATATCGACGAATATGATACATGCGAAAGCCCCTACGAACAAATGATCGTATGGGATCCATCTGTAATGGAAATTATCGGCGGTTATCGTTACATCGAATGTGCCAAGGCAATCCATAATGCTGAAGGGCTTCCATTTATTGCAACCACCGAACTTTTCAGTTTTTCTGAGCGTTTTCTGAACGAATTTTTGCCCTATACCATCGAACTGGGGCGTTCATTTGTCCAGCCCGATTATCAGCCTACGGTAAACAGCCGTAAGGGGATGTTTTCGCTTGAAAATATTTGGGATGGCCTTGGCGCTTTGGTTATTGAAATGCCACAAATCAAATATTTTTTCGGGAAAGTAACCATGTACCCTCATTTTAATCAGAGAGCGCGCGACATTATCATGTATTTTCTTTTAAAATATTTCCCGGATAAAGACGATCTGGTAAAACCGATCACACCTCTCGAGATAAAAACAGATCTTAAGGAATTGGAATTGTTGTTCAACGGGGGAAATTACGGCGCTGATTATAAGTTGCTTATTCAAACCTTGCGTGAACTTAATGAGAATATCCCCCCCCTGGTAAAAGCATATATGAGTCTCACAGCTACCATGCGGAACTTTGGTACAGCGATCAATCCCGGCTTTGGAAACGTTCAGGAAACCGGGATATTGGTTACTATTGAAGATTTTTATGAAAGAAAAAAGGAACGCCACCTTCCTTCTTATCGAAAAGAATAAACAGATGCTGATAAAGTCCGCCCAATATATTTCAAGTTGTGTTGAACTGAAAAAATGCCCTAACCCTGTATTTCCCGAATATGCGTTTATAGGCAGGTCCAACGTAGGCAAATCATCCCTGATCAATATGATTACAGGTTTCAAAGGCCTTGCAAAGGTCTCGGCAAGCCCCGGTAAGACCAGGGTGATAAATCATTTTTTAATCAATGGCGACTGGTATCTTGTTGATCTGCCCGGATACGGTTTTGCCCGGATCTCAAAAGACCTTAAAAGGGAATGGAATACTATGATCTCCAATTACCTAATCCGGCGGAAAAGCCTGCTCTGTACCTTTGTTTTGGTTGATATCCGTGTTCCTGTACAAAAAAATGATTTAGATTTTATTTATAACATGGGTGAATCTCAACTTCCTTTTATTATTTTGATGACAAAATATGACAAGGTTTCCAAGCAGGAGGGTATAAAGACTGTGAACGGTTGGAAAAAAGCGCTTTCCGAAAGTTGGGAAGAGTGCCCCCAAATCATGGTTACTTCTGCTGAAACAGGCCATGGCCGTGACGAGGTGCTTGATTTTATCGATAAGAATAATAGGATATTCACAGTTCCTGCTGCTAAATAGCCGTATTTCAGGGTTTTGAATTAGTTCGGTTCCTGATTTTGGCCGGGTTTTGTCTCGGGCGGTTTGTTTTCTCCGGATTTGTTCTTGCCTTTTTTCGGAGTCATCATGAACCCTTTCACAACTTTCCCCTGGGGCTGTTTTACCTGTTTTGTTTCTTCCGGCGCTTGCCCTTTTACGAATTTTTTTGTTTCTGCAACAGAACCATCTGAGTTATAATAAGTCCATTCACCTTCGCGCAGGCCGTACTTGTATTCGCCTTTTGCTCTCAGGGTGCCTTTTGAACTGTAATTTGCCCAGACTCCTTCGCGTTTGCCATAAACATACTCTCCTTCGCTTTTTTTCTCTCCGTTAACAGGGTAGTAGGTGGTCCATTTGCCTGATTTCCGTCCATTAGTGTAAACTCCTTCGGATGTCAGGGTGCCCTTTATATCATATCGTTTGTAATCACCGTCGCGTCTGCCGTTGAAATAATTGGATTCTTCTATGATGCTTCCTGTGGCAGTGGATCGCCGTGTACAGGGCCCGTGTTTAACATCATTCTGAAATGAAATTTCCATGACCAGAATTTTGTCGCGGGTATAGTATTTCCATAACCCTTGCTTACGGCCCAATTCGTCAATTGTATTCCGATGTTTTTCTGACACTGGCTGGTATTGCGGCCTTATTTTTATCTCGTTCTGAGAAAAAAGCAATAACGGGAAAAACAGCAATAAAAATGTAAAATATAGAGTAAATTTATTTTTCACCTATCATCAGTTTACTTCAAAGATAATATAAAAAATGTAAAAAACCTAAATTTTATTTTTATACGGTGGTTGTTCGAAAAAGTTATACCGATAGCACATTCAATATAGTCCAATTTCGACTACGTCTTATTGTACTATTTTCATGTAGCATCGGCATTACCATTGTAACTTATTTTTTAAGGTAGACTAAAAAATAAGAACAAATGGTATCATTTTTCAGAAATAATTGAGAAAATCGAAAAAACAAGGATACGATCTCTTGCAGGAAATTGCGAGCCAGGTAGTTTCAACTATTTTTTTAAAGGATATTTTTCATCGAGGTAAACCCAGAACAAAGGCTTGTACCCCTTTATTTCATTGCTGTCCCCATAAGATGTGACCGCAGGGGCTATTCCGACCACTTTTTTCTCCATTTTGAAATTTTTCTCATCAAAATACCATTCTTCCAGAAAAGTAATACGATGGATATCTTTACGGTCAAGCTTGAAATTAATAACCGAGTCAACTTCATTGTAAGGTGGATCAGGTCGTATAATCATGAGGGTATCGAACCTGCTGAAAATGGCTTCTACCTGTGCTTTGCTTAACAGAGCATCGCTGATGTAGTCGTACGCTTTAACTTTTCCGGACAGGGCGGCATCAAGTATGATATTTACAAAATTCTCACGTTTGGGCCCTTCCATGTTTTCGCACCACCAGTCGGTATCTTCCTCATAAGGACATTTGATAAAAACCGGGTATTGTATACGCTCGGTAAGCACTAGTTTGTTTTCGTTGTCCTTTTTATTGTTGCATGAGGTTAATGAAAATAACAAACCACAAATCAGGATGAATAAAACAGTATGTTTCATGATAAATTTTTTGCAAATTTTAAATTAAAAATCATAATTCTCAAATCTGAAATCGGCCAAATGACATCGGTTGGGTTGGTACTAATTCTCGTTTCCTTCAAATAACTTGTCGATAATACCCTTGTATTTTTCATTAATATAATTACGTTTTATTTTTAATGTAGGTGTGAGTTCTCCTGACCAGACCGACCATTCAGAGTCCATGATCTCCCAACGTTTTATTTGCTCTGTTTCACCAAAAAATGAATTGTAATATTCTATTTCTTTTTTGAACTTCTTCTTTACATCGGGATGATGGATCATCTCGGGGTTGGTGGTGTAAACGATGCCTTTGTTTTCGCACCACGATTTCAGGTCGATAAAGTCAGGAACGATCAGTGCGGCGGCATATTTCTGGTTTTCACCAAGAACGATCATCGTGTCGATCATCGGTGATTCTGTGAATTTAGCCTCTATCTGGCCGGGGTTGACATATTTACCAAACGATGTTTTAAAAATTTCCTTTTTACGTCCTGTGATACGTACATGGCCTTTTGGCTCTAATATGCCAAGGTCTCCTGTATGGAACCATCCTTCTTCGTCAATGACTTCCTTTGTATGTGCTTCATCTTTATAATATCCTTTCATTACTCCCGGGCCTTTGCATAATATCTCACCGTCTTCGGCAATTTTTACCTCAACACCTCGCAGCGGCCTGCCAACGGTGCCAAATTTCACACCGTCCTTATCGGCATAACTGCTTACACAAATAACAGGGGAAGTTTCGGTCAGCCCGTAACCTTCCAGGACATATATGCGGGCAGCCCAGAAAACCCTGGCAAGCCTGGGTTGCAGTGCTGCTGCGCCTGAAACAACCAGTCTGACATTACCGCCAAAAACGTCCCTCCATTTACTGAAAATGAGAATATTGGCAATTTTTAGTTGGAGATTGTACCACCATCCCAGGTCTTTTTCCAGATCGAAATTTGATGCCAGGTTAACAGCCCAGAAGAAAAGTTTCTTTTTTAATGGTGGCTGTTTACGTCCCACCTTTATGATCCTGTCATAAATTTTTTCAAGCAAGCGCGGCACACACGAAATGATTGCCGGTTTGACTTCTTTCATGTTGTCCGCAATAGTTCCCAGGTTTTCCGCATAATAGATAGAAACACCCATGTACTGGTAGAGATAATTCAGCATACGTTCATAAACATGGCAAAGCGGCAGAAAGCTCAGTGCGTTGTCATTTGGCCCTATGGGCGGAATGTATGAAACAGCAGTAAAATTGCTGATGATATTTGCATGCGTCAGCATCACACCTTTTGGCGTTCCGGTCGTTCCTGATGTATAAATCAGGGATACGGTATCATCTGTTTTTATCGAAGCTTTAATAGCTTTTAGTTTGTCTTTTGCAGGATGTTCAAAGCCTATTTTAATCAGTTCATTAAGGTGTTTAAACCCATGGAGGTTTTTAAAAGTATAGATATCTTTCAGTGACGGGACATCGGGAAGAATATTGGCCATCTTGCGAAACAGGTCTTCACCTGCTACAAAAGCATATTTTATTTCAGCATGATTGAAAATATAATTATAATCAGCTTCACTGATATTTGGATAAATAGGAACATGTATCGCCCCGACCTGTTGTATGCCCATATCCAGGAAGTTCCATTCCGGCCTGTTGTGTGTAATGGTTGCAATAGTATCTCCTTTTTGCACACCGAGATATATAAATGCGTAACTGATATAGTTGGATATTTCTATGTATTGTTGGGTGCTGTATTTTACCCAGTCGCCTTCTTCTTTTCCGGCTAAAGCATCACTTTTGGGGAACTTTTCAGCAAATCTTTCGAGCAGATCAAAAATGCGTGTTACTTCCATGGTTTTATAATTTGTTTTTTAAAAAAGAATGCAAAAATATAAAAAAACTTAAACAGGTGTTTAAGTTTTTTCCTGTTCCAGATAATCAGTGAAATTACTTTCGGTTAAAATATACTGTGTTTGCTTGTGCTGTGGGCGTAATGATCATATCGTTGATGTTTACATGAGGGGGGAGCGTAGCCGCGAAAAAAATAATATTTGCTATATCGCTTCCTCTCAGGGGTTGGTAGCCATCATAAACTTTTTTCGCAGCGTCTTTATCGCCTTTTAACCTGACGAGCGAAAATTCCGTTTCGGCGGCTCCCGGTGCGACCTGAGTCACTTTAATGTCGAAAGACAGCAGGTCTATCCTCATAGATCTGGTAAGTGAATCAACGGCCGCCTTGGTGGCGCAATAGACATTTCCGTTCAAATAAGCTTCTTTTCCGGCAATAGAGCCGATATTGATGATGTGTCCCTTGTTGCGAGCGGTCATCATCGGAATAATGCATTTTGAAACATAGAGCAGACCCTTTAGGTTGGTATCGATCATGGCATCCCAGTCGTCGGTATTGCCATCCTGTATAAGGTTAAATCCAGAGGCCAGCCCTGCATTGTTAATTAATATGTCAATCTGTTTCCATTTTTCAGGGAGGCTTCCCAGGGTTTTTTCGGTTTCTTTTTTGTTGCGAACATCAAAATTTAGTGCAAGGACTTTGATCTTGTATCTTTGTGGATAATTTTCGGTTATTTCCATCAATCTGTCGTTCCGGCGCCCGGTGACAATCAGGTCGTATCCGTTTTTTGCGAAAACTTCAGCACAGGCCAGTCCGATCCCACTAGTGGCGCCTGTTATCAAAACTATTTTATTTGTTTTTTTCATAGGATGAAAATAATTTTATTTCAGGAAAATATATTTCACATTTTTAAAATTCAGTCAATAAATTTTTTCAGAAACGGAAACTTTCGGGTGATCTTTTCGCTGTTTACTATCATGAACAGAAACACCATCAGAAATGGCATGGCCGGAACCTTGTAACGCACCATGGCCCCGAAAACCGGCGTGGTAAGGCCCGTGAGAATATACAACGCTGTAAAAAACAATAAACAGAAAAGAATAATTGATCTGTCCTGTATTTTTTTTGATGCAAAGACTAAACAAACAATGAGCAGAAACAAAATGAATATGTTTTCAAGCGCTGCAAATAAAACAATCACAGAGTCGGCTTCAAAAATATAAGGCCTTACTAAGGTATTATAAAAAGATATCGGGGCGTGAATAAGGAAATCTGAGAGTGTCGGTTTTAACAATTCTGTTGTGATAAGGCTGCCAGAGTTCATTGCCTGTGCCAGCCCTACAAAATCGTTCTGTTTCATGGCAATGATATTCAGCATGTTGAACTCCGGAAAGACGTATTGAATGTTCAGTCCGGCCAAAATGAAGATGGTGAGTAGCAGGCCGTATTTCAGGTAAAAGTATTTGTCGGAAGTGAGGCTGCACCATACGTAGCCGAAGGTAAGCGGTATGATGATGATAAAGATGTAGTATTTGATATACATGAGCAGCACGAGAGCGATCAGCAGTATGATGATGTTCAGGAAAAAATGTTTTTTGTGCAGCAGTTCACTAACCGAATAAAGCATGAACCCTATTCCGAAAAGCAATATGGATTCTTTGAGTACGCCCGAACCCCAGAAAGCAACAGAAGGAATAAGAAATACGGAAAAAAATAACAGTCGTTTTTTATTCTGGAAATAAGGAGAGAAAAACCTGTACAACGCCACCAGTCCGGTGAGGGAGAGGAAACACATAAAAACAGTATGTACATTGAAATACCCGAATGAGAACACACGCATCACCGCATTGATGCGGATGATGGTATGGCTGTCGTTGTATATGTTGCTTTCGTAAACACGGTACCAGTTGTTCATATGGTGGTAATACTGGTCAAAATAGGGAGAATCGTTACCAATGCTGAAGATCATCTGAAAAAAATCCTGTGGCTTTTTCCACAGTGCATCAACCATTATTTTGCTGTCGTCGAAATATTTGAAAATATCGGCAGTGGCCCTGTCGGTGTAATAGTAGGTGTAAATTAAATACATGAATACCCCGGCAAGTATCTTCATAATAAATACAACAACAACAGCCTTAACAGGGAAGCCTTCGATGCGGAAAAATTTTATCTTGTATATCAGAATGACAAATACAAAGGTGTATAATAAGGTCAGGAGTATTTCCAGAAAAATTTCCAATTTATTTGATTTTGTAAGGGTGCAAAGATAAAATATTATATGATGAATCAAATTTATCCGTTGGAAATTGTTCAATTGGAGAATTTTAAGCCGGGCCTCACTCTGTTTTACAGGCTGTGACTATGTATGCCGGCAAATGAATCTCAATGAAAAAATCATAAACAAATTTGGTGAAAAAGCTGTTCAAAAGATATGAATAGTTGGATAAATAGTAAAAAATAAATTATAAAATATGGATAATCAGTCACATGTATAATACATGATATGTTATGTTTATATTTAATTAACAAAATATGTGATTTTTTTCTTGCAAATAACATATATTTTTATTATATTTGTAAACAGTGCAAGGGATTGAAATATTGATTTGTAACTTTAATCTAAAACTAATTATCATGAAACTAAAAACATTTATTACCTTATTTTCATTATTAGTTTTTACCCTTTTTGAGACCGGAAACGCTTATACACAAAAAAGACCAAAAGAAAACTTGGTAAGATGGGGTATAAACGATTGTATAAATTGTTCGCTTAAGACTGAAAACACTAGTGCCGCAGCCCAATGTTCGGACATTTTAAGTATTTGGAATGACGGATGTTCTGATACGTGCCATTTCAATCTTTTACAATCAGCTCCCCGGATAGATTTAGATGATAAAATTCCACCGGGAATGGGGGCTTGTTGCAGAGTTTCATTAGAATGGGATAGTGAACCATTACCTCCTTTAGATTGCGACCTTAAGGATTATAGTGCATTTCATGGTCCGGGAGACAGGCCTGACAATATTAATAAACCCAACATAGCAGGGCCTGCCGGGCTGATGGTGAACAGTTATTCCGGCGGGTTGTTTTACCAGCGTCAGGACCTGTACATTCCCGGCAAGGGATTATCACTTGACCTGACTTTTTCATACAACAGTACCACTACGGCGCTGGATTTTGGTTACGGCCCGGGATGGTCCATGTCGTACAACATGATATGCAAGCCCGAAGGGGCAAATATGGTCATTCGCAGGGGAGAAGGGCGGAAAGATACTTATATGTTTAGTATGGGTGTTTGGATCCCGCCAAAAGGTACTTTTGACACCCTCGTGGAATACCAGCCCGGGAAATACCGTTTAACAACAAAATACGGGATCAGTTATTACTTTGATGATTTCTCCCATCACCGACTTACACGCATCACGGACCCTAATAATAATGAGTTGTTTATTGCTTACACAGATTCCCTGCCCTCTGTAATTACGGATGCATCCGGAAGAAATATTTTTATGAGTTACAACAGCGGGCATCTTGCTGAAATATTTGACCCGAACAACACGCCTCCCAGACATGTCAGTTATGCTTATGATGCGGACTGGAACCCAGTGGCCGTGGTGGGGCCGGCTGGCGACAGCATTCAATACGCATACGACGCGGCACGCAGCATGATCATACTCACTGACCAGCTTGACAATGAGTTTTTTATCAGTTATATCAATTGCAGCCAGGTCGAAAACATCATGTCGCCCATGAGCCATATGCATTTTTCTTACGACCCGATGCTTTTGACGACAACCCTTATGGAAATGGTCGATACTTCCATGCAATCAACAACGTTTCGTTTTGATCCCGATGGGAATCTGCGAGAGAAAGCAAGTGGCTGCTGCGGATACCATCAGTTCTATGATTATGATGCAAACAATAATTTGCAACAGTTGACCGATGCCAACGGAAATGTTTACCATTTCTCTTTTGGTACAAAAAGTACGCTGGTTCAACTGGTCTATCCCACAGGAGCCACCTTGTCGTGGTCATACGGGCCGCTCAACAGGGTACTCAGTTATACCGATGCTAATGGTAATGTATATACGGCGGTTTATGATGCTGCCGGCAACCTGCTAACTTTGATCAAGCCCATGGGAATTGTTGAGCATTTTGCTTATGATCCTGCGGGAAATGTGGTGGCTTATATTGATGGAAAAGGAAACCCAACTCAATATATCCGCAACGCCAATGGATACGTAACCCAGATAATTTATGCCGACGGCGCCACTAATTCATTCACATGGGATAATGCCGGCAACAAACTTAGTTATACGGATGCTAACAATAACACGACAAATTATATCTACGATATTGCCGGTCGCCTGATCCAGCGCACCGATGCGCTTGGCTTTCCAGCATTCTTTGTCTACAATGGCCGGGGAGAACTTATTTCCGAAACCAACGCCCTGGGGCAATCAACAACATGGACTTATGATGCATTGGGCAATATAACCGCCAAAACAACTCCTGCAGGCACTTCATACCGGACCTATAATGCTTTGGGTAAAATTCGTACTTATACCGACAACAAAGGGAATGTCTGGAACTTTTATTACAATGCTCAAAACCTGCTTTCATCTGTAAAAGATCCTTTGAACAAATCCCGGAGTTTCACTTATGATGGCAACGGTAACAGGCTGAACGAAACAGATTTCCATGGGAACCTGACCACTTTTACTTACAATACATTGAACAGGCTGGTACTGGTTACTGACGCGCTGTCTAATAATACAAATTTTGTTTATGATAACAACGGCAACCTGACTTCTATAACAGACGTCAACAGTCATACCAACACCTTTGTTTATGACGGGCTGGATCGTCTGATGCAGGTGCAGCGGCCCATCGGAATAATCAATTATGCATATGATGCCAATGACAACCTTACCTCGGTTACCGATGCCCTGGGACATAATACCTCCTTTACTTATAACAACAGGGACAGAATGACAATCATGACCGATGCCATGAGCAATAGTGCTACAAAAGTTTATGATAATGAAGGAAATATAATTTCCTATACCGACCGCAACGGACTTACCGCCAGCCAAACCTTTGATGCACTGAACAGGAATACATCTGTTACCAACCCTGCCGGTGAAACTTCAACTTATGCTTATGATGCTGTCGGGAATCTGGTTACAAGCAGCCTTCCCAATGGAAATATTTATAGCTATAACTACGACGCTGCCAAACGCCTGACTTCTGTTGTTGATAATATCGGCACTGTTGCCTCCTATACCTATGATGCAAATTCAAATATACTTACCACTACTGATGCAGGCGGGCATACCACAGTGCATACCTATGATGCCCTGAACCGGCTGGTGCAGGCCCTGGATCCGATGGGCCAGGCTACCATATACGGGTATAACTTTAATTCAAGCATAACAAGCGTGCAGGACCGAAACCTGGGATTAACAACTCATGTTTATGATAATCTTGAAAGGGAAGTTTCCATTACTTATCCTGCCGGAAATACAATTACCGGAACTTATGATGCCGCTGGCAACCTGAGTTCTGCAACAGACGCCAATGGAAACACCACTCAATATTCCTATGATGCAAACGACAACCTGATTATAGAAACTTTTGCCGATGGAACAACCAAATCATATACCTATGATCCCGAAGATAAGATCATTTCGAGGACGGATAATAATGCGGCTGTGACAGTATATACCTGGGATGTGCTGCACCGGCTGACCGGCAGGAATTACCCGGGTGCCAATGATGATCATTACAGTTACGATAACGAAGGCAGGATGCTCACCGCCAATAACAGCAATGCAAATATAACATGGACCTGGGATAACGCAGGTCGCTTGCTGAGCGAGAATATGAATGGAAAAACAACTGCGTATACTTATAACACCCCGGGCAATAAACGCTACCTTACGTATCCCGGGGGAAGAGCCATAGAAGAAAACTATGATTTAAGACAGCGTCTTTCACTGGTTAAAGAAAGCTTAGTAACCCTGGCCTCATACGGATACGATGTCGGAAACCGCATCGTATCGCGCACATACAACAACGGTGCGGCTGCAGTATTTTCATATAACAACAACGACTGGGTGACCAGCCTGACACATAATTCAGGCGGAGCCCTTCCGCCCAACATCGCAGGACTCTATTATACCATTGATAATGAAGGCAACATTCTCACAGCCCAAAAGTCGCACCATCCGGCCAACTCCGAAAAATACACCTACGATCCCGACAACCGTATTGTTACTTATAAGGAGGGAACTCTTACGGGCGGGAGCATCCCTTTGCCACTTACTCAGACAACTTTTAATTATGATGGCGCCCTGAACAGGACCACGGTGGTGAAAGATGGTATTATCACTTCTTACACGGCAAATTCAACGAACGCATACACCAGCATTGCCTCAGGTATCATTGTTAATCCTGTCTACGATGCAAATGGCAACAAGCTTTCCGATGGAAACCACATGTATACTTACGATTTTGAAAACCGCCTGCTCACCGTAGATGGCGGTGCTACGGCCACTTATACCTACGACGCATTGGGCAGAAGAATACAAAAGCTTACTCCCGGAGGAACGATCAACTATTATTTCGACAAAAAAAAGGTAATTGAAGAGCGTAATGCCGCTGATGTGGTGCAGGCCACTTATGTTTACGGAACACAACTGGATGATATCCTTCATATGAGGCGAAGCGGTACCGACTATTTCTATCATCAGAACTCATTGGGTTCCGTTGTTGCCGTAACTGACAACACCGGAACCGTTGTGGAACGCTATGAATATGATGGCTACGGTACGCCTTCCATATTTGATGCAGCTTATGTTCCGCGAGCCGCCACGGCCATTGGCAATACATATATGTTTACCGGCAGGGAATACGACACGGAAACAGGGTACTATTATTATAGAGCGCGAACATATAATCCTTTATGGGGAAGATTTTTACAGCGGGATCCGGTAGGCATGTGGCTTGATGAGGTTAATGCGGGTAACGGGTACGGATATGTGGGCAATAATCCCATCATCCGTCTTGACCCCAATGGTGAATTGTTCTGGGTAATTGCAGGGGTCGTGGTAGCCGGAGCAGCCCTTATAGTCGCAGTAGTAGATATTGTGTACGAACCGGCGCCCAGTTGTGTGGAAAATCAGATTAATCCGCTAAGGGAATATAAAGTAGATTGTTATGTAACAAAGAATGTAACAGAGAGTTCTACCAGTTACAAACAGCAAGAGAACGCCGAGGGTGAAATGGTCAGTGTACAGGTAGTGACAACAAAAACATCAAAGAAAAAAGTAAAAGGGAAACAAACAATTTGGGAACGCCAGAAATGCGTGAAAGGCAAGTGGGTTGATGATACGAAAAAAGGTAAGTGTGTAACACCATGAGTTTAAAAAATGTGCCATGAAAAAAACAAAATTTGTTCATCTTAAATCTCTGAATGTTAGTATTCAAAGATTTGCAGAAGTATTCTGCACGCTGATTTTTGTTGCTGTGTTGAGTTTTGACACTCCTGGCCAGAATTCAGGATGCTGCAATTCTGCAGCCGGATATCAGGTGGCCGGATATGCCCAGATAAGCCCCGACACCTATGCGTTGCCGGCACAGATCACACCTAACCCCGGAGGAACACAAACGGTATTGATCAATACGCCCGTGGCGACCACTATATATTCGGTAACAGGAGCCTCCGCTGCCATGGTTACCGGTTTGCCTGCCGGCGTTGTGTATACCTGGGCTTCTGGTGCCATTACCATAAGCGGTATCCCGGTAGAATCCGGTACATTTGATTACGAGGTGATCGCTGACGGATCATGCGGAACAACGACATCCGGCGGGACAATCATAGTACTTTCAGGTACAGAATTTGTCATTTCCGGGAAAACCCGTTATTTAAAAAAGGCCATCGCCGGCAACCCTGCTCCGAACACCCCTGTCTATGATCCTGTTAAATATAATATCGACCATGTTATTGTGATACTGAAAACATATCCGGCAGGTGATGAAATGTCAAGAGATACAAGCGATGCGTCAGGAATATTTGAATTCATTAATGTCCCGAACGGAACCTATATGCTGTCTTATGATAAATACACTGAAGACAGCATGCAATACGTTAATCAGGTGACTGCTGTTGACGTAGCTTTACTACAATATTATATAGGCCACATTTGCCAAACTGATCCATCCAGATGTTTTTCAGACAAACATTTGAGAGCGGCGAATGTGGATAATAATGCGTCACATACTGCTGTTGACGTGGCGAGAATCAGTGCAAAGATCGGGTTGCCATACGATCCCGCCAGGAACTTCCCGAAAGGAAACTGGGTAGCATTT
This sequence comes from uncultured Bacteroidales bacterium, assembly GCA_964567775.1. Taxonomy (GTDB): domain Bacteria; phylum Bacteroidota; class Bacteroidia; order Bacteroidales; family CAIWKO01; genus CAIWKO01. The sequence continues at coordinate 28,010 of CAZMPB010000024.1, forward strand.
GATACCGTAGTAACGGTAGTCGGCGCCGACTTAAACGTTACCCTTCAAACGGCTGCCTATGGCGATTACGATGCTTCCAGCTCCAGATACGAAGATTCATTAACAAACTGGGATATGACAAAAGTTTTACCTGATGAAAATATCATCATCCGGTCAGAGGAATCCATTATGATAAATGATCCTGAATATTTTGAAGTTCCTTTACGGATAAGTACAAAAATGAATGAGCTTGCCGCATTAGGCCTGGAGTTGGCTTATCCCAATGACAAATACAAACTTGTAAGCGCAAGCATGTCAAACATCGGTAAAATTGGTGACGCAGTTAAGATCAATCCTACATTGGAAGAGATCATTGCAGCGAATAATGACCTGCTGGTGACCGATGACCAGGGAATAATCAGAGTAGTTTTTGCCACGACAGATCATTTTGATATTGCTGCTAATGATGAACTGCTCAGGTTGGGCTTTCTTTCGATCAATAATCAGGGTCGGGGAGAGCTGGATTTTAACCTCAACGGTACGGGTTTGATCGCTAACCAGTATGGCGAAATAAATGAAGATGCCTACCTCACGATGCCGAAGATCTTTGTACAGGGTGACGACACAGAAGCCGGGTTTGAATTTGCAGCTTACCCCAACCCATTCCGCAATGATGTGACGCTGACCTTCGCGGTGCCGGCAAACGGAAGCTTGGTGCTGAAGGTGTACAACGCTTTAGGCGCATTGGTGGCTGAACCGGTAAACGGAAATTATGCCGGCGGAAAACATACAGTAGTATTTTCACAACAAGACCTGCCGGCCGGTATGTACTCTTTTAAATTGGACTTTTTCGGAGCAGGAAAATCAAAATCAATGGTATTGAATTTGACCCGGATTCCGCATTAAGAAATTTCTGCTCCTGCGTATCGGGGATAAACCCGATTAGATCTTAGCTGGCCTGACTGAGTTATCCAGACACTATATTTCTTGCTAAGGGTATATTTTATAAAACTGACTTTGCAGTTAACAAATTATGCAGGAAAGAGCTGCTTTTCCTGCTATAAAATATTTTTTAATTTTTAACAATATGTTTATTTATTTCTTGCATTAACATTGTTTTGTGATTATATTTGTAACGGAAAAAATAGCCGCTTTGGTCATTATGTGCTTTATTATTGCAAAGCGAAGAAATAATAAGTTTAAAAACTAAGAGTGAGTTGATAGATTAATACAAATGAATAAAAACCCCGATAACCTATGAGAAAATTGCATTTTATTTTGTTTATTTTTATTTTAATCCCGAATATAAATAAGGCTGAAAACGCTGATAATAAGGCTAAAGCCACTGATTCGGCAAAAATCAGGAGTGTTGATACCGCCTTTGTTACGAAAATGCGTACACTTGAAAAAGGCAAGAATTTTGAAAATCGTGCCATGTTCGGCGATTTCATCGAAGTGAATGTTGCCGGGATCAGTTACCTGATAGATAGTATCGCCGGGGGGAAAAAAGATTCTATTATTCTTTTTCTTAATAACATCCCTATGGATGACATACATGCCCGGACGATAGCGGTAGATACCAGGGAAAATACGGGCACTATTGTTTTCCGTCTTAGCCGCAAATCAAAGTCGCTGGCAAAACTGGAACCTTATTTCGTGAGTTTTGTCAGTTCAATTCAACCAACACTGAGTGTGGGTGTAATAAACAAGGCCCCGGCGAAATCAACGGTTTCGTTCACACTCTATTACCTGGATAAAACTTTTGTATTTGCCACTTTCGGTATCATGA
>CAZMPB010000025.1:0-11397 GCA_964567775.1 uncultured Bacteroidales bacterium
AATTTGGATTACGCTGGTATGGATTTTTGTTTGCGATGGGTTTTTTTCTGGCCTATTCTGTATTGTATTATATTTTCAAACGCGAAAAGGTAGAACTGAAACTTTTAGACTGGCTGACATTTTATGTTTTTCTTGCGGTACTTATCGGTGCGCGTCTTGGCCATGTATTATTTTACGAATGGGATTATTATAAGGTTCACCTATCCGAAATACCCATGGTATGGAAAGGCGGCCTGGCAAGCCACGGGGCGGGTATCGCGATAGTTATTGCGCTCATTATTTATATATGGCAGTTTAAATTAAATACATGGTGGCTGTTCGACAGGATTGCTATTGTTATCCCTATATCAGCGGCTTTTGTGCGATTGGGCAACCTGATGAATTCTGAGATTTATGGTGTTCATACGACCATGCCCTGGGGATTTATTTTTGCCGCTACCAGCGAAGCCGGTAATTCGCCACGGCATCCTACCCAGTTATACGAAGCGATTTCATACTTATTGATCGCTTTGGTGCTATTTATACTCTACCGCAAAAACACGGCAATTAAACGCCCGGGAATGTTAGTGGGTATTTTTTTGGTCGCCTTGTTCAGCGCACGCTTTCTTATCGAATTTTTCAAAGAGGTACAGGTTGATTTTGAAAATAAAATGTCCCTGGATATGGGCCAATGGTTGAGCGTCCCGTTTATAATGCTTGGGATCGGATTTATTATTTTTGCGCTGAGACACAAGAAGTCTCCGGATAATGCTCATAAGGTCTGATTCCTTATTCTCTGTAAAAACCCGGCTGCTCCCGACGTTTATAAATTGACTCAATCCTATAAAAAAAAGCCGCCTTCACCGGGCAGCTTAATTAATGGTTTTACTATTTCTTTATTTTATACTTTTTTCAGGCTTGGCCATAGGAACCATATGCATAGCTGGTTTTGCCTTAGGGATAGGTTTGCCGAGATTTTGTTGGATAGGCGTCATCACAAAGTCAATAACTTTATTTTCGCCTATGTTTACAGTTTTCATTGTATAACCAGCACGATTTGCTTCAAGGACTGTAGCGTCTTTGGGTACCTTGATACAGTATTTTCCAAGGGCATCGGTAGTATCAGCAATGTACCTGGAAACTTTTGCTGTAACGATGGCTCCTGAAATTGGCTGCCCGTCTTTTACGGAAGTTACTTTTCCTGTGATGCTTGTCTGGGCAAAAGAAAATTGCATCCCGATAAATGCTGCGAAAATTAAAATGATCAAACGTTTCATTGTTTTGTTTTTTTTAAAGTTTGTACCAGCATTACACAAAATCCAAGCCAAAAATTTTTCAGAGTTCAAATTTAAATTTGAAAACCACTTAAAAGCAACTTTGATTGGAAAAATTTATTTTCTTGATTCTATTAGTATTTCCAGCATTTTGATGGCTGCTTCCGGAATTTTCGTTCCCGGGCCGAAAATGGCTATCGCACCGGCATTATACAGAAAATCATAGTCCTGCGGGGGAATTACGCCACCAACGATCACCATGATATCTTCACGCCCGAGTTTCTTTAATTCTTCAATAACCTGCGGCACCAGCGTTTTATGCCCGGCGGCAAGGCTCGAAACCCCGAGGAGGTGTACATCGTTTTCGACAGCTTGTTTGGCGGCTTCAGCCGGTGTCTGGAATAATGGGCCGATGTCCACGTCGAATCCGATATCGGCATAGCCGGTTGCCACCACTTTGGCTCCGCGGTCGTGTCCGTCCTGTCCCATCTTTACGATCATAATCCTCGGACGCCTGCCTTCGAGGGCGGCAAACTGGTCGGCCAGTTCACAGGCTTTTTTATAGCTTTCATCATCCCTTGACTCAGATGAATATACTCCTGAAATTGATCTTATCACAGCTTTATACCTCCCGAATATTTTTTCGCATGCGGCCGATATCTCGCCCAGAGAGGCTCTTTTGCGGGCTGCATCCACAGCCAGTTCCAAAAGATTGCCATTTCCGGTTTCACATGCCTGGGTTATTTTATCTAATGCTTTTTGTACTTCTTCGTTATTGCGGCCGGTCCTGAGTTGTGCGAGCCGTTTCAACTGTGCTTCGCGGACGGCGGTATTGTCAATCTCCAGCGTTTCGATAGGCGCTTCTTTTTCAAGGCGGTACTTATTGACGCCGACGATTACATCCTTACCCGAGTCGATGCGTGCCTGTTTGCGGGCAGCAGCTTCTTCGATACGCATCTTGGGCAGACCGGTCTCTATGGCTTTTGCCATCCCGCCAAGGCTCTCGACTTCCTGAATGTGCGCCCATGCTTTATGAGCCAATTCATGGGTGAGGTATTCTACATAATAAGAACCGCCCCAGGGGTCAACTACTTTGCAGATATTGGTTTCTTCCTGTAAGTATATCTGTGTGTTACGTGCTATGCGTGCTGAAAAGTCCGTGGGCAGTGCGATGGCTTCATCGAGTGCGTTGGTATGCAGGGATTGTGTATGGCCTAAGGCAGCGCACAGGGCTTCCACACAGGTTCGTGCCACATTGTTGAAAGGATCCTGCTCGGTAAGACTCCATCCTGAGGTCTGGCTATGGGTGCGTAAGGCGAGAGATTTCGGATTTTTCGGATGGAAGGTGTTGACAATTTTTGCCCACAACATACGTGCCGCGCGCAGTTTGGCTATCTCCATAAAATGATTCATGCCGATGCCCCAGAAAAATGATAAGCGTGGTGCAAAAGAGTCGATATCCATGCCTGCGTTGACTCCTGCTCTAAGGTATTCCAGGCCGTCGGCCAGGGTATAAGCCAGCTCAATGTCGGCAGTAGCGCCGGCTTCCTGCATGTGGTACCCGCTGATGCTGATAGAATTGAATTTCGGCATGTTCTTCGAAGTGAATTCAAAGATGTCGGCAATGATCTTCATAGATGGCAAAGGAGGGTAGATATAAGTGTTACGAACCATGAATTCTTTCAGGATATCGTTCTGTATCGTGCCGGTGAGTTGTTCCATCGAAACACCTTGTTCCTCAGCAGCCACAATGTAGAATGCCAATACGGGAAGCACAGCGCCGTTCATGGTCATCGAGACTGACATTTTATCCAGGGGGATATTGTCGAAGAGTATCTTCATGTCGAGAATGGAGTCAATGGCAACACCGGCTTTGCCCACATCTCCGACCACACGTTCGTGGTCTGAGTCGTAGCCGCGGTGCGTGGCAAGGTCAAATGCCACCGACAAGCCTTTTTGCCCTGCAGCAAGATTGCGGCGGTAAAAAGCATTAGATTCTTCCGCGGTGGAAAAACCTGCATACTGCCGGATGGTCCATGGCTGCATCACAAACATCGTTGAATAAGGCCCCCTGAGAAAAGGAGGGAGGCCGGCAGCGTAATTCAGATGTTCCATGCCGGCCTGATCAGCTTGGGAGTAAAAAGGTTTCAGAGGGATTAGCTCGGGGGTGAGCATATTTTCCTGAGAGGCTGCCGAAATTTTTTCATCTTTTTTGGCTTTAACAGCCGGCTTGTAATCAATATTTTTAAAATCTGGTCTCATGATGTTGAATTTTGAGTTTGCTATGGTCTGATAGCTTATTTCGATCCGGTAATTTTAATTTATTCCAAGTAGTTGATTGTATTTGCGGAGTGTTTCCACGGCGTCAAGACGCATGTGGATAAAGTCGTCAACACCGTCAGCCTTGAGATGCTCAATCAGTTCTTTGGGGAAACCTGCAACGATCAAAGTAACCGCGGCATTTTTTTGTTTGATCGCCTTTGCCAGTTCTCCAGCCTGTGGTGCATACTCTTCATCAGAACTGCATATCACGACAATGTTTGCCCGGGAATTTATTATTTCATCAACAGCGTTGCTGATGTCTTTCACAACAAATTCATCGCCTACCTCATAGCCGGAGCATCCGAAGAAATTTGTGGCAAACGTGGCCCTTGCCTTACGCATGGCAAGATTGCCATAGGTTGCCAGGAATACTTTCGGGCGGCTGCCGCCGTTTTTAATAAATTTTTCGGTGGCCAAGCGGAGGTTTTCAAAAATCTCAGCCCCGCGGAACCTTTTCAGGTAAGGGGTGTCCTTAGTGTCTTTCACAAACTGATATTCATCAAGCATGGTTTCTTTCAGGTTGGGGAAGATATTGGTGCCGAGTATGGGGGTTTTGCGTGTGGCAATATCCATGCTGCGTTGCAAGGCTACTTTTTCAATGTCGCTTTTTATGCTGCCGTTTTCCATGACGGCCAACATGCCGCCGGCTTCTTCAATTTCCTGAAATTTTTTCCAGGCAATTTGCGCGATCTCGTCCGTAAGAGATTCGATATAATACGAACCTGCTGCCGGGTCAACGACCTTGTCGAGATAAGCTTCTTCTTTTAAAATGATCTGGATGTTGCGGGCAAAGCGTAAGCTGAATTCATCCTGCTCTTTGAATGTGTTGCTGAAGGGCAGGATAGTGATTGCATTAGCGCCGCCAATGGCCGCCGACATGCATTCGGTGGTGAGGCGAAGCAAGTTTACATAGGGATCGTACACAGTTTTGTTCCACATGCCGCTGGTGGCGTGAACAGCCACTTTCAGCGAAGCGGGATTTTTGGGATTGTACTGTTCGGCCATGCGGGCCCATAACATGCGTGCAGCGCGTAATTTGGCTATTTCCATAAAATAATTGGAGCCCACCCCGAAGGTGAGTTGTATATCCCTGCAAACATCGTCAATGTCCAATCCCCGGTCGCTCATCTGTGCCAGGTATTCATTGGCAGCCGCAAGCACATAGGCCAGTTCCTGCACAGCGGTGGCACCGGCATTATGAAAAAGCTGGCCGTTTATATTCAGCACCCTGTACAACGGAAGGTTTGCCTTCATGTAGTTGATCAGGGCGGCAGCTTCATTAAAATTATCTTCCTTGCTGTTGTAATATTCGCCGTGCAGCAGATAATACGAAATGGAATCGAAGTTCAGTGAACCTTTAGCCTTTTTGGGATCAAAACCTGCCTTTTTAATATATTCTATCAACAGGTCAGCCAGTATGGAATAGGAGTGTGATGAAAAGAAATGTACCGCAATTTCTTCCATATTAATTCCATGTAACAATTGTGCTAATTCTTCCCTGTAAGCGAGCTCTTTTACTTTAAAAGTGATTGCTGTAGCGCCTCTGGAAATTGCATTCAATGCTTCGGCGTTGGCTTTGACGACATCTTTTACTATGATCTCTTCGCGGATTCGCCAAACGTTCGTAGTGTCGTTGTATCCGCGTACAAAAGGATATTCGCCTGGGAGGGCTTCCTGGTAGTCAAGCTGCTTAATATTTTCAGCGCGGTAGTATGGCTTGACTTTAATTCCTTCGTAGGTTTTCCAGATAAGTTTCTTTTCGTAGTCGGCGCCTTTCAGGTCGGCCTTGATCTTTTCTTCCCAAAGTTCGGTGGAAACAGGCAAAAATTCTTCAAAAAGCTTGGTGTTACCGGTATTTTTTTCCATAATGATAAGTGTTTACTTAATTCGTCTGAAATTTGGCGTAAAAATACTAATTATTAATTTGAGGCAGTTATTAAAGTATTATTTTTGATAAATAAAAATTAAATGTCAAGCAGAGCCGGTTTTGATTTTTTACAACCAAATAGCTATATGTTTTTTAGGTCTGGCTGAACGCAGCGTTGTAATGTGGGAGGGCTCGGTGTAATGTTTAGGAGAAAATATATGACGTAAGGATTTCCTGCAAAATCAACACTATTTTGGTAACTTTATTTATTACAATTAAAATTTGGAAAATTCGATGAAATATCTGTGTACAACAATCGCCCTATGCTTATCTTTTACCGCGATAACTTTTTCTCAGAATACCGATATGACTGGCAAGTGGAAAATGGTCAAAGATAAAAGCTCATTCCTGGATTATTACCAGGAATTGACGCTGGAGATTGCAGTAAATATAAATGAAACGGTGATCATCACCAGGATGGGGCCTAAGAAAAAATATGAGGAGAAGCTTACTTTTACTACCGATGGAAATATCAATCATTGCGAAATAAAAGATGGTACTTTTTCCACAAATATCCATATGGGAATTAGACTGCCTGTCGGCTCCCAAAAGGAAGTCATTGCAAAATGGGAGGGAGATCAATCTCTTAAAGTCGTCGAAAAATATGATTATTTTGCTTCTCAGGGAAAAAAGCAGGGGAAGATGAGCTATCATTATCAGTTATCGGCGGATAAAGACCTGCTGATATGTACGATCATCCGGCCCACCAGGCCGAAGGATCAGGAAATTAAATTTGTTTTTGAACGCTATGACGACAACAGAAAAACCAACAAGAACAAAAACATCATCAATAACAACACGAATAATAAAACCGACAACAACACGAATAATAACAGTAACACCAATAACAACACAAAAAATAAGGCTTATCTTTTCAAAATGGCAGAGGACTGGGATATTCATTCCGCTCTGCCTGAACAAGCCTGCTGGATATCAATACAGGGTTTGGTAAACGAAAAAAAACCGCAATTGTATTTTACTTTTGGACCGGATTATCCCTTTAATTATACGGAAGATCTGGCCGTGTACCTGGAAACCGATAAGAATTTTTCCTTTACCAAACTGACAAAATTAGAAGAGGGGCTGAGGATATTTAAAAAGCAGATCAAAGGATATATCATCTGGGATAAAAAGGTCCGCACTTCATTAATTGTAGCTTACACGCTGGCAGGCCTGGAGAAAGGCATTGTCATCACCGAAGACATGCTGCCCATGGTAAAACAGGCGAAATTAAAAGAGATCGCGGATTACAGGGGGAAGTTTGAGGGAAAAAACGATTACGAGATCTATTCATGGGCAAAGGATCACTACTGGAGCCGGTGTTCCCGGGAGGTCATTGTCTGGCTTGGCGGCGTGCACGGCACAGTGCTTATGCCTGCCTGTGCAGATTATGGGATGATGAAGAAAGGTTTTTTTACTGATTTATCGGTACGCCCCACCGACACGCTGGAGTGTGGCTTAACAAAAAACCTTTTTGCTGAAATGAAACCTTTGGGTCAGGTCTGGGGATGGCATTCATACAAAAAAGACCTGGAAGAGCAAATGACAACCCTGTTATCCTCTTATGCCCTGAATTCCGACGGGCTTAATTCCCAGCCCAATACCAGCTTTTTGATCCATATTCCTGTATCCCCCGGGTTCACGTTTCGGAACAATCATAATATCGTGCCGGGCAAGGAATATATTCCAGAGAAAAAGATATATCTTGCATTAATTCAATCCGACGGAATCGGGATTGGCGCCTGGTTCAAGCCGGGAAGAGGATCGATCCCCTATGCCTGGGAAGTCACGATGCAGTTATTCGACAAATCCCCCGTCTTACTCGAATACTATTATAAACAGGCAACTCCTAACGACTATTTTATCGGTGGCCTTTCAGGTGCGGCTTATATGTATCCAAGAGTGTTTCCCCAAAAATGGCTGCCTGAAGAACTCAAAAGAGCCACGAAACTGATGAAAAATCTCGATCTGAATGTTTTCCAGATCATGGATTATTCGGAAGGCGGCACGGAGACCTCTGACAACAACCTGCCGAAAGAACTGGTTGATGAATATTTCCGTTCGATGCCGGATGCCATCGGTTTTATCAACGGCTACCGTGCAGCAAATACCTTTACGGTCCGTGACAAGAGGCCCTTAATTTCTTACGATTACTATCTGGCCGCGGAAAAACCTGAAGAAGAGGTTGTCGCTGACCTGGAAGAACTTGCATCTATCAACGCAGAGCGTCCTTACTTCTTGCTGGTTCATGTCCGGGAATCCAGTGATATTGCAAGGGTGAAATCGATATGTAACAAGCTGAGCGGAAATATAGAAGTTGTTCCTCTTGATATATTTCTAAAGATGGCAGGTGAAACCCCAACCTTTAAAGAGTATTACTATAAGGCGAAATGATCACCAGTAGAAAACAGACAGATTATCAGTATGTTATCCCATAGTGGGTAGAAGAAAATTCTTAATGCGTAATGTTGAAAAAAGGATGTTTTATAATTGAAGAAATCAAAAAAAATTCATTTACTTCAATTATATTTGAAACTTTTATTATATTTGCAAAAAATTTAAATCATAATTGAAATATGGTTGATTATATAAACAGACCTTTGTATATCGAAAAGATAAAACCATTTATCGGTAAATCGCTGATAAAGGTATTGGTTGGTCAAAGAAGAGTGGGGAAAAGTTATCTTCTCATGCAGTTGAGAGACCTTATTAATACTCAGGAACCAAATACGCAAATAATATATATCAACAAAGAACAAAATGAGTTTTCAGCAATTAAAAATTCGGACGACCTGTTTGACTATCTTAAGGAAAACGTCAAAGAGAATGGAAAAGTAGCCCTGTTTATTGATGAAATTCAGGATATTGAATCTTTTGAACTTACGCTAAGAGATTTAGCAACGAGAAAAAACTTCGATATCTATTGCACGGGGAGTAATGCAAACCTGCTATCGGGTGAGCTTGCCACCTTATTAAGCGGCAGGTATATCGAAATAAAAGTCTTTGGGTTAAGCTATGCTGAATTTTTAGTGTTTAATAAAATTTCTGATTCGGTTGAATCATTTCAGGACTATATGAAGTTTGGGGGCCTTCCATACCTGATTAACCTGAGCAAAGAGATTCAGGTTGCCTATGAATACTTAACAAGCATTTACAACACGATACTTCTAAAAGATGTAGTAGCTCGTTTTAATATCCGAAACGTAAAGTTTTTAGAAAACTTAGTTGAATTTTTATCTGATAACCTTGGCAGCATAGTTTCTTCAAAAAAAATAAGTGAATACCTTAAATCTCAGAAAATTAATATTTCACCACAGGTAGTAATTGATTATCTTGGCTACCTTGAATCCTCATTTTTAATATTTAAAGTTAAGCGCACAGGAATTGAAGGGAAGAAAATATTTGAAATCGGAGAGAAGTACTTCTTTGAAGATGTTGGTATCCGAAATACTATTGTTGGCTATAAAGCTACAGATATTTCTAAAATACTTGAAAACATCGTTTACCTGCATCTGAAAATGGCTGGTTACTCAGTAAGCGTGGGTGTGCAGGGAAAAAAGGAGATTGATTTTATCGCACAGAAAGCCGGTGATAAAATCTATGTGCAGGTAGCTTATATGCTGACAAATCAAGAAACTATTAACCGCGAATTTGATAACCTGCTTGAAATAGCTGATAATTTCCCCAAGTACGTGCTCACCATGGATGAAATAGCCGAAACTTCAACATACAAAGGCATTATTCGGATGCATATCAAAGATTTTTGTTTAAAAATGCTTAACAACAAACCTGAATAAATTGCGGAATGCGGTCATGCAGGGTTTGGGGAATCCGCCATCTAAGGACAGCCGGCTGGGCTAAAAAAATTATTCCTAAACTTGGAGGTATAGTTAATAATAGAGATAATAACTCCAAAAAGTAAATGACTTGAAATACAATCCCCGTCCTTTTTACTATCTTTGTTTCATAATCTGACCTTATGAACGAATTATATCCACTGAAATTCAAGCCGATCTTTAAGGAAAAGATATGGGGCGGAAAAAAAATAAATGAGATTCTGAATCAGGATTATTCACCATTACCTAATTGCGCCGAACTATGGGCATTATCAGGCATTGAAGATACATCAAGTGAGGTAAGCAACGGCTTTCTCAAAGACAACGCCCTGAACGAACTTGTTGAAGTCTATCTGGGCGACCTGGTCGGTGATGCGGTTTATGAAATGTACAACGATGAATTTCCGCTGCTTTTCAAGTTCATCAATTCAGAAGATTACCTTTCGGTTCAGGTTCATCCCGGCGATGAGCTTGCTGTGCAGCGCCACCAATGTTTCGGTAAGACCGAGATGTGGTATGTTCTGGCTGCTGATGAGGGTGCAGAACTGATCAGCGGGTTTAAAAGTAAAATAAGTAAGGACGATTACCTTCAACACCTTAAGGATAATACACTTAAAGAGATACTGAACTATGAAAAAGTGCGGCCGGGCGATGTGTTTTATGTGCCTTCAGGGCATGTTCATGCCATTGGTCCTGGAATCTTGCTGGCTGAAATACAGCAATCCTCTGATATTACTTACCGGATTTACGACTGGGACCGCTTCGACCAGGCGGGCATGACACGCGAACTTCATACAGAACTGGCGCTTGATGCGATCAATTTTGATGAAAAGGAACAATTTAAGACTCATCCTGTTATTGCCAAAAACCGTCCCGTATCTATTCAGAAATCGGAATATTTTACCGTGAATCTACTGGACCTTGACCGGAAACTGGAACAGGATTTTAATGACATAGATTCTTTTGTTGCCTATATGTGTATCGACGGCGCATTTACACTGGCTTATGCAAGTGGCAGCGAAAAGGTAAGCAAGGGGGAGTCGCTGCTAGTTCCCGCAATGATAAAGGAGTTTGAGATCATTCCGGAGGATACATGTAAGATTCTTGAAACATATATTATTTAAACAAAATAAACAAAATAAAATGGAAACAAGAAAAATTAAATTTATCAGAAAAAGCCAGCCCGTGATGGAAGGAGCGGGAGTAAGGCTTCGCAGGGCTTTCGGATATCATAATATCCCCCAGTTTGATCCCTTCCTGATGCTCGACGATTTTCGGAATGATGATCCTGCAGATTATATAAAAGGATTTCCATGGCATCCACATCGGGGCATCGAAACCATCACATACATTCTGAAAGGTGAAATAGAGCATCAGGACAGTATGGGTAACAAAGGTGTGATCGCTGCGGGTGATGTGCAATGGATGACGGCTGGCAGCGGCATCGTCCATCAGGAAATGCCGCAGGTCAAGGGAGATGGCGTTTTGCAGGGTTTTCAGCTTTGGGCAAATCTACCGGCATCACACAAAATGATGAAACCACGGTATCAGGAGGTGAAAAGCAACGAAATTCCGCAAGTTGTGTCTGAAGGCAATTGCAGTATCCGTATCATTTGCGGCGATTATGAAGGAGTATCAGGCCCGGTGAAAGATATTATAACCAATCCGGTTTTTCTGGATATTTCAGTTCCTCTCGATACTGAGTTTAACCTGCCAACACCGGCAGAAAACAATATGTTTTGCTATGTTATTGAAGGCGCCGGGTATTTCTGCGAAAGGGATGAAGATGTAAAAATCATCGAAAAGAATTATGCGGGCAATCAGGATATTCTTTTATTTTCTGAAGGTGAAAATTTTATTGCACATACCCGCGAAAGCAATCTGCGGTTTTTATTTCTCATGGGAAAGCCGCTTGGTGAGCCTGTGGCCTGGGGCGGGCCTATCGTGATGAATACACAGGAAGAACTGGAAACTGCTTTTGAAGAGTATGATAAGGGGACTTTCATCAAGTAGAAACACATGATAAGGTCCTGATTCAGTAATTTTTTAATTTTTCGAT
>CAZMPB010000025.1:11407-29225 GCA_964567775.1 uncultured Bacteroidales bacterium
TCAGTCCCGATTTGTTATCGGCAGCATTTATCCTTACATTCATGATCATGGTCGAGCGATATGGTGACCCGTTGATAACAGCCGGGGCAAAATGCAGCTTTTGGATCAGCCCGGCCACCTGTTCTTCGAGGCCGTAACCGATGTTGCTCAGAGGAACAATTTCCGTAGCACTGCTGTCGGGCAACACAATGAAACTGAATGTTGCCGTGCCTGTGACGTTGTTTTTCACGGCATCATCGCTGTATTGTATGTTTTTTAAGAAATACATCATTAGAACTGTGTCGCTTTTGGGATAATGAGCATCCTGATTATAATTTACATGGAAATTGAGCCCTTGTTGAGCAAAAGTCAGCAATGCCGTTAAAAAACAAATTCCGAAAACGAGGATGAGTTTTCTCATAGCCGTAGGTGTTAATAATGTGACTAATCCAACAGTAAAGATACTGAATTTTTGATCATTTTTCAAGTATCACGAACTCTGTTCTTCGGTTTTTTGCCCTTCCTGCTTCGGTATCGTTGCTTGCAACAGGCTTTGTCTCTCCAAAACCTTTATAGGATAAGCGTGATGAAGCAATGCCGTGTGCAGTCAGATAATTATAAACTGATTGGGAGCGGTTTTCCGAAAGCAGCATATTGTCTTCATCCTTGCCTATATTGTCTGTATGCCCGTGTATAGCGGTTTTGATGTGCGGGTTTTCAGTCAGAAATTCAATAAACCCATCAAGTATTGTCTCTGACTCGGGATTAAGCTCGAAAGAGTTGGATGCAAAATATATATCATTCAGCGTGTAGGATTTGCCTACTTCGATGGGCTTTATTTCGAAATTCACTTCTTGTAGCGGTTCGGAGCGAACGGTGTCTGCAGCAGGGATCAGCCTCGATTCATAGGCATAGTCATCTTTTTTGACGGTCAGCACAAAATTGTTTTTTGTATTGATAGCGATCACGTATTTTCCTGATAATGAATCTACAGGTATCTTAGTGATCTTTTTGGTTTCCACATTTTTTATCTCTATTCTTGCATTCACAGGCTTTTCTGTGCTTTCATCTTTCACATCGCCCTTGACAAGCTTCATTTCTTCGGGGCGTGCATCTTTGTACAGTTCAAATTCATAAACGTCCCATCCGCCGATGCCTTTCAGTTTGTTGGATGAAAAGTAAGCCGTCTTGCCGTCAAGGCTCACGAAAAATCCCGCGTCATCAGCGTCAGAGTTGATAGGGTAGCCGAGATTTGTCGGCTTTTTCCAACTGCCGTCGGCCTGCACGCGCGAGTAATAGATGTCGTAGCTTCCCATGCCCGGCAGATCGGGCGAATCAGACGAAAAGTACAGTGTTTGGCTGTCGGTATGCAGGAAAGGTGTTTTTTCATTTCCTTTTGAGTTGATTTGTGATCCTAAGTTTAACGGGTTGCCCCAGATGCCCTTATCATCTTTTTTTGCCTGGTAAATATCATAACCCCCAACACCTCCGGGCCTGTCGCTGATAAAATAAAGTATTTTTCCATCCGATGATATGCTGGGCATACTCTCCCAGGTGTCGGGATTGTTGACGTTTTCAAGTGGTTCAATATCGCTCCACAAGCCGGTTTCATCTTTTTTTGAATAATAGATGTCGCAGTTGAGATAGGAGCCTTTGTCCTTGCAGACGGTATAATAAAGCTCGTTATTGTCGATAGTGACGGAAGCTCCGCCTTCATTAGCGTTCATATTGAAAGGGTATGGCATTTCTTTCCCGTTGTCGAATTCCCCGTTTTTCTTTTCGCTGAAATAAAATTTTTCTTTAAAAACGGGTTTGGGTATCAGGTCGCTTTTATTCGGCGGAAGTTCCACCACACGGGCATAGAACATATATCCGCCATCCGGAGAGATCGACGGGATGTATTCGTCGGATGCAGAAGAAACGCCCTTGATATATCTGGGATTGAAAGGTACGGGATTTTTGTATGCTTTATTATAGAATGCCGCCCATTTATACATGGCATTGGCATCATTCTGCTCGGCATCGTTCTCGATCTTTTCGGGATCTTTGAGAAAGATTTTTAGAACTTGTTCGGCCTGCTCCCATTTCTCAGCACCGTAATATATCTGGCCCAGATAATAATAAACATAAATATCAAAATCCGGGCAGAGCTCAACAGATTTTTCAAAGTACGTCTGTGCTGCTTTGAGGTTGTAGTCTACTCTTTTAAAATTGATCATTCCGAGGAAAAAGTAACACTGTCCGCATTGAGGCTCGTATTCAAGTACTTCTTTGAACTGGGCCACGGCATCAACAAAACGGCGGCTCTTGAAATTTTCAAATGCCTCATTGTATATCTTTTTTGCTTTTTTATTGACTAATTCAACGCATAAGGTATCCTCCTGGGCATAGGCAAATATCACTGAGGTCAGCAGAGCGAAAAGGATGAGCGCTTTTTTATAGTTTTTCAGCATATATTTGTTTCTTTAAAAAACTGTCGGCGACAACAAGCGCCGACATGGCTTCAACTACCGGAACTGCCCGCGGCACGAAACAAATATCGTGTCTTCCGCCGGTAGAAAACTCAACGGTATTGGCGTTGCGGTCGACGGTTTTTTGTTTACGGCTGATGCCCGGAACGGGTTTGAAGGCCACATTAAAATAAATGTCTTCACCGTTGCTTATCCCGCCCTGAATGCCTCCTGAATTATTTGTCGCAGTTCTTAAACGTTTTTGCCGGATGATAAAAAGGTCGTTATGTTCGCTTCCTGTCATGGCCGCAGCAGTAAATCCGCTCCCGTATTCAAATCCCTTGACGGCATTTATCGAAAACATGGCCTGAGCAAGTTTTGCCTGTAATTTCCCGAATACAGGGTCACCTAAGCCCGGAGGGCAGCCTTTGATGACACAACTGACAATACCCCCGGTACTGTCGCCGTCTTTTTTTAATTTATCGAGAAGAGCGATCATTTCTTTGGCAGCTTGCTTATCAGGACAACGCACACGGCTTTGTTCTATTGTATCCGGGTCAATTTCAGTATAAGATTTTTCTGTAGATACCGTTCCGATCTGTTTAACAAAAGCAAAAACAGATATGCCTGATTGGGCCAGCATCTGCTTTGCTATCGCCCCTGCCAGTATAACCGGGGCAAAGATACGGCCTGAAGCGTGAAGTTTTCCGGCGCTTTCTGTGGTTCCGTATTTTGCAAAATAAGTGAAATCAGCGTGTGAAGGCCTGAAAAGATGATCGAGGTTTTCGTAATCAACGGATTTAATATCACTGTTTGGAATGATGAATCCTATTGGCCCGCCTGTCGTTATGCCATTTCTGATGCCCGATAAAAATTCAAATTTGTCAGGCTCCCGGCGTGATGACGAAAAAAGATCCGTTCCGCTTTTTCGCCGTTTCAGGTCATAAATTATTTTTTTTTCGTCGATGACAAGGTTGGGGATACAGCCGTCAATAACACCACCCATGCTTTTGCCATGCGAATCGCCAAAAATACTCAGCCTGAATAATTCTCCGAATATATTGCTCATAATACAAAAGTATGAATTTTGTTGTATAGCTTACTCCTGTTGATATGGAGAAATCAACACGATTATTAACAAAACAGCACGTATCAGCGGATAATGAGTTTCTGAGTGCTGTTAAATTTTTCGGAGGACAGTTTTAGGAAATATAGCCCTTTTGATAAATGGCTGATATCAATGGTCTCGTCAATCAGGCCATTTTCTGCTGATGCCTGTTTTGAAAATACGGTACTTCCTAAGTTATTGTAAATCGCAAGATTCAAAGATGCAGATTCAGCAACTGATGCCAGAATGTTTACCTTGTCAGAGGCCGGATTTGGCGAAATACTCACAAATGCAGTATTATTTTCTTCAACAGCAAGTGGAGCGGAAGTATAAGAAAGTTCCCATCCGGAGGCATTGCCTACAGCGTTGGTAAAAAATAACAACAAAACTTTTCCGGTGTAGGCTGTGAAGGTCTGAGGCATATCTCCCGAATATAATGTCATGATTTTCGTGCCACTAATATTATCATAGATTTTTATGAAATCATTATCCGCTGCCAAGTCAATATTGTTGAATGTTATGGTGATGGTTCCAGCATTGGGAGGGCTTATAAGCCAACGGCAGAGGGTGTTGTTATTATAATTATAGGTGTCGCTTCCATCAGAGATTATTCCGGAAGGAGCAGTTAACTCAGCCACCCCGCTACAGAATTTCGTGAGTTTGCCGTTGAAGGTAATCAGCCATCCGTCGGCCACGTTTGAGCCATTGGTAGTGAAACGGACAAGGACTTTATTTCCTGTGGAGACAATGTCAGCAGGTATTGTATTTCCTGAAAATACACCTAAAACGGGAGCGTTGGTCGTCTCGCCGTCATAGATTGTCACATAATCATTACTATTTTCGGTATTTAACCTGTCAAAGGAAATCCGGATATTATCAATAGGCTCCGTTGGAGCTATCAGCCACATACAATCTTTATTGTCCTGGTAGTTGTATTTGGGGCTGCTTCCGTCTTCAATAGTTCCATAGGTACTTGTAATTGTTGTCAGCCCGGCACAATTCACAGGGAAGGCTTTAGCAGGGTATGAGTTTATGATCGCCTGCTGGCCATAGTTAAAAGTATATCCGGGATTGAGGTTATCCACATAAAAATATCCGTCGTAAGCGCCGCCCCATCCCCAGTTGAAGTGAAAGAAATCCGTGCCCTGATATCCGTCGCAGACAAAAGCATGCCCGCCCTCCCCGTATCCGGCATATTGAATGGGCCTTTTATTGTCCAGTTCGATTCTTAGCAGATTTTCCCAGTCCGTCGGATGATCGTCTTTATAAATCAGTTCAGTAGAACTTGAATAGCCAAAATGGGCTTTCATGGCTTCGACATCATCCCACATATAAGCGCCTGAGCCATCCGGGCTGTAATCCATATCAATGGCGATGCCGCAATGAAGCTGTAACAAGGCCATGCTGTAATTATATTTTCCCCAGGTGTCATTCTGCATCTCGTACCAGTTGTAGATGGTCGCTCCAAAATCAGCCGACAGGTTGCCATAGCTTGAATAATAACTATGCGTTCCGTTACCAACCGCAGGATAACGGTAATAATACATGACCTGAGCCATGGCAGTAGCCACGCACCCGGTATATACGTGGCCGTCAGTGCCCGCAGTGTCCTCCGGGCATAAATAATTGTAATACGTACCCTGATTCCAGGTTGACGTCAGTAAGGGGGCTACCGATTTTGTACTACTTTTCAGGCAGGCTGTCGGATCAAAATCAGTGGTATAGGTTTTCCATGCCTCTGAAATATTAGGGCCGGCCTTGATGTTGTTTTTGCGGATATGGACTATCTGATCTTCGTAAGTACTCATCCAGGAGCTGAATTCGGGAGAAATATTTTTTGTGGAATATTTTTTTTCATAAGAATAAGCCAGGACCGGGTATACAGCATCATCAGCGGCAACAATAATATAGCCGTTATCGGATGAGAATACATAATAGATCTCTTCGTTATTGTTGAGTTGTGTGTAAGTCAGCGACAGTTCGGCAGGTTGTTTCAGGTCATGACCCGAAAGCAGGCCCTTTTCATAATAAAAATTTGTGGCGAGAGCCTGTGCTGTTTTTACATCGGTTTTTTCAGCAAATGCCCCGGATATCAGGAGAATTGAAACGATGAGGACTGATAAGCTTTTGATGAAATTTTTCATAAAAAGTGTTTATTCAATAATAATTTTTTTAACGATGGTTTCGCTGTCTGCAGATAATCTGATAAAGTAAAATCCCGAAGGAAGAAAAGATACATCCAGATCAAAACTGTATTGGCCGGGCGACAATTCAAAACTTTTTTCACAGATATGTTTACCTTCTATGGAGTATATATCGGTTTTATATTTTAGTTGTTGAGCATTCTGAATGTTAATGTTCAGATGATCTTTTGCCGGATTCGGGGATAATGTAATTTCAGGAGGTGTTATTTCATCGATGCTGCTGGAGTTATAGTATGAAGCCGAAAAGCCCTGTGCTGGGTCAGCGTCATATGATTTGAACAGCACCACCATCTGGCCGGAATTGGATATAACATCATCAGGAATAACGTCTCCGGTCAGTTCGGCGATAACGGTATTGGCAGAATCATAAATCCGGACAAAATCTCCGGCGGCGATGTCAAATGAATTGAAGTGCAGCCTCACAGCCGTGGCTCCTGTAGGCATGATTTGCCAGCGGCAAAACTGATTGGGGTGGTAATTATAGGTTCCGCTGCCGTCACTGAATGTTCCCGAGCCGGCAGTAAGATACTTAATCCCTGAGCAATAAATCGCCTGCGTTGATGTGTATGATGCTAAAAAACCATCAGAAGAGATGCTGTCGTTTGAACTGAAACGCACGCACAGCGCCTTGCCTGTGGATGTAATCTGGGATGGCAATGATGTTCCGGAAAATGTTCCGATAACAGGCGCAGACGTGTTGATGCCGTTATAAACGATCACATTATCGGAATCCTGCTCGGTGTTAAATTCTAAAAAGTTTAATATAATGTTAGTGATGGAATCTGTAGGCTGGATCACCCATATACAATCGGAATTATTCCCGTATTGATGCAGGGGCCCGCTTCCGTCGGTGAAAGTCCCTTTGGTTTGTGTAAGGGTAGTAATGCCTGCACAAGGGGTAGGATAGGCCGATGTGGTATCGGGATAAAAGTTAATGATGAGTTCATGGTCCAGCGTAAAATCATTACCCCCCGGTGTCAGGTGGTCGAGCAGAAAATATCCATCGCCTGACCCATTCCAGCCCCAGTTGAAATGAAAGTAACTGGTGTCCTGATAACCATCACAAACGAAAGCATGTCCTGAAACATTGATCGTATCTGCCCATCCGGCATAATACAATGGCTTCTTTGCATCAAGATGATCTAATATCATTTGTTTCCAGTCGGTATGAGTTGCCGTGTCCCTGAAAACATATTCACAATCAGGAGAATAGTGGAAATAGGTGCGTAAGGCATAGGCTGCTTTGTGGTTGTACATTCCTGAACCGAGGGAATCGTAATTCAGATTAACAGAAACTCCAAGGTGATAAAGCAGTTTTGCTACAGCAGAATCATTCTGTCGCTCAGTAACCTTTAACGGCATCAGGTCCCACTGATAGACCGTATTTCCAAAATCAGCAAATAAAGAATCATAAGTATGGGGAGCCACCGTATCGTTGTAAACATAGGAGCCTGTTCCTGTAGAGGGATACCTGTAATAATTCATGATCTGTCCCATGGCCGTCGGCACACAACCTGCCCATGCATGCCCGTCGGCCCCTCCTGGTAAAGTGGGACAAAAATTATTATAATACTTTCCCTGGTTCCATGTGGTCTTTAGCAATGGGGTGACGGTTTTGGTTCCTTTATGCTGTTTCAGTTGTTCGGGTGTGGATGATAGCAAACGTTCCCATTCAGCCGTAGTGGCAGATAAAGGCACCATATTATTTTTCAGGCCATAAATGATTTGTTTTTCGTAATCCTGCATCCATTTGACAAATGCAGGCGGCCTGTTCAGCTCGTCGTATTTGCTGCTGAAGACATAACAAAGCACTGGCTGAAAGATGTCGTCACCGGAAACAATGATAAATCCTTTGTTTTTGAATGAAATGACGTAATACAAAATTTGGTTTTCAAAATTCTTTGATATGGTACTTTCTATTTCGATATCCTTGTATTCTGCAGGGGAAATGAGATTTATGCGTTCAAAGTAAAAATTCTTACCTGCCAGCCTCGCCTGCTGCTCGGTTACTTTTTTTGAAAAAGCGCTGCATTGAACTAAAATTAATAGAAGCAGTACAGTAATTTTTTTTCGCATATATTATTCAATAATGATTTTTTTGCATAAAGATTGTGTGTCGCCTTTGATCCTCAGCAGATAGACTCCCTGGCTCAGGCCGGAAGTATTAATGGTTGTATGGTAATTTCCGTTAAAATTGTTTTGTTCTTCTTTATAAACAATAACGCCCGTCATCGAGCAAAGTTCAACGCTCAGGTTTTCCGGTTCATCCAAGGTGAATTGAACATTCAGCAAACTGTTTGCCGGATTGGGGAAAATATTCATCCCGCTGAGGTTGCTGTTTTCTTCGAGCCCCAATTGAGTTGATGATGTGTAGTCAAGGCTGAAGCCCTGGGAATTCAGATAAACATCGGATTTAAACATGACTAAAACATTGCTGGTATTGTAGGTTTTGATCTCAGGCACTGTCGTTCCGGTATATTCGTTTATTATGGTACTGGAATTCTGATCAATTATCCTCAGAAAGTCATTGTCTGCTAAATTGAATGCTGTAAAATTAATGGTAATAGATGCCGCGTTGGGAGGTGCGATGCTCCATCTGCAAAAGTGGTTATAGGTATAATTATCTGCGCCGCTGCCGTCAGCAATTGTTCCGCTGGATGCTGTCAGGGTGCTTAATCCGCTGCAATATACGGGGAAGAAACTTCGGTAAGTGGCTCTCCATCCGGTATTTGTCGTGCTGCTGTTTGTCTGAAAACGTACCAGCATTACCGGGCCTGTGGATGAGATTACCGGAGGCAGGGCGCTTCCTGAAAATGTTCCAAGCACGGGGGCCGCAGTCGTGCTGCCATCATAAACAGTAACGACATCGCTGCTTGCCTGCGTGCTGAACGAAGTGAATTCCAGGCGGATCTTTGAAACTGTTTCCGCAGGGTCGATCAGCCATAAACAATCTTTATTATCCGAGTAGTTGTTTGGCCCGCTGCCGTCTTCTATGGTGCCGGTAATTCCTGTAATTGATTTTGTTCCGGAGCAATTATAGGGGTAACTTGTTGCCAGAGGGTATATATTCCTGACCACTGCCTGTTTGCTGGTAAAAGTGTTGTCTCCAACCACCAGGTTGCTGATGGCAAAGTATCCGTTGGCATAACCGCCCCAGCCCCAGTTCATGTGAAAATTGTTGCTGGCATCGTAACCATCGCAATTCCAGGCATGCCCTCCCGAAAAATAATCTTCTGCACCGGAATATATCATGGGATGTTTAGCATCAAGGTTAGTTTTTAACAGACTAGCCCATGCTGAAGTAGAATAACCAGTTTTAGAGGTGTAAGTACAAGCATCATCGTATTTGAAATAATTATTCAGGGCATCGGGACAGTCAGAAGTCAGAGCTCCCGATCCGTCGGGCGCGTAATCCATGTTGACAGCTTTTCCGCAATGGTAGATCAGGGTTGCAACGGCTTCGTTGTAATTGCTGAGTTCGTCGAGCATATTGTCCCACTGGTAGGTTGTCGCACCAAAATTTATCCCGTCATGGGAACTTTGGCCTGTCACAGGGTAACGGTAATAATACATAACCTGGGCCATTGCAGTAGCAACACAGCCGGCATACGTTCTGTCGTCAGGCCCGGCGGTATCAGCGGGGCAAAACTGATTGTAATATTTGTCCTGGTTCCACATGCTCGAAAGCAAAGGGGTAATGGCTTTACTTTTTTTAATGCTCAGGTTATCCGGGGTACTCTCTGCATAATAATTCCAAAGGTTGCTGATGGTTTCATCCGCCGGGGTTTTTTTATTGATGGTTATTAGAATTTCAGTCTTGATACCTGACATCCAGTATTTTACATTTTCAGGCATATCTTCCGGGTCGAGATTTGATTCATAAGAATAACCAATAACAGGAGTTACGTTGTCGTCAGCCGAAACGATGACAAACCCCCTGGGGTTTAAATTGATGATGTAGTATAGAGGCGTATTTCCTGCCGATTCAGTGAAAATGTCTGTCGTTTCTATGCTTTTTATATCCAGGCTTATAAACTGGCCGGCATGTTCGTAGAAATAAGCAATGCCAACTTTCTTTGCCAGCGGCAAATCTACTTTTTTTGCCTGAACGGCGCTAACCAAAAGAACTGCAAGAATAATTATAAGAGTACGTTTCATGCTTTGTTATTTTTTAACAAAAATAATCATAATTTTGCACCTGTTGAAATGTATTAATCTGTAATTGTGTCTTTAACATATTTTTAACTACCAAATTATAACTTATTGTATGTTTTTCATGGTTCGTCGCATTTTATTTGTTGTTCAACTTAAATATTAATATGAAGCTATTAATAGAAAATATAAAAGAATTGGTTCAGGTTGAATCCGGAAACAGTAAATTATTGAGAAAAGTTTCGGGTAAAAAAATGTCGGAACTGAGATCGGTGCGTGATGCCTTTCTGATCATCGATAATGGAAAAATTGCAGGATACGGTTCAATGAATGATTTGAAAAATGAAAAGGAACCTGACGATAAAGAACAAAAGATCATTGATGCCTCAGGCCGTATGGTTTTTCCATGTTTTTGCGATTCACACACCCATCTGGTATACGCCGGCAGCCGCGAAATAGAGTATATCGATAAAATTAAAGGCTTGTCTTATGAAGATATCGCAAAGCGGGGAGGCGGCATTCTTAATTCTGCGAAGAAACTTCACAACACATCGGAGGAAGAATTAGTCAGGCAGGCATTGCCGCGTCTCGAAGAAATTAAAATGCTGGGCACGGGCGCTGTTGAGATAAAAAGCGGTTACGGACTGACCACTGCTGACGAACTCAAAATGCTGCGGGTAATAAAAAAACTGAAAAAACTTTCTCCACTGACCATCAGCGCCACTTTTTTGGGCGCACATGCTGTTCCGCTTGAATATAAAGGAAAACAAGGCGAATACGTTGATCTGATCATTAACGAAATGATACCATTGGTGGCCACGGAAGAACTGGCCGATTACATAGATGTGTTTTGCGATCGCGGCTTTTTTACCGTGGAAGAAACAGAACGCATGCTGATGGCTGGGATGAAATATGGTTTACGGCCAAAGATCCATGCCAACGAACTTGATTTTTCCGGAGGAATTCAGGTGGGTGTAAAATACAATGCGCTGTCTGTCGACCATCTGGAATATACGGGAGATGCAGAAATCAATGCCCTGCTGAATACCGAAACCATGCCCACATTGCTTCCCGGTGCGGCTTTTTTCCTGGGCATGCCTTATGCTCCTGCGCGAAAAATGATCAATGCCGGGCTGCCTCTCGCCTTAGCCAGCGATTTCAACCCCGGCTCTTCTCCCTCCGGAAATATTCAACTGATACTATCTATGGGCTGTGTCAAATATAAAATGCTGCCCGAAGAAGCCATCAACGCGGTAACCATCAATGGCGCCTATGCTATGGGTGTATCAAATGAACTGGGAAGCATCGCCGTCGGCAAAAAAGCCAATGTCTTTATCACCAAACCGATACCCTCTGTGGCATATATGCCTTATGCATACGGAAGCAACAAGGTGGAAACAGTGATCATTAACGGAAAGGTTCAAAAATGAAAACTATAGGGCTTTTAGGCGGCACTACCTGGGAATCCACTCTGGATTATTACAGGATCATCAATCAGCAGATGCTGATAAAGGCAGGAAACCGCAACACAGCCAAAATTGTGATGTATTCGGTGAACTTTCATGAGGTGGAAGTATTGGTGAATTCCCAAAAATATGATGAGGTTGGCGCCCTGATGAACAAAGCCGCACAGGCCATTGAAAAAGGCGGCGCCGATTGCCTGCTGATATGCGCCAATACCATGCACATGGTCGCCCACCTGATCATGGCCGGAGTCAATATTCCGCTGATCCACATCGTGGATGAAACCATTAAGGAAATCAAACGGAAAGGGCTTTGCAAGGTGGGTTTGTTGGCTACCAGCCAAACCATGGAAATGGATTTTTATAAAGATCGGGTACGTCAAAATGGCGTGGAAATTGTTATACCCGAAACCGAAGACCGCGACTTTATTCAGGCCACAATATTTAATGAATTGTTTAACGGAATCATCAGGGATGAATCACGCGAAAGAATGATCAGCATCATGAAAAGTCTTGAAAAAAAAGGCGCACAGGGAGTTATTCTCGGCTGTACCGAAATTCCCCTGCTCATTAAGCAGGAACATACGGATATCCCGGTTTTTGATTCTACTTATATCCATTCCTGTGCAGCGGTTGATTTTGCTTTAAATAATTAATTGTTCCGCTATGAAACGAAAATATAGAATTAAAAAGAGGTACATCGTACTTGGCAGCATCGCACTGTTGATTTTTTTATTGTTGTTTTTTCTCTCGAGCATCGTAAAATGGTATGTGGTCAAAAAAAGCGAAGACCTTATCGGCCGCAAAGTAGACATAGCCGGTCTGCACATCAATTATTTCAAGTGGACTGTGCAGGTTGAGGATTTTACCATGTATGAGGTGAACAAGACTGACACCTTCGTCAAATTTCATGAGTTATTTGTGAATTTCGATCCCTGGAACCTGCTCCATAAGGAAATTGCCTTTTCCGAAATACGTTTAGATAAACCATGGGTATCCATTATGTATGCAGACAGCGTTTTTAATTTTAACGATTTTCTTTCTCCGGGGGATACCACGGCTGTGGACACCATCCCTGAAGAAGAAAGCAGCGATACACTGAAATACCTGGTAAAAAACCTCAGCATCAGCGGCGGGTACATCTGCTATGAAGACAAAACTATGGATACCAAAACCGAGTTGAAAAACCTGGGTGTGAAAGTTCCTGAGATTTCCTGGAACAGCAAACAGGCTGACCTGGGGGTGGAATTTCTTTTGGGCGAAGCTGGCGAAGTAGCCCTGGATGGCTCACTGAATCAGGCCGCCGGAAAATATGCTGTCTCGCTGAAAACAAACAACATAGATATTACTCCCTTTGCAGGATATGCCAGGCCCTTTCTCGATGCCAACATTACCAGCGGCAAGTTATATACCGACCTGAAAGTGAAGGGCGAACTCGATAACATTCTCAACATCATTGTTACCGGTGAAGCAGGCATAAAAAACCTTGCCATCACTGAGCTGAACAGTAAGCCATTTTGTTCTTTCAAAGATATTTATGTCCGTATGGATTCGCTGGATATCGGCAGATCAAACTTCTGTATCGACAAGGTGGTGCTTGATGAGCCCAATATTGTAGCGGTGCTCGAAAGAGGCAGCACCAACATCCAGCGTATACTGGCTCCCATCCTCCACGACACCACAGCCTCCGCTGATACCACCGCAGATACGACTGTAACGCACTATTCCATCGACAGCCTCGTCATCAGAGGAGGAAACATCGACTTCGCTGACCTAACACTGAACCGGCCTTTTAATTTTGATATCAAAAACCTGAACATCGCACTGACAGGGTTTAGCGACCAGGCAAGCGACATTCCTGTGGATTTTTCGATGAACCTTAATGGCCCCGCGACTTTCAAAGGAACAGGCAACATTGACATGATCACCACGTCGAACATTGTTTTTAAGGGTACTATCTCTAAACTTGACCTGGTAAGTTTTTCACCCTATTCCGAATATTTTCTTGCACGGCCAATCACCAAAGGAACTTTCAATTATGATGTTACCCTGAAAATGACGCCTAACCTGCTCGACAACCTGAACAACCTGAAACTGGCACAACTGGAGTTCGGCAAAAAAACCAAAGACACCTCGGCCTATAAACTGCCCGTGGCGCTGGCTTTATATATTATCAAAGACCGCGAAGGCAATATCAAAATTGACCTGCCGGTTACCGGAAAACCTTCCGACCCCTCTTTCAAATTGCGCAAGATTATCTGGAAAACCCTGGAGGAGTTTTTGCTGAAAGCCATTTCCGAGCCTTTTGAGGCCATAGGCAGACTCTTTGGCACCAATCCCGAAAGTATTAAGCAGATACCTTTTGAATACCTGCAGGATAGCCTTACCGCCAATCAACGCGACAGACTCGATAAAATTGCTGACATCATTACCAAAAAGTCAGAATTAAGCTATACGTTCGTTCAAACCACCGATCCCGACAAAGAAAAATCTATGATAGCCGTACAGGAGGCCAAACAACTGTTTGTTTCAAAGACTCTTCAGCCCGGCACTGATCCTGAGTCCATAAGAATTGCCGCCTCGAAAGTGGCGGATGCCGACCCTGCCTTCTTGTTATTTATAGGTATCGAAGGTGAAGATCAGGGGAACCTGCTTAGCCGTTGTATGCAACTTGTTGGTAGCGAAAAGGTAGAAGGAAAGTTTGCCCAGCTCATACAGAAACGGCAGGATCTGCTAAAAAGCTATCTCGACACCAAAGAGCTGCCTGAGGGCTCTGTGGCTTTTAAGATTACGGATTTTCGCAACATGCCAGAAGAAATGAAATCTCCGAAAGTTATCATCGAGCTGAATGTGAAATAAATCATCAGGCGGTCGTTATTAATTACTAATTTTGCTTCCTGTAAAATTCAAAATTGCTATGAAACAACTTATTGAATGTGTTCCCAACTTCAGCGAGGGGAACGATATGAACATCATTAAACAGATAACTGATGTGATGGAATCCGTGCCGGGGGTAAAACTTCTCGATGTGGATCCCGGAAAGGCCACCAACCGCACCGTAGTAACTATTGCCGGAGCCCCCGAAGATGTGGTGGAAGCCGCTTTCTGGGGAATTAAAAAAGCTTCGGAGATCATTGATATGCGCAAGCATAAAGGCGAGCACCCCCGCTTTGGCGCGACCGATGTATGTCCTTTTGTACCGATCGCCGGCATCACGATGGAAGAAACTGTGGCGTACGCCCGAAAGCTGGCCGAAAAGGTAGGCAACGAGTTGGGCATCCCTGTGTATTGTTACGAAAACGCCTGTTTCTGCGAAGAAAGAAGAAACCTGGCCAATTGTCGTTCCGGAGAATATGAAGGTCTGCAGAAAAAACTTTCCGACCCGCATTGGAAGCCCGATTTCGGACCGGCTGCCTTTCATGCGCAGGCCGGAGCTGTTGCCATCGGTGCACGTGATTTTCTGGTGGCCTACAATGTAAATCTGAATACCACATCCACCCGGCGTGCCAATGCGGTGGCTTTTGATATTCGTGAAAAAGGCCGTCCAAAGCGCGAGGGCAACCCTGTTACCGGTAAAATTATCAAAGATGCCGAAGGCAACAATGTCATGATTCCGGGATCGCTAAAAGCTTGCAAAGCCATTGGCTGGTTCATCGAAGAATATGGTATTGCCCAGATATCCATCAACCTGACCAATATCAGCATCACCCCTGTCCATGTGGCCTTTGAAGAAGCCTGTAAAAAAGCCGGCGAACGCGGCCTGCGGGTTACCGGCTCGGAAATTGTAGGACTGATACCCCTGAAAGCTATGGTGGATGCGGGAAAATATTTTCTGAAAAAACAGCACCGGTCGGTAGGAGTGTCACAGGAGGAGTTAATAAAAATTGCTGTAAAATCGCTCGGTCTCGACGATCTGAAACCTTTTAACCCGAGAGAAAAGATCATTGAATTTGTACTTGAAGATACCCAGGCAAACAAGCCCAAAAAGCTGGTTGATATGACCTGTGTGGCCTTTGCCGATGAAACTGCTTCTGAATCCCCTGCTCCTGGCGGAGGTTCTATCTCAGCATATATGGGCGCTTTGGGCGCATCATTGGCCACCATGGTAGCCAACCTTTCCTCTCATAAACCCGGCTGGGACGAACGCTGGGAAGAATTTTCAGACTGGGCAGAAAAAGGCCAGAAAATAAAAGACGAACTTCTGGCGCTGGTGGATGAAGATACCAATGCCTTTAACAAAATCATGAACGCTTTCGGCCTGCCCAAAAACAGCGACCAGGAAAAAGACATCCGCAATCAGGCTATACAGGAAGCCACGAAGTACGCCACAGAAATACCGTTCAAAACCATGGAAAAAGCGCTTTCCTCCTTTGAGGTGATCAAAGCCATGTCCGAAACCGGAAATCCGAACTCGGTAACCGACGCCGGAGTGGGCGCCTTATGTGCACGTTCGGCTGTGATGGGGGCTTTCCTCAATGTGAAGATCAACGCTTCCGGACTTAAAGACAAAGATTATGTTGCTGATATCATTGGCAAAGCCGAAGCTATGGAACAACAGGCTAAAAACATGGAAGATGAGATTCTGAATTTAGTGAACGAAAAAATTAAACTATAAAACCAAATATCATGAAAAAAGTAAATCTTGAATTATCAGAAAATCAGTATAAAGAACTCCTTAAGCTTGTTTATGTCGGCGATTGGGTGATTGATGAGCCGGAAAATATCGTTCTGAACGATCTGGTACAGACCATATTTTCTAAGGCAAACGAAGCCGGGATGAAGAAAATGGTAGAGATGGACGATGAATTCGGGCTCTTTTTGCCTTCACAGGAACTTGACGAGGAAGTCATCACCATTATTAACGATTATGAAGATGAGTGTTTCTGGGATACACTGATATTCGGGCTTTCTGAAAGAGATGCCGAAAAAAAGCTTGGCAAAGAACTTGAAAAAATGTCTATGGACGAAAAGCTTGAAATCCTTGAGCCGTATTCAAAAAAATACATTGATGAGTTCGAGAAAAACGGGCTGGATAATGTTAAGGTAAAGTAGGGGATAGGCTGTTAGGTAGATAGGTTTTTAGGTAGATAGGCTGTTAGGCGGTTAGGTGGTTAGGTGGTTAGGTGGTTAGGTAATTAGGTAGTTAAGAAAAATGTTTTGAGAAAGGCATTAAATTTGCAAGCACATCAAACCGTGTAAAAAATGCAAAAACATTAAATTCCAAAAAAATGAAACATAAAATCTTGTTACTTGTCCTTGTAGTTTTTATTGCCTCCTGTGCCCAGATCAACGAATTAACTAATCTGCTGACCTGCGATTTTCGCTTGTCCACAGCCGAAAATATCACCCTGGGAGGCGTCAATGTTCAGAAACTGAAATCGTTCAGCGACCTGAAGCTGGTCGACGGCGCTACCTTGCTGGCCAATGTGGCTTCCGGTTCTTTGCCGCTGAACTTTACATTGAACGTGGAAGCCCGCAACCCCAACAAAGAAAAAGCCGCATTGAATAAGCTCGACTGGATAGCCTTTATTGACGATACACAGATAGCCACCGGCACTACGGCCAAAAGGGTGGAGATAGCGCCCAACAACGGCACCGGCACCTTTCCTTTACAGATCAATGCCGACCTGGTGAAGTTGCTCTCAGGGCAATCAGGAAAAAATATTGTGAATTTCGGCCTGAACCTCGTGGATGCCGGTAACCGGCCCACACGCATCTCGCTCAAAGCCAAACCTACTGTCATGGTCGGAAACTATGCCGTGCAATACCCGGGTTATATTACAATTAAGAAAGATTTTGGGGGTAACTAAACCCGAATTTCTTTGCAAGTCACGGTATAACAAATAGATTATCAGGTATTTATTATAATGAGTATTTTTTAAGTCACCCCGTGACTATCAATAGATTTACTAACTTCTAGTGGGTATTTTTCCAGCCAGTTCCGGATAATTTGCAAACCATCAGGGGTCATGATGGATTCCGGGTGAAACTGTATGCCATGCACATTATAGATTTTATGAGAAACCGCCATAATGAGCCCGTCGTCTGAGACGGCAGTAATTTTAAGGCATTCAGGGAAATTTTTCTCTGAAACAACCCAGGAATGGTATCTGCCGGCATCAAAACTTTCATGAAGTCCGGAAAACAAATGATTATCTTTATCTTTAATAAACACCTTTGACTTTATCCCATGAAAAGGTAAGGGCACATTAATGATCTCGGCTCCAAAATATTCTGCAATTGCCTGATGGCCTAAACATACCCCAAGTATGCTTTTAGTTTTATGATATTTATTAATCACTTCGGAAATATTCGGGGTTTCATCAGGCATTCCCGGCCCGGGAGAGATCAGGATCTTTGAAAAGGAGGCAATAGCGTCCATATCGAGACCGGTATTTTTTATCACGCGGAAATCTATAAACCCGCATTCTTCGATCAGTTGAACAAGGTTGTAAGTACACC
>CAZMPB010000026.1:0-28226 GCA_964567775.1 uncultured Bacteroidales bacterium
CAATCCACAAATGACTTGGTATTTATCAATTTTATTTTTATGCGAAACTTCAGTTCCATTTTTATTCAATCATTTTGGGTAAATAATAAATAAAATCCAAATGGTTTGATGTGGCGTGCAGCCTTGCCAGATATCTGTTGATTTTTTCTTTGTAATCAACCAGGTAATCCTCGTGCATTTTTTTTGTTACCAGGGTGATCAGGCGCTTTGTCAGCAGTCCTGTCTTATAATCAAAGGCTGTGAAACAGGTGCCGAACATATCTTCGGGGTACGCATAAGCTTCCTGAAGCACATACACGATCAGGTCGGCTTCGAGGTTTTTGTTTTTACAGACTTTTGCAAATTCATTGATACGCTTTATACATGCGCTCAACATATTTGCCAGTTGCAGTTGTTCCGAATAGCCTCTGTAACCTTTGAAAAAAAGCCTGTCGAGGTCAGTAATTGCCTGTCGATACAAATCTTTTTCGCCCGACTCTTTATCGATATAGTTTACCAGCATATAATCATAAAAACTTTTATCCCTTGCAGCGGCTTTTAATACCAGCTTTTCCAGTTCTTCCCTGCTAAGGGTTTTAATTTTTTGTTTTATGTGATCATCAATTTTTGCCATCTATATTCCTTTCCTCATTTATTAATGGTTACTAACTGTTTTATAAATTCATACAACATTTCTTATATTTTTTCCCGCTGCCACATGGACAGGGAGCGTTTCGCCCGATTTTTGGCTCTTGTGGGCATACGGTGGTTTCAACTGGTGTATACTCATCATCAAAATCATTACTGTAACTTTCGTCATCTGTGTAACCTGCCCAGGTATTCAAAACATGGTCATAAAGTTCGAAAATATTTTTTAACTCTTTTTTATTATTTTTTTCTAAAGGATGCAACATCTCTTCCTCGACTTTTTTATAAACTCCGCAGATATCCACGGCAACGTAGCCCTTGTCAAAAAGCGTTTTGATTATCGGGAGCAACTCATGCAGGTTAGCATCCATGGCATCGCATATTACCAGTCCGATGCAATCAGAATCAATCAGATTGTCTTCAATTCGGGCTTCAGAAAATCGACTAAACACATCAGAAAAAATTTCAATAATCTCATTTCTTCTTTCAGGATGATGGAGAGCTATCTGGCATAAGGCCTCTGAAACAGATGTTTTACAATAAGTTTCTATATTTGGCTGAACCAGGAATTTGCCGAGTTCTGATGTTTTATGAAACCCCAGGCCATAAAAACATCGCCATACCGTTGCTGTAATGTGGTCGCCTAACCAGAAATCAATAAAATCATCATCATATTCCAGGAAAGAAAAAATCTCAGATAAACTGTTGGTTGAATTAATTTCTTTCAAAAGAAACATAGCGTGCAATACAAATGTGTGTGTGTCTTCCTGCCAGCCGATATGTTTAAAATACGTGTACCGTTTTACCGCATCTTCAAGAATTTTTTCAAGGTCGGCAGCAAGCGAATAGTGAGGTATTTCAAGTATTTGATGAAGTTTTTCGTGAGGAATGTCGAGGCCATATTCATAAAGATACTGAATTTCCGGATGGGTAAAAGAAGGGGCAATACTGTATTCTGTTTCGGGAGGCTGTTTTGAGGAGGCAGGCAATATTTTGTTTTTTTGTTCTTCCAGCCAGCGCCCGGCAGCTGTTTTAAGTCTTAGTGTACATATAAATTTCAAAGCAGAATCCGTATCGGGGTGATCGGGCGCTATATCCTTTAATAAGTCGAAACGATTTTCGGCAAGTTCGAGATTCTCAATTGCAGTATAATAACGAACACATACTAATAAAAAACCGGTAATTTCTGCCAGGTGAAACAAGTCGCGTTCGGGATACAATTGTTTAATTTCCATGGCTTCGCCTAATACACCAGGTACTTTTTCAAATTCTTTATTTTCAATGTAAAAATTTGCCTGATTAAGCAAGCCAAATAAGTAATCGGGGTGTTCGGCAAGTATCCGCTGGTTAACTTCCAGAGCCTTTTGGTAGTTGCCTTGCGCTTTGTAGGCTGCCGATAAATAATTTTTTAGCTGGGGTACGCCTGGATATTGAAGAATAAGCTGTGTAAGTTTGTCAACTACTGTTTTATTTTTCTTGTCCTGGCTTTCATAATACAACGATTCTAACTGCCTGAACAGTTCGGGGCTAATGCCAAACTTTTTGTTCTGAAATTCCGGGTCGGTAGTGATGTGGTACCCGCTGATTTTAAACTGTTCTCCCATAATTGTTGAAGTTTATTTTATTATACTAATTTTCCTTCAAACGCTTTTTTTAGTATGGATTGCCGCAGCGCCTCGCTTTGCTGCAAGCCTTTATTAATAGTTTCTTCTATCTTGTCGCAAACGGTGAGTTTGCTTTCTAATTCATCAACGATGAGTTGTTGTTCTTTTATTGGTGGAACTGTTAATTTAAGCGGTAAAAGCTTATTTACAGAAAGTCCAGGTTGAGCTACACCTGAGGAATACTGATTTAATTTCATTGAAACCAATTTGTAATAAAACCACTTAATATCAATTCCTTCATTAGCTTTTACAACGACAGCGTGCTCAGTTGCATGAAATTTACCGTTTACCAAATGCACATTACCACATAATGCACCCTGTCTTCCAATCAAAGCAAAAGTGCCTTCGTGTGTGGATGATTTTACATAACCTCTTAGCCCATTTCCACCATAACAAGGGAATAATCCATCTTTAAAGTTTTCATATATATCTGGTGCTTTGACAAAAAATCCTGCTTTCATTTCACAAACTTCTTCTATTGTTTTCCAACGCCAACCCTCCGGCAATTCATTTTGTATTCCGTATTTTTCTTTTCCTTCCGCAGCAATAGAGGTGGTGGTTTCGGCTTCATGGCGGTGGTTTCGACTGCGCTCAACCACCGGTTCATGCTCAACCACCGCGTGGTCCAGGGCGTTGAGCGCAGTCGAAATGACCGCCCCAGGCTCAACCACCGTTGGGAATGTTTGGCGGCCACTGAGCGAAGTCGAAGTGAGACGCCCTTCAAACGCCCATTTCAATAAACTCTGCCGGTACACTTTTAACTGCTGCTGCGCGGTTTTTAAACTCTCCACACCTTTGTCCATCTCGCTGAAAAGCTCTTCGATTTTGGAGACGATGGCGAGTTGCTCGGGGAGAGGGGGGAGAGGGATTTCAAGTTGAGAAAATGCTTTTAATGATATTTCTTTAAAAGTAGTTCCGCTTGCAACCTTTTCTGCTTCTTGCTTTGATGCTTTTAAAAAGTAAAAAAGATAATCGCTTAAAATTGATTTATTAGGAACGATGCTTTTAAAACCCTGATTAGTGCATACTTCATTTCCCGCAATTACGACATATCCTATTGGTGCTCTTGATGAAAATAAAATGGATCCTTTTGGAATCAATCGTGCAGAAGAATTTTTTAAACCGTTTACTGATATTGATTTTCTTCCTTGTAAAATAATTTTTTCATTATAACCTGATAAATCAGCAGGTGTAATCCAAGATATTTTTCCATTCCAATATTCAGCAACTTTTGTAGAAGGGGTTCCACCAGAAACGATTTCACCAACTTCTCCCAGCTTTTTTATTTGCCAGCCCTTCGGCACTTCGACAAGCTCATTGCTCAGGGCAGGTTGTTTGGGGATGTTGTTCTCAGAACTCATAATAAACTATCAATTATTTCAGGCATTTCTTTATACACTTTCCCTTCAAGCTTACTTCCTGTTTTCTTTTTATTTGTTCCGCCCCATTGTTTAAAGTAAAAAGCAACATTCGCTCTTTGGCATTGTTCTTTTATATCAACCACCCATTCTTCTTTCATGGGCCGTGGTGTTCGTCCGCTTTCGCCGCCCACAATAACCCAGTCAATATTTTCGAGGTTTAATCCCGGTATTGGACTTAACAGTGGTTCGCACGATAAAAATTTCACCCGTGCACCGGTTTGTCTTAACAGCTCAATACGATTTGTATGATTTTTATCTTCGACGGTAACTCCCATCCAAAGGTTGTGCGGCCAGTCCAGCCATCCTTCACTATCGTAATACCTCAGCACATCGGCACGTTTCGTCAACACCTGAAAAACATGCTGCGGGTTTTCTTTAATTACAGCAAAAACTTTCTGAATGAATTTTACAGAAACGTCTTTATGAAAAAGGTCGCTCATGGAGTTGACAAAAATCATTTTTCCTTTTTTCCAGGTATATGGCTCGTTCAATACGTCAGGGTGCATGGAAAGTTCAAATCCATTCCTGTACTTTTCCTGTCCCATAGCTTTCAGTCGTCTTGCCATAGTTTCGGCATAGCAAAACTTGCAGCCTGCCGAAATCTTAGTGCAGCCTGTGATTGGGTTCCAGGTGCTTTCCGTCCATTCTATTTTTGTGCTTGCCATGTTATTTAACTTTTATGATGACTTTATCTGGTTCTTCCTTATAATCCTTATAATTAATATAAAATGATGATTTTCGAGCTTGGGAGCCATCTTTTTTCTCAACAGAAATGAAATCATCCTTTTGAAAACGCCCAAGAATTTGTGTTGCATGCGTTGGCAGAAAACCATTAATTAAGGGAAACCTATATAATTCCGCACTAGTACGTGGCTTTTCTTTTAAAAAATCCATAAGACCAGTTTCAAATTTATCAATATAAGGTGTTTTTTCAACAGTACTAAATAAATCAATATCCTGTTTATATCGCCAACCACGACCTTCTTCTTCGTCTATTTGCCATTTAGATTCAAGCATTTTTTCGAATCCATAAATATGACTTGTAAAAAAGAAAAGACAAAAGAACTGATTTTTTTCCCTCGTTATAATAAAAGAATCAACAAAAATATCAGTTTTGAAATATTTTCTGAAAGCCAACTTTAAGGTTTCAATAAAATCAATTCCAGTTTCACTTTTAGGCCATAATTCCTTTGGCAATATTTCTTCAATAAAAGCATTTAAACAATCAGGTGTGCCCTTTTCCTCGAAACGAAACATAAATTGGGTCGGTAAAAATAACAGCACCTCACTTTTTTTACTTTCCAATAAATGCTGAATATCTTTGATACTAATATCTTTATAGCCATAAGGATCGATGAAAACAAATGCTTTTTCTTTTTTAAGAGAATTAATTTTCTTAATTACTTCTGGAAGAGCATCTTTATATTCCAACTTTGAGAAATTACACTCACCTATATTGGGGTGACGTAATTTTCGTTCAGTAATTTCATTAATAAGTTTTTCAATCTTTTTGTCATCATAGTCGTTAAAAAGACAATGGAATTTGCTTGAATTTGTCCCGTTGCTTTTTCCAATAAAATGGGTATTTTTAATTGTTTCAAGTATTGTAATTGGACTTCCTTTGCCACCGCCATCATATACACCTTCTCCACAAAATAAATCATAAATATATACATCGCCAACAAAAGTCGAATTACCTAATATTGAAAGATATTTTTCTAAATAGCGTTTTAGTAATTCAATTTTAACCTCAGAATGCTGGTACATTATTTTTTGTGAATCTTTTAATACCATATCTTTATTGTTAATATGTCATTTAATTCTTCAATCACTAATCTGATACTTCTTTTGAATAAGTTCCAATACATTTTCATTATACAACGACTGGTTGCTGTATGAAATCTGTTTTTCATGCGCCAGTTTGCCTATAATGATAGCCGGGTGTATTTTATATTCAGCGGCACAGTCTTCAACTTTCGCAGCAGATAAATATCCAAGATAAGGATTGAGATATTGCATTATTTCAGAATGTTTCAATTTTTCGGCGGCAAGCTTGTTGGCCTCAACCTCCATTTTATCCATATCGCCATCTTTCAGGTTGTCGAGCACAAAGGGCGTTTTTTCATTCAGGTGCTTTAACACATGGGCGATTTCGTGAGCCAGCGTAAACCAAAAGTTGTCAATTCTTTTGTATCGGCCCGTGTAAACGATCACGGGGTTTTTACCATAGAAAAATGCGGCGCCATCCAGATAGGTTTTTTGCAAATGAGGAAGCACAAAGAAAATTACGCCAATTTCTTCAAGGTCTTTAATAAATTGGTTGATCCCCTTTTCGTTAACTGTATAGGTGTGCATGGTATTATACAATTTCTCCAACCTGGGTTTGCTAAACGGAAGGCGCCGGAAATTAGCCGCTTCGTTAAGCGCTTTTTGATACCAGGTGATAGCATAGGAAGCGTTGAATTGGTTGTAGGCTTCGGATTTGCGTGTAAGAAATTGCAACTGTTTATCAATTCCTGAGAAATCCAGCTCTTCCCAATTCCAGAATTTAAGCACCTGCTTTTTAAGTTCTTCAGCAGAATTAAAAGCACGTATCCAGCCTTTTGAAAGCATGTCTTTTATTGGCATGCGCTCATAAATCATACCTTTGATATCGGCTTCAATTTCTTTATTCGTCTTTTCCTGTGAAAGCCAGAGACGATAATTGGTATCGAGATTTATCCAGTATTGTGCCGAAGTATTGAATACTTCGCCAAGCAACCTTGCCATTTCAAGAGTAATTGCTTGTTTATCCTGTAGCACTTTGTTAAGGTGCTTTACTGTAAATCCGGTTACCTCCGACAGGTCGTTTTGTGTCCAGTTGCGCATCTCCATTTGTTCGCGAATAAAATAACCCGGACCAAATTTTCTTGCCGCTTTGAGTTCTGATGTCTTTGCCATAATTGTTTGTCGTTTTGTTGATGAAAACAATGAAACATCAATCTCCATAATGATTGGAAATTGTTTTCAGATAAAACCTCCCGCTTGTCTTTTTTTCATCAGTCCATTCCACATCCATTTCCAGTCTGTATTTTCCACTTAATCTCAACGAATAGCTACTGTCTGTTCCTTTTAGTTTCTCGAATCGCAAACCCCTGTCTGCCCATAAATCATACATTGTTACTGCTGATTCAAATTTTTGAATAGTAGCAAAAAATTTATCAATCACTTGTTCGGGTAACCTGAGTTTTTTTGACTGGCCCGAAGTGTAAAGCTTTTCTAATTCTCTATCATTAATAAATACATCCAAAGTGGTAAAAGTTATGCAAAGATACACCTATTTGGTTAAAAATGCAAAATAAATTTAACCTGTCAGGTAAATATTGTTAATTTATATTATTTAAACTCCATTTTATTCATATATGACTAACTTCAAAGTTCATTGCCCATCTTAATAGGCGTACCCTTCGACTTCGCTCAGGGTACGGCTCAGCCACTATCATGCCCCACGGTGGTTTCGGCTGCGCTCAACCACCGTCCTCCCCTCCGGGCGTTGAGCGCAGTCGAAACGCCCGATACCCGACAGTCGAAACGCCCGTAAAAAATGACTTTCATTTTTACATTCAGCTAAATTATGCAAATCATCTATCTCTCCATTGATCAATGCTTCTTTTTTTTTCCTGCCCCATCCCTGAACCTGTTTTTCACGATAGAAAGCTTCATCAATCCTGTCATATTCCTCGTAATATACCAGTTTCACAGGAGGATATTTTTTGGTAAAGTTTGCTCCATTTCCGCTCAGATGTTCCTGCCAGCGTTTTTCAAGGTCTTTGGTACTTCCGGTGTAATATTTTCCGTTGGAACAAAGCAGTATGTACATGTATCCTTTCATTTTTCAATTATTAGTTACGGTGATTTCCGCGTACCCTTCGACTTCGCTCAGGGTACGGCTCAACCACCGTCATGCCCAACGGTGGTTTCGGCTGCGCTCAACCACCGTCCTTCCCTCCGGGCGTTGAGCGCAGTCGAAACGCCCGATACTCCGCAGTCGAAGCGTCCGTTTA
Source organism: uncultured Bacteroidales bacterium (assembly GCA_964567775.1). Lineage (GTDB taxonomy): Bacteria > Bacteroidota > Bacteroidia > Bacteroidales > CAIWKO01 > CAIWKO01. The sequence continues at coordinate 7,756 of CAZMPB010000026.1, forward strand.
ATCCTCAGCCACCGTCCCATCCCCGGTAGTTTCGGCTACGCTCAACCACCGTATAGCAGCGGTAGCTGAGCGAAGTCGAAGCTATGCTGCCAAAACCTCATTTAATTCATTAATAATTTCTTCGGTTTTATCTCCAAATAATTGCCACATCTTGCCAAGCCCGCCCAAAGCATTAAAAGGACTGAGGTCAAAATCATCCCTGGCGATATGAAATGATGAAGCCACGTAATCTTTTATCATCCTGAGCCAGTTCATTTGTTCTTCATTAAATTTTTCACCGGCGCCGGAATGTTTTTTCCATACCCAATCCTGGAAATTTTTGTCCACCGTTTTATCATAAGGCGTCAGCGTGCTGTCGAGTCCGCAAACCCGGCGCACCAGCGACACCAGCGCTATCAGTTCGTTTTTAGGGGAACCATTGGTTTGTTCCACGGCGGCGTAGGCCTGCCATATTTTCATCGGGGCCATGGCTGGCTTATCGGCTATCAATTGTTCCATCAGCTCTTTAATCATTTTATATGTCAATTCGCGACGGCGGTACGGTTGTCCGTAAAAAATCTGTAAGGCTGTTATTTCATCTTTGTTGGCTTCTATATATTCTTTAAAATCGCTGATGATTTTATTGGCATATTCGGAGGATTGTTCTTCCCAGCCCGCAAATTCAAGTTTATCAGGGTTAATGATATCAATGATCTGTTCGTGGGCTTTACGGACATTTTCAATATACGTATTCAATTCGCCGTGGAAAGTAGCTGCTGCCTTTTCGATAAGTTCTTCCTGCGCCTGTTTCTGCGCCGTTGCTATCTCGGCGGGTGTGGCCGAAGGCTTGCTTTTGACGATATGTTCGCTTATTTCATCCAGTGTGTCGGGGTTGTATGCAGCCAGCAATTCTTTGGCAACTTCACCAATGGTTTTGCCGTTGGCTTTCTCGGCAAATTTTGCTCGTTCCGTTTCGCAGACCTGTCGGTCGAGCCGTATCAGACGGTTGGCCAGCGAAGTAAACAAATCTTCATCGCGAGCGCCGACAGTTATAGCCATAAGCAGGTCTTTAAGAGGCACGCCGGGCTTTTTCTCTAATGGACGGCTGTCGGTTTTCAGCGATTTTGTTACACCTACAGCATCAACAATTACAAAATGGTCTTTGGTGTACGGTGCCGAAGGCGTCACTTTTTTCAGGTCGTCAAGAGCAATAACCCTTGTACCGCGGCCTTTCATCTGTTCGAAATAATTCCGGCTTTTCACATCGCGCATGAATATCAGGCATTCCAGCGGCTTCACATCCGTGCCGGTGGCAATCATGTCAACGGTCACGGCAATACGCGGATAATAGTCGTTGCGGAATTGTGCCAGCACCGATTTTGGATCATCGGAATTATAGGTTATCTTTTTGCAAAAGCGGTTTTCTTCGGCAAATTCTTCCCTTACAATTTGAATAATGTCATCGGCGTGACTGTCCGTCTTTGCAAAAACAAGCGTTTTGGGCACCTCGTCGCGTTCGGGAAATATTTCTGGTAAACGCTCTTTGAAGGTTTTGACGATCTCGCGTATCTGATTCGGATTTACTACTATATTGTCGAGCTGTTTTGCGGTATACTCCACATCTTCGTCAAGCTGTTCCCATCGCTTCTTTCGTGACAACTTTTCCCGGAAATCAACATATTCGCCTTTCCAGACCGCACCGCCATTTTTAGAGATTTTTGTTTCAATAAGGTAAACATTAAAACCCACATTCACGCCATCAATAACGGCCTGCTCATGGGTGTATTCACTCACGATATTCTGATTGAAAAAGCCAAAGGTTCGGTTATCCGGCGTTGCTGTCAGTCCGATCAGAAACGCATCAAAATATTCGAGCACCTGTTTCCATAAGTTGTAAATACTGCGATGACATTCGTCAATCACCACGAAATCAAAAAACTCAACGGGTACTTTTTCGTTGTATCCGACCGGGACAGGTTCGCGTTTGTCCCAAAAAGTTTCAGCCGGATTTGGCTCCTCGGCGCTTTCGTCGAGTTCTTCTTCCTTCAATATTGAGTATAATCGCTGAATGGTACTGATACATACCTGGCTGTCGGTGGCCACATAAGACGAGCGCAGCCGCTGGACATTGTACAATTCGGTAAATTTCCGGTTATCGTCCGAGGGCACATAGGCCATGAACTCCTGTTCGGCCTGCTCTCCCAAATTTTTCGTGTCCACCAGGAAAAGGACACGTTTTGCGTCGCAGAATTTCAGAAGGCGGTAAATAAACGTAATAGCCGTATAGGTTTTCCCCGATCCGGTGGCCATTTGTATCAGGGCCTTTGGCCTGTTTTCCTTAAAAGAACGCTCAAGATTGTTTATTGCAACGATCTGACAGTTGCGGAGGTCTTTGGTTGGTAAAACAGGCAGTTTTAACAGACGCTTGCGTAAAGATTCAGTTTTCCGCATCCATTCCCGGAAAGCTACAGGCCGGAAGAAAGTGAAAACAGGCCGGGAGCGAGGCTTAGGATCGGTGTAATCGGTAAACCGTGTCAGTTCTCCCGTGCTTTCGTAAACATAGGGCAGCGGGTCATTGTTCAGGTGTTTAAGTTTGCTTTTTGCGTAATCCGAGGACTGATCTTCTACTGTTGTTAATCTTACGCCTTCTTCTTCTCGTTTGGCCTCAATAATTCCTACCGGTTTACGGTCGACAAAAAGCACATAATCAGCAGGGCCAGCATCAGTAAGGAATTCACGTAAAGCCACCCCTGTGCCGGAGCCAAGGTTTATCTGGCCTTTGTTCTGGACAATCCAGCCGCAGGCAATAAGCTGTTTGTCAATATTGTCGCGGGCTTTCTGCTCGGGGTTTTGGTTGATTTCTTTACTCATGCTTGCTGGCAGAAATATTCAAAAAAGAGCCTCTAAAGTACAAAAATATTTGATATTCATTTATTTTATGTGCCGATTAACCTCGCGGAAACAAAATTTTTATTACTTTTATAAGGATTTTTAATCCATTTTCGATGAATATCAATGAAGTTCCGCAGGACGATGCCGGGTTTCTCAAAGAAGGGAAAGTCCGTGATGTGTGTTATGCCGTTGATGATGAGGGTAATTATACGCAGGTACTTAGTGTGGGATGGGATCCTAAAAATGAAGCAATACGACAGGCCTGGAAACAGATAAATTCAAAATCTGAAAAAATCAGGCAAAAAGTCCTTGACGGTAAATTAAGCCCCCTGGCCTATCATATGGAAAGGGGACTTATGAATGTCAAAATTCTTTCACAATACACGGGGTTTTCACGATGGGTAGTCCGGAGACATATGAAACCCTGCAAATTCAATAAACTTTCTATTGAAGAACTTGAAAAATATGCGGAAACACTTAATATTTCTGTCGAAACCCTAAAAACAGTCTGATGCTTTTGGATTTTTCTCATAAAATGGCCGCGCATTGCGAAAATGGCACCACGAGAAACCTTTTGAATTTTTACGGGATAAAACTTTCGGAACCGCTAATTTTCGGCATTGCTTCCGGGTGTTTTTATTCTTATATGCCATTTATCAGGGTTAACGATCTGCCGGTGTTCTCATTCCGGAATTTGCCGGGAATTATTTTTAAACGTTCTACGTCAAAACTTGGCGTGTCTGTGGAGCGAATGAAATTTTCCAGCCCTGCTAAATCTAAAGAGAAGCTTGATGAACTTATTGAAAAAGGAATTCCTGCCGGGCTGCTTGTCGGTGTTTTTTATCTTACTTATTTTCCACCGGAATACCGCTTCCATTTTAATGCCCACAACCTCGTTGTTATAGGAAAAGAGAATGGCCGGTATTATGTCAGCGACCCGGTGATGGAAAATATTGAAACCCTTACAGAAAAAGAATTACAGCGTGTAAGATTTGCACGGGGAGCCTTCCCCCCTAAGGGAAAGATGTACTGGATCAGGGCTGTCCCGGAAAAAATAGATATCGAAACAGCCATATGCCGTGGAATTAAAAAAAATTGCTACGACATGCTCCGAATCCCCGTGCCGATCTTCGGTGTAAAAGGAATACGCTATACGGCAAACCGTTTAAAAAGCTGGGATGCCAGATATGGTGAGCATAAGGCATCATTACGACTGGGACAGTTTATCCGTGCGCTCGAAGAAATCGGCACAGGAGGGGCAGGGTTCCGGTTTATGTATGCGGCCTTCCTTCAGGAAGCAGCCCTTATCCTTAATAAACCCGTTCTGAAAGATCTTTCGGTAGAAATGACCGGGATCGGTGACAACTGGCGGGAATTTGCTGCACGTGGAGCAAAAAATCTTCGAAACAGGGGCGTGCCGCCAACACCTTATTCAGAACTCTCTCAACTTTTATTGAAAATCGCCGGACGGGAAGAAAAAGTTTTCGCGGAACTCGACCGTATCATCAAATAATATTGTTTTATTAAAAAAATTTACATGAAAACATTTTATGATTTTAACGCAACCAGCATTGACGGCAAAGAAATGAGCATGTCTGAATTTAAAGGAAAAAAGCTCCTTGTGGTGAACACCGCTTCAAAATGCGGATTTACCCCTCAGTATGCCGACCTCGAACGGCTGTATCAGGAATTTGGCCCGGAAAAGTTTGTGATACTGGGTTTCCCTGCTAACAACTTTTTGTGGCAGGAGCCCAAATCAAACGAGGAAATCGCTGGTTTTTGTTCGCTGAAATATAATGTGACATTTCCTATGTTTGCCAAGATATCCGTCAAAGGGAACAATCAGCACCCCCTGTATGAGTGGCTTACAAAAAAAGATCTGAACGGAAAAGCGGACGCCAAAGTAAAGTGGAACTTTCAGAAATTTATGATCGGCGAGCAGGGCGAATGGGTAGACGTGGCGCCGCCTGCCGAAAATCCGTATTGCGAAAAAATATTGAACTGGCTGCGAAAAGGCTGAAAACAGATAAGTTGGTTTTTGTTAAACCCATGCAATTTTAATGAAAAATTGAATGTTCTGTTTATTTGTTTCCAAATATTTTGTATTTTTATATCGATTATTGAAAATTGATTAATGGGATCTGCAATTTTCTAAGGTCAAAATCATATAAAAAGTATTTTTTTAGAACCCATCATAAAATAATTACCAAAATGAAAGCAACCAGTATATCAACTCACGAAGCCTCTTTCGATAAAAATGGAATAGATGCTTGTGGAAAGGAATTCATTCTTACGCCGGAAGAATGTAATATAAAAGGGACGGATGAGTTTATAACAATCATTGATTGTGTCCGGGCTAACAACGATAAGTCATACTATTATGAGGAGGAAACAGCGAAGAAAAAAATAATCCTTCATTTTACCATGGGATATTTAAAAGGAGATATCGCCACACTCACCAATGGCCATGTTTCTGTTCCATTTGTAATAGGGAGAAACGGAAATATTTATAACCTTTTTGCATCTAAATACTGGAGCTATCATTTGGGCCCCGGAGCCGTTGGCGGAAATACAGCAATGAGTAAAGAATGTATAGGCATAGAAATAAGTAATATCGGCCCGCTGAAAAAAATAGGCAACAATCTTGTGACTACCTATAGTGATACCGATATTTACTGCACTATTGATGAAACTCAATTCTATACACAACTCCCCGCAAAGTACAGAGATTATGAATACTACGCAAAATTCACTGAGAACCAGTACCGTAGTCTGATAAAATTACTAAGGTTTTTGTGCGGGAAATATAGCTTACCAGCAGAATTTGCCGACCCAATAGACAGATATAATGTATTATCGGAAAGCAAATTTACCGGTTTTACAGGAATTTTATCTCATGTCAATTGCCGCACGTGTAAGACAGACATTGGCCCTGCTTTTGAATGGGATAGAGTTATTCAAGAGGTAATACAAAAGTGAAATAGCAAATACTACATGGATGCTGAGTCTGCCGCCGCAGATCAAAGCAAAGACATACTACAATTTCATGCTTTGATTATTAATAAGGCTATAACCCATAAAGCAAGCGCGCCACGCATACAGGATGGTGGCGCACACAGCTAAACACTTATATAGATCAAAAACCTACCCCTCTGCTAATTACATAAGAGAGGCCGATCTGCAAATAGAAAAGTCAGTTTAAAACTTCACAATTTTTCCGGAGATCATTTGATCACCATTAAATAAGCGATACATATAAATGCCGGCAGGAATATTCATGTGATTATGATTAACCGCATTGTTCTGTAATTCAAAACCGGCAATTAATTGCCCGCTCAGGTTAAACAGTTGGATTTGTGGATGAATAGATTGTGTAAGTTTCAGGTCGCTGATAAGTTCGTTTTCCGAAAAATAAAAGCTATAACTACCGGCTGAAATGCCGCTGATTCCCGTGGTATTGGTTATTACAAGGTCGGAGCCGTTGTCGGCAGCGGTCAGGGCATAATCTGAAGAAACCACGCGAATGCGGTATCCGCCGCCTGTGGGTGTGCCGGCAGGTATGGTTCCCGAAATGGTTCCGGATGTGGTGGTGGCTAATGTTCCCAGGGTATCCGGAGAGGCAAATGATCCGCTGGCATCAGAAAGTTGTGCTGTTACAATATTTCCGGCATTCATGGTTCCGGTTAGTGTAAAAGGAACATTGATCGCAGCGCTGTTTCCGGCATCAACAATAAAAGTAGTTGGAGAAATAGCTCCTGTTGTTAATACGGGGTTGTAAATCAGTGTCATGTCATCAACATACAAGCTATCCCCTCCGGAACCCGAACCAGGTGTCATATTTGTGGTTAAAGAAACTAAAAGATATAGTGGTGTTGAAGAAGGGCCTGAATATACAAAAGGAATACTTTTACGCACCCATATTCCATTGGTTTTCGGAAAATTCAAAGTAGCATCGCCTACAATGTGGCTCGTTGAATTTGCATCTGCCGGATCTTTTACATCATAGTTGTCATGAATAACAGCATGTATTCTTGCCTGTTCTGTTCCGCCCGATGACGGTTTAAACTTTACCCAAACGACCAATGAGTCTGGATGCCCGGTAAAAGAATGATAAAATCCACTTTGAGATCGAGATGTGTAATTGTAATTAGAAGAACCACTTGGTGTTGTACTGCCCATATTTATCCTGCCAGTAGTTAAATTGCCATTTGCTATAATAGTACCAATAATAGGGATAGTAATTGCTCTTGACCAGATTCTGCAACTACGAGTGCCGCTTGATCCTGGTCTGATAACATGAGAAGAATCAATTTGTTTAGCCCCACTACTACTATAAGTTCCACTTGCTGTCATAAAAGAATTCCAGTTTGTTGGTTCGACATCCTCAATGCCAAGGTTATCCCAGCTTTCAAAGTCGCCATTGTTGACCTGTGGAGTCTGTGCGTTTGATATTACGGCCATTCCCAAAAGAAATAATCCCGCAAAAATTAAAGTTTTAAGTTTCATAGTTCTTAGTTTTTAAAAAATTGAAGCGGCAAAAGTATATTTTTTTACTCAAACAAATGTCAAAATTAAAATATCAATATGTGTCAAACCTATCGAGGTGGCTCAAAAACAGGTATTTGTGTGCGAAAAACAACAAAAAATTAGAAAGCAGGTTTTTGCTTAAAAAAGCTGATTATATTATTTGAGTCCCCTCCGAAAAGTATGAATTTTGAAAATCAGCATTACCCCAGCCCTAAAGGGAGGCTGATTTTCAGCGACTTCCCTTTAGGGATTAAGGGCAAAAAGTCGCAGGATAAGGAAAATGGGGCTTTTCGGAGGGGACTCTTATTTTGAACTTAAATTTTTCAACCACTGAGTCATATATTCCAATACCTCTGGCGAGAATGTTTCTTCAATATCAACATATTCCGAAGGGGATCCGGTGATGCATTGCTGAAACAAATGATTCAACCCTTCAAATTCTTTGATGGTATATTTTGTATTTCCGGCTTTGATAAGATATTTCTCAATGGCAGCAAGATTTTGTGCCGGAGGAACCTGAAGGTCCTGGCTGCCATTCATTGCTAAAACAGGGCAGGAAACTTTTGTAAGGGCTTCTTTGGGATCGTAACTTATAAAATAGCGGAACCATGGTGTAATAACCTGATAAACGCTCTGAATGAGGGCTTGTTTTTCAATGCCGTTTTTATTAATAGCCTCAGGACTTAATGTCTTCCAGTAATCATCAATAAGTTTGCGCATTTTTTCAGTAGCTTTTTTGTCGTCTTTTTCTTTTTTTGCGATGGTATATAGCTTTTTATTGAGCGTAGTGTTGGTCTCGATTTCTTCTTCCGGCGTGCTATCGGCGCGGGCAATCAATTCTGACTGAAGCAGCAGGATGTCTTCGCCTTTCAAACCGGGGCCGGCAAGCATCACAATGAATGCAGCGTCTTTGTTGCGTGAAGCCACCACCGGGGCAATAAGGCCTCCTTCGCTATGCCCCAGTATCCCGATTTGTTTGGGATTTATCCTTTTGTCGTTTTGCAGAAAAAGAAAAGCGGCTTCTGCATCATCGGCAAAATCTGCCGAAGTAGCTATAGAAAAAACACCTTTTGATTTTCCCGTGCCCCGGTCGTCGTAACGCAGTACGACAAAGCCGTTGCGCGTAAGGTAATCCGCAATGACCAGAAAGGGCTTGTGACCCAGCAATTCCTCATCGCGGTTTTGCGGGCCGGAGCCTGTAACCATTACCACAGCAGTGAAATTTTCTCCCGATGAAGGAAGTGTTAGTGTTCCGGAAAAAGAAATCCCGGCTTTTTCATTTGTAAAAGTAACTTCTTCTTCTATGTAGGGAAATGGCCTTTTTGGCTCCTGCGGACGGTTCATTTCCGGAAGTTTTTCCACGCGTGCCAGCGCAAGCGGAAATTTTCTTCCTTGCGTAAAGTACCCTATAAGCGTATCTGCAGAATTATTTACCGCCCCCTTGAATGAGGCATGAATTTCTTTGGAAACGATTTTAAGTGTATCATTAGCAAATTCTGCCTTATCCACCCTGATGTTCATCGCTCCCTGGTCGGGACTCATGAGTTTTGAAATCAAGATACCGGACGAGTCAGCTACCATTAAACCAAGGCGCAATTTTGCCACACCGACATCTAATGTGCCAAGCCAGTTTCCGGTAACATGCTGAACATTGGTTTGCGAAAAGCCGGAAAAAGTTAACATCGAAATCAAAATAATATACAGCGTTTTTTTTATCATTGCGGTTGTTTTACAAAACAAAAATACAACAGAAATCAACCTCTTTAGATTTAATGGGCCTGTTTTATTGGAAAACCGTATTTTTGTAAAACAGAAATAATGAATTTTTGAATACAAAATCAGACAAAAGCGCACTAAAGGTGCAGGAAGGGATCGAGCAGCCATCTTCGGTCAATGAAGATGCCGTGAAAAAGATCCGCAGCAAAAAACCTGCAGCCCATACCAGGCAACAATTGGTTGATGGTATTCTTTCGGGAAACATAACCATGCTGAGCAAAGCCATCACCCTGATTGAGAGTACCCTTCCCGAACATCAGCAGCTCGCGCAACAGGTGCTTGAAGCCTGTCTTTTACATTCGGGCAATTCGCTGCGCATAGGGTTTACAGGGGTGCCCGGAGTCGGCAAAAGCACCCTGATAGAGGCTCTCGGGATATATCTTACCAAACGTAAATACAAACTGGCAGTACTGGCTATCGACCCAAGCAGCTACCGGACCAAGGGTAGCATTCTTGGCGACAAAACACGCATGGAAGAACTTTCGGCCGAACCCAATGCCTTTATCCGTCCGTCACCTTCGGCAGGGACACTGGGAGGGGTTGCCCGTAAGACATGGGAGTCGATCATTTTATGCGAAGCGGCGGGCTTTAATGTGATATTTGTAGAAACCGTCGGGGTGGGACAGTCGGAAGTACTGGTACATTCGATGGTGGATTTTTTCCTGCTGCTGATGCTGGCCGGAGCCGGCGATGAACTCCAGGGGATAAAGCGCGGGATCATGGAAATGGCCGATGCTATTGTGATAAACAAAGCCGATGGCGATAATGTGGCAAAAGCAGATATCGCAAGGATGGAATATCAGAAAGCGCTTCATCTTTTTCCTTCATCGTTTTCGGGATGGGACCCTAAAGTGATAACCTGTTCGGCACGTGAAAATTCAGGTATAAAAGAATTGTGGAAGATCATTGAAGAATACCGAAGTTATACAAAAAATAACGGATATTTTTTTGGTAAACGCACAGAACAAGCGCTTGCCCGCATGCATTATGCGATAAAAGAACAATTGTTCTCCGATTTTTACAAGAACAAAAAAGTTGAAAACAAACTTAAGAACATTGAAAGCCGCATAGCAAACAATACTGTAAGCTCCTATATTGCAGCCCGGGAGCTTATGGAGCTGTATTATGCATCCTTTATAAAAACAGAATAAAGAAAAAATTTCACAAAGCTCAAATATTCTGTAATGTTATTGCGTTTATCAATAAAAATAGTAAATTTGTTTAACTAAAAAACAAGCATCATGAAAGCAATTAAAATTTTCAGCATTGTCCTGGTAGTAATTTTTACGGCCAGCGTAATTTTTTCTACTTCCTGCAAGAAAAAAGAAGATGATACGGAATACAGCTACCGTGCTGCCCAGGACAACAGCCGTGCCGAAACGGCCTTTAATCTTTCGGCCTCCGAAATTCAAAAAGCTGCAAGTCAGGCAGGAAACAAAAGTACAAATGATACGATTGGGACTTGTCCTGTATTATATATTTCAGGAGGATGGCCCAAAACACTTACGCTGGATTACGGCACGGGTTGTACTGGCACCGACGGCGTTACACGCAAAGGACAGATAGTTACCGTGATGACAGGACCTTATGTGGATTCCTCTTCTGTGATGACCTCTACCTTTCAGAATTTTTCTGAAACTATTAACGGCGTAGAGCATAATATTACGGGCACACAGGTAATTACTAATCTTGGCCATAATCAGGCAGGTCATCCGCATTTTTCTGTTGATGTTCAGAATGCCAGTGTTTCATATACCGAAGGAACTATTCACTGGACCTCGCAGCGCGAAAACGAATGGATAGCCGGGTATAATACATATATTAACCCATGGGATGACGAGTATTATGTGACAGGATCCGCAAGCGGTACCGACATCAACGGCGCCAGTTTTAGTGTAAATATTACCTCACCGCTGCTTTGCAAATTTTGTGTGTCAATCTGGCGCTGGATAGTAGCCTCTGGAACACTTGATATTGTGAACCCCGGGTATCCGAATATCACAGTAGATTATGGTAATGGAGATTGCGATTTGATCGTGTATATTATTATAAACGGGACCACTTACACCTGGGTGTTGACTTAAAAAATATTCAGTAAAATAAAAGCCTGTTGCGGGAATCTGTAGCAGGCTTTTTTAATGTTAAAAAAATGAAAAAGATCCTGCTGATAGTTGCCATCCTTTTGATCCTGTATATATTGGTGTGCGTTTTTGTTTATTTTTTTCAGAAACACGTGGTTTTTCAGCCACAAAAAGGTGCCACACCGCCACCGGAGGATCTGAAGATTAAAGAATTGTGGATCACCACCGAAGACGGGCAAAAACTTCATTCATGGTGGATGCCTGCAGATTCGGCGAAATATACCGTATTGTTTTTTCATGGAAATGCCGGAAATATCTCAAGAGGCGAGAAACGCATGCGCCTGTTTCGTGAGATGGGATGCAATGCACTTGCTGTCGATTACCGGGGTTATGGCATCAGCAGCGGAAAAATTGAAAAAGAAGAGGATATTTATACCGATTCCCGAGCTGCATGGGACTACCTTATCCGGGAACTCGGCATTTCAGACGAAAATATAATTATCTGGGGCTGGTCTATGGGGGGCGCGGTGGCTGTTAATCTTGCGCAACACAAGAAATGCCACGCACTGATCATGGAATCTACTTTTTTCAACCTGTACGATATGGCTGGTAAATTTTACAGATTATTGCCCATGAAATGGCTGATGAGGTTTGATTTTACGTCAGGTGAAAAATTAATGAACATCGGGGTCCCGGTGCTTTTTTCTCATAGCAAAACAGACGAAACGGTTCCGTATATCCATGGCATTCGTTTATATGAGAAATTTTCAGGCAAAAAAAAATTCATCGAAATAACAGGCGATCACAATCATGGAATTTTCGATTCACAGGAAAAATTCCTTCCCGAAGCAAAACAATTTCTGAATTTATAGGCGGATTTATTAGTTTTGCAGAAAAAAACACACCATGAAAATCATAAAAATATCCCTCGTGTTTTTGTCATTGGCTGTATGCTGTTCCTGTGGACCAAGCCAGAAAGAAATTGATAATCAGGATAGTAAAAGAGATTCCCTGATGGAGATAGAAAGAAACAGCGCACTCGATAATGCGGATAAATTGTTGCAACAGCAGGACTCCATAGATGCTGCAAACGATACCACGAGTCCGGAGAAAAAATAAACCATAAAGGCTCTTGCCTTTTCGTTATAAATATGCAGATTTTTAATTTGTTATCTGGCTTTTTTGTAATAAACAACCGCTTGTTACAAATAAATCATTAATTTTGCATTCTAAAAACAGTAAATCTACTTAACTCACATAAAAACAGTAATTTAATAAGAATTTGATATGGAAAAAAAATCAAAATTTATCACATGTGACGGTAATTATGCCGCAGCATATATTGCTTACATGTTTACCGAAGTCGCATGTATTTATCCCATTACGCCATCGTCGAATATGGCAGAAAACATTGATGAATGGGCAGCCGCGGGGAAAAAGAATATCTTTGGCGAAACGGTCAGTTTATCAGAGATGCAGTCGGAAGCTGGCGCTGCCGGCGCATTGCACGGGGCTTTACAGGCAGGCACCCTGGCGGCCACATACACCGCTTCACAAGGGCTGCTGTTAATGATTCCGAATATGTATAAAATCGCCGGTGAATTATTACCGGGCGTGCTTCATGTGTCGGCCCGCAGCCTTGCAGCTCAGGCATTATCAATTTTTGGCGATCACAGCGACGTGATGGCTACCCGCAACACCGGTTTTGCCATGCTGGCTACCGGAAGCGTACAGGAAATTATGGACATCGCCGGCGTAGCACACTTCACATCTCTTAAATCAAGAGTTCCTTTCCTGCATTTCTTCGATGGATTCCGTACTTCACACGAAATTCAGAAAGTAGAAGCTCCCGCAATGGAAGATATGGAAAAACTCCTTGACAAACAAGCATTGAAAGAATTCCGCCAAAGAGCGCTGAGCCCTGAACATCCTGTAACACGCGGTACTGCTCAAAACCCTGATATATATTTCCAGACACGCGAAGTCGCCAACAAATTCTACGATGCCGTTCCCGATATGGTTGAGCATTATATGCAGGAAATGCAGAAAATAACCGGCAGGGAGTATCATCCTTTTACCTATTATGGCGCCCCTGACGCAGAAAATATTATTGTTGCCATGGGTTCCATCACCGAAACAATAAAAGAGGTGATTGATTACCTGGTGGCTAAAGGAGAAAAGGTAGGACTCGTTACGGTTCATTTGTATCGCCCGTTCTCGGAAAAATATTTTATGAATGTGTATCCGAAAACCGCCAAAAGAGTTACCGTGCTCGACCGTACCAAAGAACCCGGCGCCAATGGCGATCCTTTGTATCTTGATGTGCGTGACCTGTTCTATAACAAACCCGGTGCACCCATGATCGTTGGCGGACGCTACGGATTAAGCTCCAAAGATACCACACCGGCGATGATGCTTTCAGTGTTCGACAACATGAAAATGAACGAACCTAAAAACCAGTTCACCGTGGGTATCGTCGATGATGTTACCTTTAAATCGCTGCCCTTATTACCCGAAATCAGTGTTGCACCTAAAGGAACCTACGAAGCCAAATTTTATGGCCTGGGGTCCGACGGTACGGTGGGCGCCAACAAAAATTCAATAAAAATTATCAGCGAAACCACGGATAAATATTGCCAGGCCTATTTTGCCTATGACTCCAAAAAATCAGGCGGGATCACCGTATCTCACCTTCGTTTTGGCGACAAGGCCATCAGATCGCCCTATCTGGTAAATACCCCCAACTTTGTTGCCTGCCACGTTCCGGCTTATCTCGAAAAATACGATATGCTCAAGGGTCTGAAAAATGAGGGAACCTTCCTCCTTAACAGCATATGGGATGTGGAAGAAACTAAATCACACCTGCCCAACCATATCAAGAAATACCTGGCCGCTAACCATATTAAATTCTATATCATCAATGCCACCAAAATAGCTGAAGAAATCGGACTGGGAAATAGAACCAACACCATCATGCAGACCGCCTTCTTCAAGGTGTCGGGAGTAATTCCTTTCGACATGGCCGTAACCTATATGAAAAAAGCTATTGAAAAAACCTATGGCCGTAAAGGTGAAGATGTGGTAAAAATGAACATCGCCTCTATTGACGACGCCATCAAGGGAGTGATCGAAGTACCGGTACCTGCTGATTGGAAAAATCTTCCCGCTGATGTGGCCAAAGAAAACACGGACCTTCCTGATTTTATTAAAAACGTGTTTAATCCCATCAATGCACAAAAAGGCGACGACCTCCCGGTGAGCGCTTTCCTGGGCAGGGAAGACGGAACCTTCCCCTCAGGCACTACCCGTTACGAAAAAAGAGGTATTGCCGTAAACGTCCCCGAATGGATACCCGAAAACTGTATCCAGTGCAACCAGTGCGCTTTTGTTTGCCCCCATGCTGCTATCCGTCCCTTCCTGCTCAACGAAGAAGATGTGAAAAATGCACCTGCCGGCACCAAAACATTAAAAGCCGTAGGTAAGGAATTAGAAGGCCTGCAGTTCCGTATCCAGGTGAGTGTACTCGATTGTACCGGATGCGAAAACTGCGCCGATGTATGTCCTGCCAAGACCAAAGCGCTGGTGATGAAACCACTCGGCACACAACAGGACGAAATAGGTCGCTTCACGTATATGCACGACAAGGTGGGGTATAAAACAACCAATGTTGATATATTTAAAATCTTTAAAAACAGCCAGTTTGCACAGCCGCTGTTTGAGTTTTCGGGTGCCTGCGCCGGTTGTGGAGAAACTCCTTACATAAAATTGATCACACAACTCTTTGGCGAAAGAATGATTGTGGCCAATGCTACAGGATGTTCTTCCATATATGGCGGTTCGGCTCCTTCTACACCATATTCCATCGCAAAATCAGGGAAGGGTGTTGCCTGGGCCAACTCATTGTTCGAAGACAATGCTGAATATGGTTATGGCATCGAAACCGGCGTCAGAAAAATGCGTCTGCGTATCGAAAGACTGATGAAAACCGGGATGGATTCCGATTTGCCGGCCGAAACAAAAGAAGCGTTCAAGGCATGGCTCGAAGGCATGAACAATGCTGAAGCCTCTAAAGCAGCTTCCGAAAAAGTGCTGGCCCTTATCGAAAAATCGTCACACCCAATAGCCAAAGAAATCTTGGATCTTAAAGATTACCTGGTGAAAAAATCGGTCTGGATTTTCGGCGGCGACGGCTGGGCTTATGATATCGGTTATGGCGGGCTCGATCATGTGCTGGCCTCCGGTAACGATGTCAATTTGCTGGTTCTCGACACCGAAGTGTACTCCAATACCGGCGGACAGGCTTCCAAATCAACACCTATTGCTGCCGTAGCAAAATTTGCCGCTTCCGGAAAACGTATCCGCAAAAAAGACTTAGGCATGATGGCCATGTCTTATGGATATGTGTATGTGGCACAGGTAGCTATCGGAGCAAGCTATGCTCAGTATTTCAAGGCCATAAAAGAAGCTGAAGCTTATCCGGGGCCATCGTTGATCATTGCCTATGCTCCCTGTATCAACCACGGACTTCGTGCCGGAATGGGAAAATCACAACAGGAAGCTGAACGCGCCGTGGAGGCCGGATACTGGCAGCTTTACCGTTACAACCCCCTCCTGGAAAACGAAGGAAAAAATCCTTTTACCCTCGACTCGAAAGAGCCTAAATGGGAAGAATTCCAGAACTTCCTCGCAGGAGAGGTACGTTACACCTCACTGAAAAGCACCTTCCCCGAAGAAGCGGAAGCCTTGTTCAAAGCCGCTGAGGAAAATGCCAAATGGAGGTATAAGAGCTATGTGATGAAAGCTCAGATGAAATATGAGAACGAGAAATAGTATCCTCATAGTTCGAAAAAAATCCAGGCATTTATTGTCTGGATTTTTTTTATGTTTTTTCACAGCGGGGCGGTTTGAACAAAATGTTTTTCATAAAAATCAGGATGAAAAATCGGATAATTATTGATGACACATATTTGTAAAATCAGTATCTTGCAGACAAATTGAACAAATTGAAAATTCGCATCAACAGAACTGAACTCGAACTGTTTAGCGGAGCTACCATCGCCGATGCTGTCCGCAGTTATTATGCGCTGCACAGGAAGAAAATTCCGAAGATTTTTCCGGCAGTAAAAGACCGCTTTGGAAATTTTGTAGCCCTCGACGGCAGACTCTCCGAGGGCAATCACCTATACATAAAAATAATAAAATAAGCATATGAAACAGTCTGTTATCTTTAAAAGTATCATTCGCCTTTCCCCCGTAGTGTTGATTGTTATTATGGCGGCTTGCCAACCCGTACGCAAAACATCCCAAAAAATTCCTGAAATAAGGCAAGTGGAAATTCTGGCTGTAAACGACATGCATGCCGCCATCGATAACTTCCCACATTTTGCATTCATTGTGGATAGCCTGCGAACACTTTATCCTGACATCTTGCTTGTTTCGGCCGGCGACAACCAGACGGGTAATCCGGCAAACGATCAGTATAAAGAAAAGGGTGTGCCCATGATAGAATTGATGAATGCTCTTAAATTCAACGTTTCGGCGGTCGGAAACCACGAATTTGATTCAAAGCCGGAAGGGTTTGCAAAAAACACGAGCAAAGCAACTTTTGATTTTATTGCTTCCAACACTTTGTTGCCCGAAGGCGGAGAATACCGTATAAAGCCTTACGAAATACTTACTGCCAAGAACGGCGTCAGGATAGCCTTTGTTTCGCTTTTAAACATCAACCAGGGCGGTATTCCCGACTCGCATCCCGATAATGTAAAAGGATTTCGTTTCAAAGAGCCTTATGCCACCGCTAAGGAATATCTTTACCTGTACGACAGTTGCCAAATTTTTGTTTTTCTGAACCACATGGGCTTCGAAGACGATGTGGCTTTGGCGGGACAACTGCCGGCAGGGAAAGTTGATCTGATCATCGGCGGACATTCGCATACCCGCGTGGATAAAGAACAGATGCACAATGGTATTCTTATCACGCAGGCAGAACGCAAACTCAAATATGCCACCCTCATTCAACTCACCGTGAACGATAAACGGGAAGTGACCAAAACCATGAAACTTCTGACCATAGGTAATAAAGGCAGTGAACGAAGCGATATCCGAGATCTGGTGAATAAATACAACAACAACCCTTCTCTCAGTGAGACCATTGCTGAAGCCACTTCGGATTTTACATCCTATGAGCAGGTAGGCTACCTGATGGTTGACGCCATACGTGCAGCAGCAGGGGTAGATATTGCACTGGCAAACCCGGGCGGTGTGCGAATAGATCATTTGAACAAGGGCAACGTAAGTGTAAAAGATATTTATACCATGGATCCCTTTGGTAACGAGATGGTATTATTTAAACTCACCGGACACGAACTGAGAGCCCTGCATCTGGCGGCTTTCACCATTGACGACAGCAGTGCAATTTATCCTTCGGGAATCAAATCAAAATACCTGCTCACCGATAAAGGCGCACTGGCCGATGTGCAGTTTATTACCACCGATGGCAAACCTCTCCAAATGGATAAAACATACACGGTGGTCATGAACAATTATATGTCTTCGGTATATAAGTACGAACACAAAGATAGCGGACTCGGTTTGTTCAGAACTACCGCCGAAGGTATTATAGATTATCTGAAAAATTTGAATAAAATCCCTGATTATCAGGGAGAAAAAAAGGTGGAAGTTGTAAAATCCGGCAAATAATCCCTTAGATATGTACTTTGTTTTGAGAAATCTCAGATGAAGAAATAACGGGATTTAATATTTTTATAGCCGATGATTTTCAAAAAACGAAAGAATAAATGCACTAATCTTACAAATAAAGACCAAAAAAACAGAAAATGAGAAAATCACCCCTTTTATTTATTATTATCGGTATTTTATTTATTGCGGTATGCGGATGCAAAAATGTGGAACAAGCCACTGCTCCGCTTACTCCTGTCGAAGTTCAGAATAATGATTACATGGAACTGGCGATATTATATCATCAGCGGTCTGCCGAGATAAAAGCCTTGTACTACCAGTCGTTCAATCTGGCAAAACTGATGTTTGAACAGGATCTTGCTGATAAAGATGTTACAAAAAAACGGGCAATAGTCGTGGATATTGACGAAACCATGCTCGACAACAGCCCTTATGAAGCTGAATGTGTTCTGGGTGGAATTGCTTATCCTGTAAAATGGGATGAATGGGTAAATAAAGGCGCAGCGGATGCTTTGCCCGGAACTGTTGACCTGTGTAATTTTATTGCCGGAAAAAACGCGGAGGTGTTTTATGTCTCCAACCGCACGGAAGATCAGCGCGAGGGTACCTTGAAAAACCTGAAAGAGAAAGGATTTCCCTTTGCCGATAACCAGCACCTGAAGCTGAAAACCAAGACTTCGACCAAAGAAATATACAGGCAGCAAATCTCTGAAAACTATCATATCAGCTTACTGATCGGGGATAATTTGTCGGATTTTGTATCAGGTTTTGAAAAACAACCCACCGGCATAAGAGAGCACAAGGTGGACAGCCTGCGCAACGAATTCGGGAAACGTTTTGTGATGTTGCCCAATGCTATGTACGGTGACTGGGAATCAGCTCTTTATAATTTCAATTACAAGCAGACGGAAAAACAAAAAGATAGTTGCCGGAAAGCGAATCTCAAGGGATTTTGACAGAGATAATACGTAATCTGCGAACACAGTTTATAATATTCGTCGGGTAAATTGAAGTCGGGTAAATTCATGAATTTACCCGACTTCAATTTACCCGACTTCAATTTACCTGACATGAATTTACCCGACATCAATTGTTTACAACATATTTGCACAAAAAAGCCGGGATTTTAATTGCCAATCTTTGGCTTTTTTATTCTCCAGAGATCGGTTTTGTTACTGACAATTTTTAGCTTAACCCATAGAAATTGCTGTCGAAACAATTTTTATCAGCGCTTCCACAACGCGTGCTGCTTTTTTAATACCATTAGCCACTTTTGACAGCTTTTCAGCAGATTGTTCAATTTGTTTTATCAGTGTTTTTAAATCTTTAGTATCCGCTGTTAAAGAATCAACCAATTTTTGACCAACCAAAGCAACTATGGATCTTTCCATATTTCTGAGTTTTAAAGAGGAATCCTGAAGCGCAGAAATTTCATTTTTTGTTAACTGCGGATCGGCCAACGCATCAATAATAACATCTTGAGCTGCGTGGATTTTTGCAAGGGTGTTGATTTTTTCTGTATTCATGGTATTTATTTTTTCACTTTTTCTATTTTTTCTATGGTCGTTTTTATTTTCCTGATCTCATCATAATACGATTGCAGCTCCTTAATACTTTCAGTCAGCGTTTTCTTTTTCTCTATCGCCTTGAGGAGCGCGTGATGTGCCTTTCTTAACCCGTCAGTTGCCGAAACAGTCTGTTCCAATAATGTATTAACGCCATCTAAAACTTTCAAAGTGTTCAAATATTCATTTTCGCTTTCAAGAGTAGGAAGAGCGTTAAGTCTGGAACAAGAGGATACATAGAATTTGTAACTTTCTCTTATGCCGGTTTCTTCATTTTTTATTAAGTCCTGAATATTCAAAGAATCGTTAATCGCCGGGATATACACCTTGCCAACGAGAAACTCTTTCAGGTTTGTTGTCATCATTCCGATGAGCGTATCGGCTTTTGGTATAAAAGATTTTAAATTTTTTCCCTGTTTGTTTTTAATATATATATCACCTCCCCAATATATTATCTGACTTACCAGACCCCCAATTCCATTTGGAATCTTTTTTCCGTTATCCATGCTGTTATACAAGGTTATTAACGAGTCAATATCAGCTCCAAAAGTTTCGGTTTGTTCTTTAAGGTCTGTCGTATATTGATCTGATGATAATAAAAGTAATGATTGTGCATATTTATCAATAATTTTAAAGGTAATATCCACTTTTTCGGATAATTGATAATCCTGTTTTTTTTCATTGAAGGCAGAATCAAGTACACTTATATATTTTGATGGTTTGTCGTTAAATAAATTTGCATAAAAAATGCCTCTTTTCAGCCTGACATCAGCCAATTCCGTCATTATTTTACTCGGATATGCCGAAAAATCTTTTGACGTCTGAGCAAATTGATTGACGGCTACGATTTGTGTTTTTGTCAGCGAAGCGCAACCCGCCAGCATTAGTGAAATGCAGAGAATGTAAATTGTTTTTTTCATTTTATAAAAAATTTTCAGGTTATTGTTTGATC
>CAZMPB010000027.1:0-28132 GCA_964567775.1 uncultured Bacteroidales bacterium
TTTTTATTATTCACGCCAGCGCCGGCTCGCCGTTATGACGGGCCGACGCGCTTTAAAAATTATTTTGATTATTTGTTTTGCAACGAAATTTCCAGAAAGCAGGTTCTTAATTCAGAATAGCTCAAGTGATATAGGTTGGAGGCGGTAGATTAAGGTTTTACCCTGTTTTTCTTTGACCAGGTGGCAGTCTTTGTAATCTTTGTCGCGAAGGATGGCTTTGGTGTCGATGATCTCACGGAGACGTTCCTCCATTAAACGCTCCTGGCAATTAAATTCCTGGCATAACTGAGAAAGAATCTCACGACGGGATAAAGGTTCGGATAAAATAATTTCAATTTTTTCAATAATATCAAGGGAGCTGGCTTTTTGTTTCTTACGCTGCATCAATTCAAAAATAACATCCTGATCGGCAAGGATGAGGGAGTTATCTTCTTCGGAGTACTGGACATAAAAAGGTTCATGTTTTTTGGAACTACGACATTTGAGGTAAGCAACTTTGACGAGATCCATCTCCCTGCGTTCGGAATCTTTTTCGAAGCCAACCTGAATGACCGTGGATGCCTTATTCATTATTTCGGTGCCCAGGTGGCCACGGGCCTTGTCCACGCTGCCCGGATTTTCATGAATGAGGCAAAGGAAAGTAACATCGTAACGGTTGATGGTAATATTCATCATGTCAATCAGGGCCATGCTGTCCTTGGCATCATTGAAGTTGTAAACGCAGTCGGTAATAACATCCAGCACAATAAAAATATGGCGGTTGTATTTGGTGCGGACATGTTCAAGATATTCGTTAAGGACCTCGAAACGTTCTTTGCGTTCAAACTCGAGCAGGGAAATGTAGTCGAAGTTATCGGGATTGTCTTCGATTTCATAGCCGGCCATGACCTGAATCTGCTGCAAGGCATAAGGGAGCTGCTCGGAAAGGTTGCGTTCGGTGTCCACATAACATATAGCATAGGATTTGAAAATATCGGCATGGAAGCCAAGCAACTCTTTTGAACATTCAGGGGTTTTGAGCAGGGAACTGCAGATGATCTGTGCCAGGCGGCTTTTATGGACACCGGCCTTTCCCTGGAGCACGTTGATGGTTTTGGGGAAGAAGACAGGGTTTTCGTTCTGGCTCAGGATGGGGTTTGAAAAAATGATTTTCTGAGATTTGTTGACCGCAAGGACCTCACGGGTTTTAAGGACTTTGTCGAGGCGGGATATTTCTGGTGCCGGTATAGGCGCTGTCATGCCCGGGACAAGGGCGGCTGAAGCTAGTTCGTTAATGGTTTCAGGGTTCATTTTGAGTCTGAAGAAGTCGGAAATGTCTTTGCCATCAGGCATATTCGGCAGAGTGATCTTTTTCAGCCCGTGTTGTTTTGAGAGTTTTTCGGATTGGGCTTTGCCTGTGGCATCGATGTCGTAAAGGATCATCACATGCTTACATCGGGATTGAAGAGTTTTGAGGGTTTCGGCAGGTAGGTTGGCTGTTTCACTATTCAGGGACACGGCAGAGAAGCCATGGTCGGCAAGCGACATGACATCTTTTTCACCGCCGGTGATAAAAATGTATTCAGAGAAATCCGGAAGCTGCTCCATGCCGAAAATGAAGTTTTCAGGTTTATTACCGAGGTACTGGAAGCGGAATTTGGTGTCGAGTGGCTTGTAAAGTTTTGCCCAGGAATTATGAATGTATGCATAGACCGGAAAGTTGTCGTTGCTGGTGATAGTGTATGATCGGCCATCGCGGTTTTTTGCAGAAAAAGTTTCGACGGAGCTGAGGTGGAAGCGGTCCAAAACCGGAACGGTGATTCCGTATTGCAGCCACCAGGCAAGTTCTTTGTGGGAGAATCCGCGCACACGAAGCCCAGATGAAGGGAAAGCAATTTCATTTACCGAGGCGTGCAAACTTGGTGTCAAAATACTCTGAGCATTATCAGCGGTAAGTCCCAGCGACATCATGGAGTTGATGTGTTCCAATGCTTCCGGGAATGTGCATGAGTAAAGTTTCATCACGAGGTCGAAGCAGGAACCGTCATCACCAGTGGCGAAGTCTTTGAAGCGCCAGTCGTGGCTTTGTGAGGAAAAATAGAGGTTGAAGGATGGGGTTTTCTGCTTTTCCCGAAGGAAAGGGTTGCTGATGTGTTTGCCTGCTACGAGGGTGCCTCCGTGCGTGTTGTAAGGCCGGAGGAAGTGGTTGAGGATGTCGAAGGAGGTTACTTTGGAGAGGATGGTGTCTTTGGTTAGGGACATGAGTGGAAAGTTTTAAGTTAGAAGTTGAAAGTTACAAGTTGAAAGTTGAAGGTTAGGCTGAAGGCTGTTAGGCTGTAGGCTGTTAGGAAGAGATTTGGGGGTTTCATTGTGGGTTCAGAGTTTAGAGTTTAGAGTTGAAAGTTACAAGTTGAAAGTGGCAGGTTAGGCTGAAAGCTGTTAGGCTAAAGACTATTAGGAAGAGAGGTTGGGGTTTCATTGTGGGTATCAGTTTGAAAGGTGAAAGGTAAAAGGTAGAAGGTATAGGGTAAATGGTAGATGGTATGAGGGTAGATGGTAGAGGGAACAAGTTTTAGGTTAGAAGGTTACAAGTTTCAAGTTAGAAGGTTACAGGTTGCAGGTTAGAAGGTTACAAGTTTCAAGTTAGAAAGTTGCAAGTTGCAGGTTAGAAGGTTACAAGTTGCAGGTTTGCCATGAGGCCCACGCTGACTTCGGGAGGTTCAGTCAGCATGGGGTGGCAAAGTCGAAGCGGTGTCGAAGCGCTATTTGAAGGCCTTGATGTAATGCTTTTCGAGATGGGCACGGAGGTCGGAGGCTTTGAAGTATATCTTGCCACCGATTTGGGAAAAGCTGAGTGTGCCGTTGTCGCGGTAGGTTTGAAGGGTGCGTTTTGAGACCTTCAGGAGCTGGCAGGTGTCCTGGATGTCGAGCCAGTCGTCACCGAGGATGGGCTTGCCGACGGCTGATTCAATTTTTACGTTAATGTCATCAATCTTTTTGATGAGATCTTGAAATGTCTGGGATTCGAAGGTGATGATTTCCATGATTATTTTTTTTTAAAAGTTTTAAATTGAGATTAGAGATTGGAGATTTGTGATTCATGATTTTTGGTTGCAACAAAAAACTGAAGCAAAGGAATAAAGAGAGTCTGGGTGACCATTGAAAAAAAAAGTTCCCTGAAGGCTGAGGGAACTTTTTTTATTGAACCAGAAATATAAGTGGTGCTTATCTGGCTGAAATGCCGTAAGTTGTGAAAAACGCTACAAGTGTTGTGCCATCAGGAGTTCCCTGGGAAGGAAAAAAGTTCCCGGGAACTTTTTTTTTGTTAAATGATTGATGGTCAAATGATATTTGTTTTGATGGAAAAAAAGTTCCCTTGCATGATGGAAATCAAAGGAGGGAACTTTTTGGTGCAAAAAAAGAGTTGGCATTGAAGTTTGATGAAGCCAGGTGCCGAGAAATTAAATTTTCAGTTTGCGGGGATCATCAGGATGGGGGCGTTTCTTGAAGTTGGCTGGCTTGAGAATGGTTCGGATAGAGTCAGGATTAAGGGAGTTGCCATCTTTGTCCACAAAAAGAAAAGCGAGAGCTTCGACAAGATCGGATAACTCGCAGGAAAGAAAGGAATCATTTCCGGCCTTCTTTTCATACATCATCTGATAGAAAATATCGACAAAGGTGTTGACGTTGCATTTCAATTGGAATTTGCCTTTGAGGTGATGCAGGCCCGGGAATTGAGAGGATGCGGGATTGACATCAGGATCGGAGCCGGATGCTGACGGATTTGAATATGGAGCAATGTTTTCACCGATAGCGGGGGCAGCCATCATGGAATGTAGAAAACCATACAGCCGGGGCTTTTGATCAAAGAGCCAGGGGTATTTTAAGGCGATGGGTGCCTCCTGAAGGAGTTCGTTGCGTAATTTTTCTTCGGAAAGTGGCTGGGCATCAAGAAAAGGCCTGAAGAATTTGGAGTAAAAGACCAGGGTACGGATAATAAAAAGGTTGAGGATATACACAATGTACAACTCGGATTCATCTTTGGACTTGTCGTTCCGCAGGCTCAATGAATGGAAAAGAAAAGTGGCATCATGGAAGAGTTTTCGGGCAAGCTGCATGTTCCGGATGGCGTATATATGAATGGCTTTTTCGGAAGAAGTATTGGACAAAAATTTTTCAGAACGAATCTTGATCCTTTCGAATTCATCGGAGAAAAAATCCAGAAATATTTTGGCAAGCAGGTTGGGAGGTACCGGGAGTAGCATGTTTTCCTGCAGGTCGTAGATTTTTAAAGGAACGACTTTGGCCTGATGGCACTTACATTCAGATTCGTAGATGATTTTGAGTTCATAATCAGCGGTGGTGTGATAGCCAAAAAAGGTGAAATCGTGCAAAAGGAGTTCTTTCTCAATCTGCTCTTTGGAGGGAGATGTATTGACAACAATAGCGTTGGCAGATTTGACAAGCTGGAAGGGCGGCTTCGGGGAACGGCTCCTGATGGGCGTTATGGGGAATGCCCCGGTGATGAATCGGGAATAGACAGAATGATCTATATTAGCGTATATGGCAGGGCTAAACATAAGGATAAGAATTAAAAGGATTACAGTACAATGACAGCCGGTACTAAGGACTTGATGCCGGTAAACAAAACGATGTATGAATATTTAGTGTATTGCATTAAAAACATCATCTATCATAAACAAAATTACTATTTGAAGTGTAATGAAATGCAAATGTTGATAAATTGGTAGAAAATTGTAAATGGCTGAAAATCAGTCATTAAATATGTAACATGTTGATGTACAAGGGAAAATATTTATCAACAAAAAAAATGTTGATTTCAACTAAATTATGATCAGGGTGAAATCAGAGATTGAAAACAATACGATAATAGAGAAACATCCCGCCGGCAGGATAGTCTTATGAAATCAATATTGCAATCTTCGTTTGCTTGATGCCTCCAAATAATTATCTTTTAGATGCTTTTCAATATCAGTAGCTTTGAAATAGATTTTATGCGCCACTCTGGAATAACTAATAATTCTTTTGTCTCTGTATGACTGTAGAGTGCGTTTTGAAATCTTCAATAAATTACAGGCATCAGACACATCCAGCCAAACTTCTGTAAGGGGATTCTGCTTTTTCTTTTCGATAATAAACTGTTCGAGCTTGTCGAACCGGGCCATGATCTGCTTAAAGGCCATGGCGTCCATAGTGATTACTTCCATAGGTTTAAATTTTTAAATGTTTAACAATAGAGAATGAAAGTCTCACCAGGCCTGAAAAGACGATTACAAAAATATGTAATAGGCATCAAGAAAAAAACATTATGCTAAAAATAATTTTCCGAAAGGTTAGAGGTAGAAAAATGAATGCAAAACACTAAGAAATTGCAAGATCCGGAGTTAGTGAGTTAATTATTGGCAATAAAATCAATTTGCTGCCGATAATTTGATTATATTTGCGACAAAATAATAAAGTAATCGAAACAAAAGATCACATAAAACAACTCATCAGCAATTTCGGGGAAAAGAAAGTCTTTACGACCAAGGACCTGGAAGCATATTATATAAGCAGGGAAGGCAGTATCAAGCGGAATACACTGAACTGGAGGGTTCACTACCTCATAGAGAAAGGAATCCTGACCAGAACCGGGAGAGGGCAGTTCATAGTAGGCAACGACAAAGCATTTGAGCCGGTAGTATCGCCCATGATAAAGAAACTTGACAGGCATTTAAAAAAATCATTTCCATTTTTAAAATATTGCCTGTGGGATACAGAACAAATACGAGGTCTTTCGCAACATCTTCCCTCATTAAAACTTACGATTGTTGATGTAGAAAGAGATGGTACAGAATCGGTGTTTCATAATTTGCAGGAAAAATACAAAAATGTTTACCTGATGCCTGACCAGGAAGTAATGAATACATATGTGATCCGATCGAAAAATCCAATCATTGTAAAAGTACTGGTCAGCGAGGCGCCAGTATATGAGCTTGGCGGCATCACGACAGCAAGCATTGAGAAAATACTTGTGGATGTATTCTTCGAGGAAGAATTCGTATCGTTACACGGATCGGAAATGCTGCATATTTTTACAAATGCCTTTGAACGTTACCCTATTAATACCGGTAAGATGCTCAGATACGCAGACCGCAAGAGAAAGAAAGCAGAATTAAAGAAATTTTTAATATCAAATAAGCTGGCAGCAAAGTAGCGTTTGCTGCCGATAATTTGAAACGTGATAGATCAAAAAACATTTAATATAGAATGGCTTAAGGAGGTGTCGGCAAACAACAGGAATGCCGACAAAACCTTGATCGAAAAGGTATGCAGGGCTTATGCTTTGTTAGAAGGACTCAGCGAAGCCGGTTTCGATTTTGTTTTCAAAGGAGGAACAGCCCTAATGCTGCTCAGCGGAAGCAAAAAAAGACTCTCTATTGATATTGACATCATCGTGCCGGAACATATTGAATTACTTCCAAAACTTGAAAAGACCGCTTTAAACAAAGGTTTTGTGAAAACTGAAGAGCAGGGCAGGAAGACCAAGTCGGAGATTGACAAAGCACACTTTAAGTTTTATTATGAGCCGGTATATAAGACCGCGCTTGACATGGATTATGTGTTACTGGATGTGCTGTTTGAAAAACCAAAATACAGGCATATCAAAAAGGTGAAGATAGCATCACCTTTTATCATGGTTAGCGGTGATGCAGCAGAAGTGGATGTCCCGGGGTTTGAGGACCTTCTGGGAGATAAACTGACAGCTTTTGCACCCAACACAACAGGAGTACCTTATTCAAAGGGAGGCAACAGCACAACGATGGAGATATGCAAACAGTTGTATGACATAGGAACCCTGTTTGACCTGGCTGAAGATATGGAAACCGTGCGAAGTACATTTCATGAATTTGCCATTACAGAAGCCAGGTACCGGGGCTTAGCTATCAGCGCTGACGATGTTCTGGATGATATTTATCAAACCTCTTTGTGCATCACCACCAGAGGACAGGACGGGAAAGGCGATTTTTCAGCATTGCTGGAAGGGATAAACAAGGTTCGCGCCTATATATTCTCAGAGCCTTACCATATTGAAAGAGCCATCACGGATGCTGCCAAGGCCGCTTACCTGTCAAGGCTGGTAAAATCAGACAAGGACCGCATAGAAAAATATGCATGGACTGAGCAGATCAGGGATATTATCATAGAACAGCCATTTAACACGAAGCTGAATAAACTTAAAAAAACACATCCGGAGGCTTTCTTTTGCTGGTATCAGGCCTGTGAACTGATGAAGTAATTCACGAGATAATGCCCAGGGATATTATCATCACTTTTTAGGTTTTTTAGGTATTACAGGCTCTATATCAAAAACATCCATCGCCTTATCCAGTTCTTCATTAACGATTTTGGCGTAAACCTGGGTTGTTTTTATCGAAGTATGTCCCATCAGTTTTGAAACATATTCAATTCTCATGCCCTTACGAAGTGCACGGGTGGCCCATGTATGACGGCTGGTATGGAAGTGCATATTGTGATTGAATTCTAATTCTTCCGCAATGTCTTTCAAATCGGAATTGGTATATGATGTCAAAGATGAAATACATTGAAAAAGATATTTTGGGTCTGAATAATCCCTGTCGTTTTTTAGAAAAGGAAAAACAAAATCAGAGGGCTTTATATCTTCAGTTTTATAAATGTTGAGAATCTCCTGGGCCTTCTTCGGAAGTTTGATGGAAACTACAGAATTTGTCTTTTGAGTAGAAAGCAAAAGATGATCTTCGTTGATGTTCTCCCATTTAAGCTGAAAAATATCAGAAATACGGAGCCCACCGGCATAAGCAGCAAATACATAAATATTCCGGTGGTGGTATTTCATGGAACCGGCTTTAAGCTTCATATCTTCGACTTTTTTTAGTTCTTCTTCAGTTAGAAACGCTTTTTTCAGTATTTTCCCATTTTAATTTGTACCGGAGAAAAGGATTTTTTTCAAAAGGAAAAGTATCATCCTGAACGGCAGCATTGATAATGCGCCGGATGACCTTTAAATTTGAATGGATGGTGTTGGTTTTATTGTGCAGTTTTGTTTGCAGGTACTCTTCATACTGTTTTAAGAATTCAACGGTAATGTCATCAAAGGAGAAGGCCTGATCATCAATATACGTTTTGAGCTTTGAAATGACAGCATTGGCCTTGTCATAAGTGCCCATCTTTCCCGAACGTAATAAATCTGCCACGTATTTTTCAGCATAAGGTATAAAGCTTTCCGGGGTTCTGCCCAGAATGGCCTGCTTGATCTTTTTTGAGGGGACAAATTTTGAGGTGGTTTCCATGACCAGGGCAATGCCTTCGGCATCGGAGATCTTCTTTGCAATGAAATTATTCATCCGCTGGGAATTTGGATGTGACTTCCTTACTCTACCGGTCTTTTCATTCCATTGGTGAGCGGGAAGAGTAATCCCCAAAGAGATGAATTTTGCCTTACGATCTTTAATAATACGCAAATAAAGAGGACATTCTCCGATTTTATTTGCTTTATTCTTCTTTAGTATTATCTTTGTTGTTGCCATTGATATTGAGTTTTAACAAAGATACAAAATAAAATAATAGGTACAACAAATGGTACAACAATTCTCATATTTTCTTACATTTCTTTGCATAGTGCTGCGAAATGATAAAATGTAATTAATTGAAAAATAGGTATTAAGATAAAAACCGATGAAAAATAGAGCATATTACTCAGTCCCGTCCGGACCGCTCAGATATAACACAAGTAGCCCTGTAAATCAATTGTTTACAGGGCTTTGTTTTTTGAAACACCGATATCAGGGAATGTAAACCTTTGCAGTGCACAAATCTATTTCGGTGCGGACTACTACCAGGTATATACCGACGGCAAGGGAACCCACATCCAACGTTACACGGTCAAGTATTCCGGAAGTTTCAGAAATTAACTGCTGGCCAATCATGTTTTGAACACTGACGGTAAAAGATAATGCATCTTTACCTTCATAAAACACATTTAATTTTCCATCCGTAAAATTACAATACACGTTGTTTCCCGAAAGCTCTGTGTCGCATTCTTCGACAGCGATCGGGCTGGAATAGGAAAACATTCCGTCAAAATCAGTCTGTTTCAGCCGGTAGTATGCCGTTCCGGGGTAGGGGCTGTTATCGGTGGCATTATAATACAGTACTGAATTGCTGTTGCCGGCACCGGGTTTATCAATAATATTATTAAAATTTTGTGCATCAATGCTTCGTTGCACAGTAAAATAGGAGTTATTGGTTTCGGTGGCCGTACTCCAGGTAAAATCAATGTGGTTACCATCACAAGTTGCTTCAAAGGCAAGCAGCGAAATGGGAAGGGGGTTTTCCATATCACGCGAAAGTAGCCAGACTTTAGAATGAGAAAACAATGAAGTGACGCCGGCAGGCACTTTGCCCGTATTACTCGCAACTCCCATGGCTCCCGGGCCTATGGGTGGCCGCCAGTTTTGGCTGATATTGCTCCATTGCTGGGCAAATGTATTATCCGTAAAATAGGCTGTAGTCAGGTTTTCGGTGGCACGATAGGAAAAATCTAAAGTCGCCGTGGCTGAGCCCGTAAGGTCCACAAAGTAGAACCTGTCAAGAACGTTGTCTGTGACAGAGCCGCCATAAACGCTGTCCATATTATTTACGTCGGTGGGCCAAAGGGTATTGTCGGCAGGGGTGCCGTATGTGGCAAACTTTACATCCGTGGCATCCATTGAAATTTTTCTGAAAGTAAGGGGTATGAATTCCTGATTTTCTGCACCCGTTGTTGCGCCAAAAGGCACGGTATAACTGCCCGTGTCAATTTGCATGTTCCAGCGCACGATGTGGAACTCATTTTCCGAGATGACCCATCCCGCTTCCGTGCCTTTGCGTATCATGGCATTGGTGTCAGCATTATCCACCACTAAGTAAATGGGCGTGGATGCCGTACCGCCGTTCATTACCATATAAGCTTTGGTGAGGCCATCACCCTGAAAAACCAGTTGGGCTTGGGCAGTAGCAATGCTGACCGGTATGATGATTAAGACAACTTGCAAAAGTAAAAATAATATGTTTCGTTTTTTTTTCACTTTTATAGTTCTAATAATCATTATCTACCACCAATCTAAAGTAGCTCCCGCTTTTGCTGTAATAGCGACGGTGCCTGATTCCGATGCAAACCTGACAACTACTGTGCCACTGGCAGAAGGTGTAATTACCCCTTCAATAATCGCAAGAGAAGTAAGCAGTGAACTGGCATTAAAAGTTACAGGCATGTTGTATGCCGAGCAAAAATTTACTGTTTGTGCTACTGCTGTTAAAGTATATCTTGAAGTATAGGATAATAAAGACGCGGCTGGCCCGTTAATTGTCCATCTCGATCCGGTTGAGGTGTTCCCAGATGTATATGGTATAATAGCATAAAACCGGTAAGTAACACCCTCGGTAACATCAAAACTTAAGTCTGTTATGTCTTTTAGAAGATTAGCAGTATTGGCGCTAGCTACATCCGCGGCCAGAGTAACTGTTTTCCTTGTTCCCTTCCATCCTAAAACGGAAGTATCGCCCACCACGCCGCTGACGCTTAAAACATCACCGGCGGCCCCATTTGTAACCGGTAAAACAAATTTGACATTATTTACCGGCGTGCCTGAGATAAGCGTGGTAGTCCTGCTGTTCAAATAACTGTATAATTCAAGCCTGCCGTTATTGCGGGTACCTCCTATGCGGACAGTTCCGTCTACGTGTAATATTCGTTTGGGATCCATACACCCGATTCCTACCCAGCCGCCATCACGTAAATAATTAGAAGTATCGTAGGGTGGTACTATAATGGCATAATTTTTACCGCTAGCACTATTACCTGCCGAAAAATATCCTGCACAATTTACGCCGGTCGTTGCTCCTTGCGCAACAGCATGTATGGCAAAACACGACCCTAGTGGATCTGATGTCTCTGCCTCGCTCTCGAAAAATCCCGCGTAATTATGATAGGATGACCCGGAGCCACTGATTACTGAACTAATGCCATGACTTGCAGAGGTGCCTATCGAGTTTGTTTGAACAGTAATTCCCCGGTTATATGTTGTGCCGCCTGTTAAATTAATAAATAACCCGGTGTGTTTAGGCACAATTCCATAAGACATAGCTTCAATTATCTTGTTTTCAGAAGCGAGATTTTTATTCGAGTCTCCTGCAAATACGTTGAATGTGGCACCGGTGAGCAATTGGACATTGGTATCTGCACTGAAGTTTACGCTATCAAAAACGGATCCCTCCACACCTACGCAGAAACGGGCGAGTCCTGCGACAAAAACTCCGCTGTAATTTCTTGTAAATGTCATGCCTGATGGATCATCATCAATTCCAGTGGTAAAAATATTCGATAGTACACCAATAGCCACGTGATTATGTCCTTGATTTTTTCCGGATTTGTTAATATTAATCATTTGGCTTGCATCGTTGAATTTCCCCTTTGTCGAAGTTGACGATAAATCTATTCCCATGCCATTTGAAAGAGAATCAACGGTTATTTTCAACCCGCTTAAGCCGGTGGCAAGGCTGGTGATGGTTGCTGTCGGGGCAGAGATGCCGCCATTTTTGTCGAACCACATCCGCTTAGTGCTTGTTGTTGCAATTATAAAATCATTATTATCGATGGTTCCAAGAAAATTTTGTCCGGTGCCGGTGCCGGGGGTGGTTCCTGCATTTCCAATGGTATGCCAGGCATTGTATTTAAAGGTAAAAGGTACCCAGTGAGGGTTGATGGAATCACCTTCGTTATAATAAAAAGTTTCTCCGACATCAACTGCCGGATTGGTATTATATATCAATAAGGTATGGGCAGGGCTGGGAATAGTCAGGCCATCTGTTACTGAATTAAGCGATATTCTTGGAATCAGCAGGCCTCTGTTTTTGCTTCTTAAGTCTAACAAAGCAGACGAATGGGGCGCCAGTCCGTCATAATTGATGCCTATATTTTGAGAATGACCGTCTAAAAAACTTAGTATTAAAAAACAAAATATGCAAATCAGCAGTTTGAACTTATTTATTCCAAGGGCTTTATTTTTTTCAATGTTATACATTAAATATTGCTTTATCTGTTTACTAAAAAAACACGACAAACCCTAAAATATTTGCCATGTAACAATATTGAAAACAGACAAAGTTAATAAAAAAATGTCTCCAAGTCAAGATAAAAAATTAAAAATTAATGTTCCTACATATCAACATTCGTTTTGCATTAATAATCAGATATTTGAAAATGTGTTTGTTGATAAAAAAGTTAAACAACAAATGAAAAACTTATCATTATACCAAAATATTTTATTATAATTAATTTGTGCGTTTCGTTATTAAAATTGTGCTTTATCATTTTTTTTAATGCGGTTAAGTGAGCTTTTTACGTTTAAAAAAAATAGTAATTATTCAAAAAAATAGATATAAAAATGCATTGTGTTGATACATGAATGAGAACGAATTCTAATAACGCAGTCTGTCGGGAAAAAGAATTTATTATGACGCTGTTTTTAGTATAAAAAATTTTACTTCTCTTTGTGATCTCCCGCGTTAATAGCGGGGTGTGCTTTACAGTAAATTCCTGTTTTTCTTCACTGTATGTATTCCTGCAGTCGGCGGACAGACCGCTATTTAAAATAGATTTTTAAATTTAAACACAGGCTTCCGTTCAAATAGTATTTTTAGATTTTTCTGGCACACAAGTGCCAAAAATTGGAATCCTGCTTCTTTTCATGTTACTCCCTTCTGTTTTTGAATTGCCTGATTCCTTTGATGGGTTAGCAAATCATTGGGATGGCTCCGGAATCAAGGGGTAATATTATAGTTAGAGTGCAGGAATTTAACTATTTTAATATTTATTAAAGCTGTATTTTATTGTTTGTATGTGTTTTATCAGAGTTAGTATGAAAATAATTAAAATAAAACTTGACTTTTCATTTATTTTATCTTATTTTTGTTGAGTAATCATTAAAAAATCTAAATATGAAAAAACATTTCATTGTTTTAATCGCATTAATGTTAGGAAACATTAATACCCAAGCTCAGGTCTTACACCGCAAATGCGGAACTACAGAGTACCTGACGCAGCAAAAAGCAGAAGACCCCGGGCTGGAACTACGTATGCTGAATTTTGAACAAGCCCTGCAAAAATGGATTGAAAACAATCGGGAATACATTAAAAATTCAAAAACAACGGTAACGGTCCCGGTAGTTGTTCATATTTTATATAATACCACTGCCGAAAATGTGAGTGATACAAGAGTTTTAGAGCAAATAGATGTTTTAAATACTGATTATTCCGGGTTGAACACCCATTCCATGCAGGCTTTTGACGATAGTTTAAAAGTAAATACAAATCTTCAGTTTTGTCTGGCAAAACGTACTCCGGAAGGTATAGCTACCAGCGGCATTGAAAGAAGATACACGCCGGTAACCGTATTTTATATTGGCACCACAATGAAATATTTTTCTTCAGGTGGATTGGACGCCTGGGATCCGGCAAAGTATATGAATATCTGGGTGTGTAACCTGGGGGGCGGATATTGCGGTTTCGCACAATATCCCTCAAGCGGTGTGAGCCCCACTTACGGTGTGGTGATTAACTACCGCTATTTTGGAAAAACAGGCGCTATTGCTCCTTATAACCTGGGGGGCACAACAACTCACGAAATAGGACATTGTTTTAATTTAAATCATACATGGGGTGATGATGCCGGTGCATGTACGGGTAATGATTATGCCGATGACGTCCCCAATGAAGCTAATTACACCTCAGGCGCTCATACGGGGGTACTTCTTGATGTCTGTTCTCCCATAGCGCCAGGGGTACAGTATACCAATTTTATGGACTACAGTGATGATGTTTCATATGCTAATTTTACACCGGATCAGGCTGTCCGGATTGCAGCGCTTTTTGTTCCGGGTGGCATACTGTATTCTTTAAGCATTTCTGATGGGTGCACACCGGTTGACGCTGCTTCATGCGGCACACCTACAGGCCTGTCCGTTACAGCGATTACACAAACTGCCGCCACCCTTAACTGGTCTGCTGTCAGCGGGGCCACAAGTTATAATGTACAATACAGAATGTCTGGTACGACAGCATTTACAACGATTGCAACAGCATCTACATCAGCAAGTATCAATGGGTTGACCTCTGCTTCAAACTATGAGTTTCAGGTACAGGCTCTTTGTGAAAATTCAGGTGAATATTCGGGTTTAACAACATTTTCCACCTTGCAAGTATATTGTACTGATAATTACGAAACGAACAACACGGTGCCTGCTGCAAAAAATATTGTGGTAAATTCGGATATTAATGCAATGATTGGAACATCAACCGATATAGATTATTTTAAATTTAAGAACACCAAAAAAGCCAAAAATATCAACATTACCCTGACAGACCTGCCTGCAAATTTTGATGTAGCTTTGTACAATGATAGTGGTAAGACGTTACTTGCAACATCCCAGAATACCGGAACAAACAGTGAAAGTATTATTTATAATACAACAAAAAAGGAGGCAACCTATGTTATTAAGGTTTATGGAGTAAGTGGCTCATATTCGGCAACTACCTGCTATACATTGACTGCCAATATCAGTGGATCAGCATTTAAGATTATCAACGAAGAGATCGGGGAAAATAACACTATTGGAGGAATATCATTGTATCCGAATCCTGCAAATGACAAGTTAACTATTGAATACAATTCTGATAACGCCGGAGATGTTGTGTTAAGGATTTATGATGTTTCGGGCCGTAGTATTGCAACAACCAAGCACCAGGCTTCTGAAGGATTAAATACGTATTCGATGGATGTAGCGGGCCTTTCAAAAGGTATGTATATATTGTCCTTAGAAATTAACGGAACCATTCAAAATGAAAAACTGATCATCGACAAATAGAGTTTGATAACTCTTTTTCAAAAGCTGCCTCTGATAGGGGCGGCTTTTTTTATATCAGTTTTCCTGAAATATACCGAGACTAAAATAATTTTACTGAGTAAAGAAAATAATGATTTTGTTTAAACCTCATATTCTCAAGCCAATGGGCAACTAATTAATTGTCAGGTATTTTTTATATTTGCAGTTTTTAAGTCACCCCGTGACTATCAATAGATTAAAGAATTTTTGCGGATTTAAGGTTAAAACAACATTCCAATACTGCGGGAAAGTTGAATAATACCCGAATTTTTCGGAATTACCATTTTTTGGTTTTTGTGTTCATTTGGATTCGCCAGGCTCCCTTTTACCTTTTCTTTTGCTTATTCCCAGACATTAGCGGGGCAGGCGCCCGAAACCAACCCAACCTGTCAAACCTTACGGTAAGGGCAGTCTTCCAGGCTGTGCCATGCATAAAGGGAATGGATAATGATAGCCCGGACAATGCCTCTGCCCGTCTGCCCTTATGAACATGATAATAAATTTCAATTGAATCTTCATCCCGCTTTCGACGGGCTTATCATTTATTTTCCACCTGTATATAAAACTTAGTCAATTCATGGACAATACCGGAGTTTTTATTTTCTACGGCCCACTTTATACCAGTCTTCCCCTGGTTAAATTTCACACCGTTTAATGTTGTTGATCCACTACCCGTGGTAGCGCCATCCAATACATAAGTAAAGGTCCATGTTGATTTTTCAGTTTTACAGGCAACGGATTTTCCAACTATTACATCTAAACTGCCATCAGAAGGGGCTGTGTAAAAGGATTGTCCCGGGTCAACAGATACGATACGTGTCATGCTTATTACCGAAAAACAACTGATATTCTGTGCAAAGACAATTTGATGGCCTGATAACAAAAAAAAGGCACCAAACATCAGAATGTTGAATTTCATTTTATTTTTTTTCAAGAAAGCAATAATCATTATTATTATTTTTATTCATTTATCGATCAGTATTCTGAAATAATTGGGTTTATTTAAAAAGGCTGTCCTATGAGACAGCCTTTTTTTATGTTTTGAACAATTATAATTTGAACATGGTCATTTTTCCGGTCAGGACTTCTTTGTTGGTCGACATTTTATATATATAAATGCCAGCAGAAAGCGACGATCCGTCAAAATCAACTTTATATTCCTGATTCTTCTGTGTATTACCATCAAACAATGTTGCAATATGTTTTCCTTCTAATGTATAAACATCGATTGTAACATGATTGTCATCAGGTAAAGTGAAGAAAATGGAGGTGGTTTTTGTGAAAGGGTTGGGAGAATTATTGATCGAAATTTCCTTCACATCAGCAGTATTATCGGTATTTGTATTATCCATTATTCTTATTACCGAACAACCTAAACAGAAATTATTCAGGGTGCAACTAGTGTTTTTACCAATATTGATAGTTTTGGCAAGAACCATACCTTCAAAGGCATTTGGTTTGGTGGTGTTATAATCGCTGATGGTAAATGTTCTGTCCAGTTTACCAGCATTTGTCAGATAGAAAATTGCGCTGACATCAGCGCCTTCTTTAAATGATACATCGTTTTCTACGTAAATCAGTACAGATTTCTTTTCGGGATTGATGGTAACAAGTTTTTCAGCAGCTATAGCAGATTTAATCCTCAGTTTGCCACAAACATATGCAAACCGGACCGTGGCTCCTTCTTTTAATATCAATTGCTGAATATTTACTGTCTCTTGCGTGAATATTAATGTCGCATTTTGGTTTACGGTGATTGTATTATAGATCGTATCGGTAAGGGTGGTGGTACCACCAACAGGAATTGTAACGTTTACCGAAGAAGGATACCTATTACATTCAAATACCGGCAAAATAACATTAGCAATAGAATTAATTCGTTGAGCTACAACACTTACAGCATCCGCATTAATTTTTGTGGCTTTAACAAAACTCCCGCTTTCCATAACTGATGAACCTTCTAATATTTTTATCTCTTTACCGGAACCTTTTGTTAGTACTCCCAGTCCGCCGCTGTTAATCGTTGTTTGTTTTATTGTAATAATATCCCGGGCAAACAACAGGTATTGCGGGATCATGTCTGTGGTGTCAACCGACATATCGACGGTATAAGTCGTATCGCATCCCTGTTGAGTAGTAACTGTAACAGTGTAAATTCCGCCTGCAGCAGATGCAATAATATCCGGAGTGGTTTCACCTGTTGACCACAGATAGGAAGCAGCTGTTCCGTCTGTTACAGTAGCTTTCAGCTTATATGAGTTTTCGCAGAATAATCCGGCCTTATTTATTATTACTGAAATAGCCGGACTACGGGTAATATGTTGTGTGCAATGAGTGATTACTCCGTAATTATCAACAATTGTCCATGTAACAGTAGTAGTTCCAATTGGAAAAACAGCGGGCTGGTCGTTGCTGATCAGAGAAACTCCCTGTATGACTTCGGGATATAAATCTCTGAGGACAAAGTCTTCCTGACTTTCACAAATGGTCATGTCCTCAGGGCAGGTCCAGGTAGAAGGGGTGGGTGAGGGACAATAGTTGCACATATCGCTTTTATACCAATTTGTATATTGTCCTGAAATAATGGCTTGTCCCATAAAAATACCTTTAAATACAGCAGGATTGGCAGCTGTTGAATTTTTTACAATCATTTGATGATATAAAGTATCGCTTGTTTTTGTAATATCGGCCAGGAGGAAATAACCGTTGACATGCGAACCCGCTTTAAATGTAACATCGCTACCAATATAGAATTGTACAAATTTTTCTTCGGGATTGATATTCACATTGACACCACAATCCATTGTATTTTTCAGTCTGATTTTACCGCATTGTGCAAATTTCAGGTTGGCGCCGTCGTTAAGTACCAGGCGATCCTTAATATTGACTGCAGATTTTGTAAAGACCACAGTCGCATTTTTGCCGACAAGCACTTCTTTATACAAAGTATCGGATAGATATACGGTGGCATTATCGGGAATAGAAGCCTTTTTAGTAGCTTCATAATTCATAGGTTCAAAAACCGGGAAAGGAATATTTGCTCCGTCATAAATGGGTGTTCCCACCTGAGAGTTGGCGCTGATCATCAAGTTGCTTGCCTGAGCAACAGTAGAAGCTGCAGTAACACTCGAATAATTTTTTACTTCAAGCTTTCCAATTGTTGTACCGAGGTTGGTAACACCCAGACCGCCAGTATATACAGTAGAGTGATCCAACAAAATGTAGTCACGGGTAAGAATAACATAGTCGGTTATCGGGGAAGGGGTGGGGTCGGTAACTACTACTGATTCCGTACTTACACAGCCTGTGTTGGCAGTAGCCGTGACAGTGTATGTGCCGGGTGTATTCACGCTTATTTTCTGGGTTGTTTCACCTGTTGACCAAAGATAGTCGGTCGTAACGTCGCCTGGTGCGCTACCGCAAACCACAGGAACAACTTCTTCGCTGTTGTGGCCGGTTTTGCTCGGGCTGGCATGTATGTAGGTAATATCAGGTTTGCCGAAACCGGCATAACCAAAAGCAGAAGCCTTAACGGTAACTTCGTACCAGACATCATAGATCCAGTTTGGATATGCGGGATTCGGAGTATAGTTGGCATCCGTTGCCGGTGAATTGACAGGAAGAACATAGCCATGGACGTTAAAGTTTTCATTTATGGAGGAGGTAACATTGATCACATCACTCACATTGCCTAAAACCATGCTGCCTTCGCCGCCGGTCACACCCAGGCATTTATATCCTGATGGCGCTCCTGTGGATGCGGTTATATAGTCCATATAAAATTCCATCCTTTTTACATCATTATTATCATACAAGGCCAATGCCAGCCGGTCTGATCCGGTAAGATTGCTGAATGTATGCCCGCTGGGCCAGCCAATGGCATTGGTGCCGTATGTGTTATCGACAAAGGCTTTGGAAAAAGTTGTACGTATCGTAATGGTATTATCGTTGTTTAATGTCCAGTAGGTCCATTGTATTGCTGCATGAACAACATCAGGATTTGTCGGGCTCTCATAACATAATTTGTAGGCTGTATTATCCGGACAAGTAAATGTCGTAGCCTTTGCCGTTAGGTCTACGGCTGTATTTGTAGTACAAAAAGTTGAAATTCTGCTTTTAACAATATCTACATCATAACCGTCACAACAACTTTTGGGGGGCAAATCATTTACAACCACATCAAAAGTGCAGCTATCTGAATTACCATTGATATCCACCACATTATATTGAATTGTTGTAGTTCCGATCGGGAAGAAAGAACCACTTACCAGGCCTGCTTTTATAAAAATAGTGTCAATACCACAATTATCCGTTGCGGTAACTTCCGGGTATGTTACCGTGGCGCCCGTCATACCGGGATCGGTGGTTAATGTGAGGCCGGCACCGCAATTTATAAGCGGTAATTCGTTATCCCTGATTTGAACGAAAAATTTAGGGAAAACAGTGGTTGCGCCCGTGGTGGAATAAACACCAGTCCATGTAACGCCGGTTAACCCCTGGTTAAAATTCACTCCGTTTAATGTAGTTGAACCAGCTCCGATGGTGGAACCATCCAATACATAGGTAAAAGACCATTTTGATTTTTCAGTTATACAGGAGTAAATATTAGCAAATTGTATATCTAAACTGAAATTCGTAGGTGCCGTATGAATACATTCTCCGGGGTCGGTAAATGCATATTTGACACCGGTAGGTACACTGAGGCAGCTCATGTTTTGCCCGGATACCTGTAAGCCGCAAAGAGCTATTAAACCTATGAAAAAGAATAACATCATGATATTCTTTTTACTGCTTTTTAAAAATGTAGTTGTTGTTTCCATTTTTTATTTTTTTGTGAATAATTACGAAAATTTATGCTAAAAAAATACACATTGATGCGTTTTCCAATAAAAATGTGAAAAAAAATCATATGAAGTATTAAGTAATACATAATATAATAGAAGAAAATATCGTTAAAAGGCTTAATATAAAAGATGTATAAATAAAATTATTAATAATTATAAGGTATAATTGACCCAAATAATTTTTTGGGGCTCTATAGTGTAATTGTTTTTTCTGGTTTTGGGCTGGTTTGACTTTTAGAGATGATCCAGGTTTAATAAATAGTCTGTTATTTTATCGTTATTATCGTTAAGAGGTATTTAAATATTATAATAACCAGGCGGAAAATTGAAAAATTGACTATTTTTGCATACTAATACAAAATTTTAGATAATGAAATATAAAAATTTGGCATTAAACAGTATTTGTTGCTACAAGCATGATTATAAATACTATTTGGGTATTTGCAAAATGAAAAGTATGATCCGAATTTTTGTTAAACTACTTGCTGTTTTTTTAGTCACATTATTATCTTCGAATATTAATGCACAACATCCATCAATCGGAGGGTATAATGTTTATTTTGGCCATTTACATAATCATACATATTATTCTGATGGTACGGGAAGTCCGGCACAAGCGTATAGTTATGCCAGAGATACAGCAGGACTGGATTTTTTCGGTTTATCGGATCATGATTATATAACCAACTACACTGAATTGACGGCGGCTGAATACAGTGATGTGATCGCCCAGGCAAATGCTCATAATCAAGATGGCGTTTTTGCTTCTTTTTATGGCTTTGAATGGTCAACTGGTCAGGGGCATATTACCGTGACCAATTCTGATAATTTAATTACAAATCAGTTTATTCCTACTTTCGGCGATCTTATTTCGTGGCTGAATTCCACTGACAATGTTGTCGCATTCTTTAATCATCCTGGCAGATATGATTCAGAAGGACAGTATAGTTATAATTCAACAACAGCCCCTTGCGAAAAGTTGGTTGGAATGGAATTATGGAATTCTTACAATGGATTTTGGAAATACTATGAAAATGAAGGATATATCCCGGGCGATAATAAAGGAAATTATGATGAGGCGCTTTCAAAAGGATGGATGTTAGGAGCTTCCGGATCAGGGGATGATCATTCTGCCACTTGGGGCACCGGTCAGGATTTTCGAATGGCCATACTGGCAGACAGTTTGACCCGGTCTCATTTACTTAAGGCAATGAGAGCAAGGCGCTTTTATAGTACCCTGGAGTCGGATATCATATTATCATTTAAAATTAATGGACAGGAGATGGGTTCAGCGATTTTATCGGGAACGTATTCTCTTCAGATCCAGGGTTTAGATGGCGGGGGTGAGAATTTTACTAAAGTGGCTCTTTATGATAAAAACCATAATTGTATCAAAACCTGGGCACCGAATTCAAGTTCGTTCAATATCACTGATAGCCTTATAGTTACAGGAGGTGATTATTATTATGTTAAAGTGTTGCAGGCCGATTCTTCGTCTGATGCAGGGGAGGCGATAACCTCGCCGATATTTGTTTCTTCAATGAAGGTAAGCGGGTCACAGAACATAACGATGTGTGAGGGTTCGGATGTATATTTACAAAGCAATGTTACCGGAGGTGTTGGATCACTGCTTTATACATATACTTACGAATGGGCACCGGCAACGGGCTTAAACTCCACAACTGCGGCCAATCCAATTGCCAGTCCCGCTTCCGGAACTACTTATACGGTTACAGTAACCGATGAATTTGGAAATTCATTAACCAATTATGCCCTTGTTAATGTTTCGGCCTGCGACACCACTCAGCAAAGGCTGATCTATCTTAATTCTGCATGGAAATATAACGATACCGGCACCGATTTCGGAACAAGCTGGAAGGATGCCGGATATGACGATACATTCTGGTCAAACGGTAATACAATGATGGGCTATGGTACGATTGATGCGGAACCGATGGTTACAACAATCAATTATGGAAGCGATGTTAATAATAAATACCCGACATATTATTTCAGAAAAACTTTTAATTACAGTGTTACCGGTAACGAGGCATATTATGAGATCAATGCACTGGTGGATGATGGCGCTGTGTTTTATATTAATGGCGTTGAAGTTAAAAGGCTTACTATGCCTGAAGGGAGCATCGGTTATAATACATTTGCAACAACATACGCAAATGAAACTTATCAGCGGTTTTTCATTCCAAAGTATTGCATCCACAATGGAACGAATACCATTGCCGTGGAAGTCCATCAAAATAGCCTAACCAGCTCTGATCTGGGGTTTAATATGGAACTTATTGTTCATACAAATCCGATTGTACGTAATGATGTCTGGAAATATAACGATACCGGCACCGATCTCGGAACAAGCTGGAAAGAAGTGAGCTATAACGATGCTTCCTGGTCCAGTGGGAATGCACAGTTGGGTTACGGATCAATTAATGCGGAGCCAATAACCACCCTGATAAATTATGGGGGAGTTGATTCCAATAAATACCCGACATATTATTTCAGAAAAACTTTTGAATATACCGTTATAGGTGATGAAACTTTTTTTGAAATCAACGCTTTGATCGATGACGGGGCAGTTTTCTATATCAACGGCACTGAAGTTCTCAGGTTTAATATGCCTGAAGGTACTATTGCTTATGATACATTTGCAACAACCTATTCAGATGAAGTTTACCGGCAATTTCTCATTCCTGCAAGTTATATTCAAAATGGAAGCAATACTTTTGCTGTAGAGGTTCACCAGAATGTACAGGCCAGTTCTGATCTTGGATTTAATATGGAGCTAATACCTCATTCAAATCCGATTGAGTATAACGATGTCTGGAAGTATAACGATACTGGCACCGATCTCGGAACCAGTTGGAAAGACACGGGGTATGACGATTCTCTCTGGCTCGGAGGGAATGCTCAATTAGGTTATGGACAAATCGATGCAGAACCAATCACAACTTTCATTAACTACGGCGGTGTCGACACCAACAAATACCCAACATATTACTTCAGAAAAACATTCAATTACCTGTTCACAGGAGCCGAAACTTATTTTAATGTTAACGCTTTGATTGATGACGGGGCTGTATTTTACATCAATGGCATTGAAGTCAAACGCTATAATATGCCTACTGGAACTGTCAGTTATAACACTTTTGCGACAACGAGTTCGTCTGAAACCTACCATCAATTCGCGATACCGCTAAGTTATATTCAAGACGGTACCAATACAATCGCTGTTGAAGTCCATCAAAATGTTCAAACCAGTTCTGACCTTGGGTTTAATATGAATATTATACCACAGACCGATATACCGGATATCAGTCAGATCCATTTTGGAACCACAGATCAGCCTCTTAACGGAGCCACGATAACCTGGCGCAGCCCGGGCGAAACGGACAGCATCAGGTGGGGATATGATTCACTGTATTTATCTGGTAAATATGCCGGTATAATAAGAAGTAACTATTTTGAGTCTCTTTATGATTTCGCCTTTCCCTCACTACTCAATGATACCTTGATCCATTATTCCATTTGGAATTCATTTATACAAGCCTGGACACCTGATAAAGTATATTATACAGCCAAACAGCAGGATGCCGGTCATTTTACTTTTACGGCCTTTGGTGACAGCCGCACGAATTGGGACGACTGGAATGCCATTTCAAACGCGGTGAAGCCGTCAGATTTCGTGTTATTCCTCGGCGATATGGTGGATGCAGGCGGTACAACAAGCTCATGGGACACATGGTTTGATCACGGAACAAATTTTTTCGAAAATTACATGGTGTATTATATCATAGGAAACCACGATATTAATGGGGATCAGGGCGCATCCAATTTTCTCAATCTTATGGTTCAGCCACCAACACCGGGAAATGAACTGTATTATTCCTTTTCAGTCGGGAACTCTGTATTCATTGCCCTTAACAGCGAAGACCCGGGTAACACGGACCAGTACAACTGGCTGATTACTACCCTGGAAAGTAATAAGGATAAAAAATGGAGGTTTGTATTCTTCCACAGGCCATTTTATACCAGCCCGGCGCATGCAGGCGAAATGGATGCCTATTTTTCAACCTGGTGGAAAGCTTTTGATGATTACGGTGTGGAAGTTATCTTTAACGGACATACGCATAATTACCAAAGAACTATTCCTATAAACAGGAATATTTCTGAA
This sequence comes from uncultured Bacteroidales bacterium, assembly GCA_964567775.1. Lineage (GTDB taxonomy): Bacteria > Bacteroidota > Bacteroidia > Bacteroidales > CAIWKO01 > CAIWKO01. The sequence goes on from CAZMPB010000027.1 coordinate 23,974, forward strand.
ACATCCGGTGTAGCCTCTTATGGTCATTGCCCTTTAAGTGGCCGCTGCCAGATTGTTGCAGGGTCGGCCGGGGCGCCGCAGTATGGAATTGGAACGGGCTGGTTCATGGCGAATAGCGCAAGCATTTTGAATTATGTTAATGTTATGGTTGCCGGTGATTCGCTCATCATAAAAACTTATGATCAGAACAATGTGGTTATTGACAGTCTCATGATCTTTGACACCATTAAATTAAATATTACGGCATCTGCAACTGAGGTTTGTTACGGAGATTCGGTGACCCTGACAGGAAGCGGCGCTCAGAGCCTTTCATGGGATCATGGTGTAATCAATGGAGTTCCTTTTATGCCGGAACAAACAGAAACTTATACGTTGATAGGTTCTGATAATGAACAATGCGCAGCACTAAGCGTACAAATCATTGTAAACCGATTTGACTCCATTCAAAACCAGAATATCTGTTTTGGTGAAACCTTTCATTGGCAGGGGGCAGATTACACTACGCCAGGAACCTATCATGCAGATTATTTATCAAGCCAGGGTTGTGACAGCACATACACTTTGATCCTTACTGTAAGCACGGCTGTCCCCGATTCAGTGGCAGTTATCGGCGGAGGCGCTGTATATGGCAGCACGGTGCTTACTGCCAGTGGAGGGACAGGCGGAACCATATACTGGCAGGGAACCACAGCCGATGGCACATCTACATCCACACCATCAGCTTCCCAATTAGTTTCCGCTCCGGGAACTTATTATTTCAGAGCTTATAATGCCTGTGGATGGGGACCCCAGGGAAGCGCGGTGGTGACGATGAAAACAAATCCGATCGAGCTGAATGAATCCTGGAAATATAATGATACCGGAACCGATTTGGGAACAAGCTGGAAAGATGCTGGATACGACGATACGTCCTGGCTAAATGGTAATGCACTGCTGGGTTATGGGACGATTGATGCAGAACCTGTTGTTACAATGATGAACTATGGAGGTGTAGATACCAATAAATACCCGACTTATTATTTCAGAAAAACTTTTAATTATTTTGTTACAGGTAATGAAGCCTATTTGGAGATCAACGCACTGATAGACGATGGAGCAGTGTTTTATATCAATGGCGCTGAGGTCAAAAGGGTGAGTATGCCTGCAGGGACTGTTAGTTATAGCACGTATGCGACTTACGCGATAAATGAAGTTTATCAGAAATTTTTCATTCCTGCATCCTTCATTCAAAATGGAAATAATACCATCGCCGCAGAAGTCCATCAATGCAACGGCACCAGCAGCGATCTTGGATTTAACATGAACCTTATCGTTCATAACAATCCGATTTTACGTAATGAGGTCTGGAAATATAACGATACCGGAACTGATCTCGGAACTAACTGGAAAGAATCATGGTATGATGATACTTCATGGGCGAGTGGCAAAGCTCTTTTGGGCTATGGATCCATCGATGCAGAACCTGTCATCACTACGCTCAACTATGGAAGTGATGCCAACAATAAATACCCGACGTATTATTTTAGAAAAACTTATGATTACCCAGTTACGGGAGATGAAACTTATTATGAGATCAATGCCCTCATTGACGACGGAGCTGTATTTTATTTCAATGGGAATGAGGCTTATACGGTGAATATGCCAGGCTGGATTAATAATTATAATACACTGGCTTCTTCTGCCGGAGATGAAGCCAGCTATCAGAAAATTTTCATTCCATCCTATTATATTCAGGATGGTACGAATACCATTGCTGTGGAAGTCCATCAATCAAGTGTTACCAGCACCGATCTTGGATTTAATATGGATATGATCCCTCGTACCGACCCAATAACCAGCATCTGTCAGATACATTTCGGTACTACAGATTCACCGCTTAACGGACTAACAGTAACCTGGCGCAATTGGAATCCCACTGACAGTATCAGATGGGGGTATGACACTTCTTATATGGATGGTAAATCTGCAGGAATAATAAGAAATGATTATTATGGCTATCTTTATGACTTCACTTTTCCTGCTTTACTTAAAGACACGGTGATACATTATTCCATGTGGGATTCACACTACCTGGCCTGGACCCCCGATAAGGTATTTTACACGGCTAAAGGGCAGGATGCTGATCATTTTACTTTTTCTGCTTTTGGCGACAGTCAAACCAACTACGATGATTGGAATACAATATCTGAGGCAGTAAGGCCCTCTGACTTCGTGTTATTCCTTGGCGATGTGGTAGATGAAGGCGGAAAATCATGGTCCTGGGAACAATGGTTTGATAAAGGAACAAATTTCCTCGAGGATAATTTAGTGTATTATTCCTTGGGGAATCACGAGCTCATCGGCGATCCTGGTGCTACTAATTTTTTAAATAAAATGGTTTTGCCACCAAATCCGGGAAATGAATTGTATTATTCTTTTTCTGTCGGAAACTCAGTTTTTATCTGTCTTAACAGTGAAGATCCCGGAAGTACAGCTCAGTATAACTGGCTGATAAGTACCCTGGAAAGTAATAAAGATAAAAAGTGGCGATTTGTTTTCTTTCATAAGCCCTTTTATTACAGTCATAGCTATCCAGGTGATTTGGATCCCTATTTTTCAACCTGGTGGAAAGCGTTTGATGATTATGGTGTAGAAGTCATTTTTAACGGTCATACTCATAATTATCAAAGAACTATTCCGCTCAACAGAAATGTTTCTGATACATCTGGTGTTGCCGCATATGGCAATTGCCCTTTAAATGGCCGCTGCCAGATAATTGCCTCAGGGGCTGGTGCTCCGCTAGAAGGAACTGGTACCGACTGGTTTTTAGCAACTGGTGCCAGCACGTTACATTATGTCAATGGTACGGTTGCAGGAGATACGCTCATTTTAAGGGCTTACGATCAAAACAATGTGATGATAGACAGTTTCATGATCTTTAATACGCTTGATCTGAATATCAGCGCTTCTGTTAAGGTGGCCTGTTCCGGAGACTCAATAACTTTGACAGGAAGAGGAGCCCAGACATATTTATGGGATCATGGCGTAAGCAATGGCGTTCCTTTTATCCCGCTGCAGACAGATACCTATACGTTAATAGGTTCCAATGATGTTCAGTGTGCAGATACAATGGCTATTGAAATTATTGTAAAACCCCAATATAATTTCACCCAAAACCAAATGATTTGCGAAGGAGAAACCTATCATTGGCAGGGTATAGATTATGATACTACGGGCCTTTACCATGCGAATTATCAATCAAAACAAGGCTGTGACAGTACTTACATGCTAAACCTGTCGGTAATGCCTGATAATACGATCACGCTGACTGCAGGGGGAGCACAGGCGAATTGTATCAATAGCGCGATCACAACGACCACCTATGCTACCACGGGTGGTACAGGAGCAACAATTACTGGTTTACCGGCGGGAGTAGCAAGCGTCTGGGCATCGAATGTGGTGACGATAAGTGGCACCCCGACAGTATCAGGGACATATACCTACACAGTTACCTTGACAGGAGGTTGCGGAATTTCAACAGCCGCAGGAACTATAACTGTAAATTCGATACCAACAGCAGAAGCAGGTGTAAATACAACATATACTGGCACTCCTTTACTGATCGGTGATCCTGCCAATAGCCCTGGAACATGCAGTTGGTTGCCTGCAACAGGGTTAAATAATCCGAATATCTGCCAGCCCTTAGCATCGCCAGCAACTACTACAACCTATACGTTAACCGTCAACAATAATGGTTGTGTACGAACAGATACCGTTACAATTGTTTTTGGAGGATCAGGGCATGTCATCAGCGGTAAAACACGTTATCTTAAAAAGGCCACCGCAGGGAACCCGGCGCCTAATATGCCCTCATACAATGCTGTAAAATACGATATCAATAATGTAGAAGTGAAACTGAAGGCCAGTCCCGGAGGAGTGGTGATTGCAACCACTATGAGTAATGCCAGTGGGTTTTATCAATTTGCGAATATCCCGGATGGAAACTACATATTATCATACGATCACATTCCTTATGACACCATGCTATACGTAAATAATGTGACTGCTGTTGACTTAGCTTTACTACAATATTATATAGGCCACGTTTGCCAAACTGATCCTTCGAGATGTTTTTCAGACAAACATATGAGAGCGGCGAATGTGGATAATAATGCGTCAG
>CAZMPB010000028.1:0-2604 GCA_964567775.1 uncultured Bacteroidales bacterium
TACGAAACAAAATGTTTTTAAAGGATACTGGCTGCCGGAAAAAAAATAGGTAGGAAGTCAGAAGTCAGAAGTCAGAAGTCTGAAGTCAGAATTTGAAAAAAGGGCCTGCATGGAAGTGCGGGCTTTTTTGTTAACAGATGGTAGGGGTGCATTGCATTTGGTATAAACAGTGATTTGAAAAAAATGTCTGCTGAAACGAATATTTGATAAATTTGTAAATTGACCTGTAGCAAATTATTTACAGACTAATCCGGTATGGTATAATCAGTGACTTATCTTCCTTCAATATTAAAAAAAATTGAAAATCAAAACAGCATTCGTTATTATTTGTTTTTTTAACCTTATGATGAACAGTCAGGCGCAAACAACAAAAGACACGTCGATCGCATATGTTCATCAGGCTGCGCCCAGTCTTGGCGCGCATATTTTTAAAATTGTCGCAAGAGTGATTGTGCCAAAGAACAGCATTAGTGGCAAACTCGCTAAAGAAAATTATGTATCTGAGGCTGCTTCCATTCCACGTAATATATGTGATGAATTCAATGTTGATACCACAATCGTGGATGGGCGGAATGTATTCACAATTTCTCCAAAGGGAAAAAAATCGGGTAAATATGTTTTGTATTTGCATGGCGGAGCCTATATCAATAATATATTTCGCCAGCATTGGATTTTCGCGGCAACCATTGTCCGTGAAACAAATTGCACTTTACTCATGCCTGATTATCCGCTAGCGCCTTCCTTCACTTATACCGGGGCTTTTGCTATGCTTGATGCTATATACAAAGACCTTCAGGCCAAAGCTAATGCACAAGACATTATACTTATGGGCGACTCGGCAGGCGGCGGACTAGCCCTTGCCCTTGCAGAAAAACTAAGTGACGAAGGCACGCAGCAACCAGATCAGGTCATACTTTTGTCACCCTGGCTGGATGTGACCATGTCAAACCCGGAAATTAGTGAAGTTCAGAAAAAGGACGTTACTTTACGTGCCAGCGAACTGGTTTTGGCCGGTGAAGCCTGGGCGGGCACAACCGACACCCGTAATTATCTCGTAAGCCCCATCAACGGAACGTTTGCAGGACTTTCCGGGATTAGTGTTTTTATAGGCACCCATGATATTCTTGTCGCAGATTGCAGAAAACTGAAAACTTTGATGACAAAGCAAGGCATTCCGTTGAATTACTTCGAATATCCCAAGTTGTTTCACGATTGGATGATGTTTGTTTCTTTAAAAGAATCCCAAAAAGCAATATCACAGGTTTGCTCGTTAATCACAGATAAAAAACGCTAATCAAGGGTGTAAATTAAAAAGTGTGAGTTGTGAAGTGTAAAAAACGGCTCTGCGCATGAGAATGTCTTTTTTTAGTAAAAACCATAATCGGACAATCTGAAAAAGCGATTTGCTTTCTATTATTTTATTTCCAATTAAAGACTTTTTATAACTTTGTTTTTCCAAGATAAAACAGAAATTATGAAATTTACTGCTCAACAATTGGCTGAAGTGCTCCACGGCACGGTAGAAGGTAATCCTGAAGCCTGGTTTTCGAAACTTGCAAAAATAGAAGAAGGGGATGCCGAATCTTTGACATTTCTGGCCAATCCGGCATATACGCAGTATATTTATAACACAGCGGCCGCCGTGGTCATCGTAAACAAAGATTTTGTTCCCGACCAAAAAATAAACGCCACATTAGTCAGGGTGGAGAATGCTTATACCGCTTTTTCTACTTTGCTGGAAATGTATAACCAGATAAAACTCAATAAAACCGGTATCTCTGACAAAGCCACAATTTCTGATTCTGCTAAGACCGGCAAGAACGTGTACATTGGCGCCCAGGCCTTCATCGGCGATAATGCCGTGATAGGAGATAACGTGAAAATTTACCCCTTGTGCTATGTAGGCGATAATGTGGTGATAAAAGATAACACGACGCTTTTTGCTTCGGTGACAGTATATTCCGATAATATTATCGGCAGCAATTGTACTTTACATTCCGGTGTGGTGATCGGTGCCGATGGTTTTGGTTTTGCTCCTCAGCCTGACGGTACTTACAAAAAAGTTACGCAGACCGGAAATGTGGTTGTTGAAGATGATGTGGAGATTGGTGCCAACTCTACTATTGACAGGGCAACGCTGGGGTCTACCACCATACGTAAAGGCTGTAAAATTGATAACCTCGTGATGATTGCTCATAATGTGGAAGTGGGGGAAAACACGGTAATCGTGTCGCAGACGGGAATTGCCGGTTCAACAAAGATTGGCAAACATGTTACCATTGGCGGCCAGGTCGGCATAGTCGGCCATATCAGTATTGCTGATAAAGTGATGATACAGGCACAGTCGGGCATTGCGGCAAGCATTAAAGAAGAAGGAGCCATAGTGCAGGGCGCTCCGGCATACAATATCAAAGATTACCTGCGGTCGTATGTTCATTATAAAAACCTGCCTAAACTTGTCGAACGGCTGAATACAATGGAGAAAGAGATTGAGAAGATGAAAGGGAGAGGATAGGGCGTTAGGTGTTTAGGCTGTTAGGCTGTTAGGTGTTTAGGCTGTTAGGAGGAAAGGCTGTTAGGCTGTTAGGAGGAAAGGCTGTTTTG
>CAZMPB010000028.1:2704-26926 GCA_964567775.1 uncultured Bacteroidales bacterium
GCTGTTAGGTGTTTAGGCTGTTAGGGGAAAGGCTGTTAGGCTGTTAGGTGTTTAGGCTGTTAGGGGAAAGGCTGTTAGGCTGTTAGGTGTTTAGACTGTTAGGTGTTTAGACTGTTAGGTGTTTAGACTGTTAGGTGTTTAGGCTGTTAGGCCACGGATATTACCAGCTTGATCCGCCGCCGCCGCCGAAACCCCCTCCCGAGAATCCGCCGCCGCCGCTGAAGCCGGAATGACCGCCACCTCCTCCAAACGAACTGAAACCGGAACTCCGCGAACCACCGGAATAAGAGCCGGATGAATAGGATGTGTATTTATAGTTAAAGTTGTGGTCCATGTGATACATGCTGGAAATGATGGATGAGACAAGGAGTCCGGTGGTGAACGGATGACTGCCGGCAGATTGATACCAGTCGGGGCTGGAATTTATCAGGTCGTGGAATTTGTCGGCCCATTCGCTGCCAAGCCCCATAACGATGGCATACGAAACTGTTTCGTCGAAATATTTAGGATTCTCTTCCAGCAGTTCTTTAAGTTTTTCTTTTTCTGCCCGCTGAATAAACTCTTTGAACCCGAGTAGTTTTTGGTACTGCTCTGCTGCAAAATGAGCGCGTTTGGGCATTAACAGACCGAAAAAGTACAGGGATATAGAAGTCAGAAGCACAAAGAGTTGAAATTGCAACCAGTTTTGTCCAAAAAACAAGGAGGCAAAGATCCCTACCCCCAGAAATACAAATGCAATAACTTTCAGAAAGCGGCTGAATCCGCGTGTTCCCGGGACATAAAATTTATTTGTTTTAGCGTAACTCTGCAAATCTTTGTCGGTATAATTCATAGTAACATAAAAAGAGTTTTTCAGCGAGCTTACTTTTACGGGATCCTGGCTCCCGGCTTTGAACAATCCCCCGAACATTCTTTTTTCATAGCTTTTGGCCTCGAGTGGCAGGTCTTTAAGTTTTGTAAGTTCATAATCTGTTTTTTTTCCGGCCTGATTGATTTCTTTTATCGAAAGCAGGCCATGTCCCGCCCAGTAATAGATGAGCGAAACCAGGTCGCGTTTATGAAGTTTGTTATCCCACAGATAACCGGCTTCGGCAGGGGTGATCTCTTTGGGAGGCTTGTACTGAACAACTATAGCATCTTTTTTATCCCTTCCGATAAAGAACCAAAGGATAAGTAATATGATGAAAATGATGACAGGGAAGAATAGTAATTTATTGTTTTTCCAAATAATTTTTCCTGTGAGCCCACCCGAAACAGATAATTTGTCTTTCGGAACAGACAGCTCAAGAAATAGAATCTCTTTGCTATATAATGGTTCCGAAAGTTTACAGATGATCGTATTATTTTCAGATCTAAAATTAAATTGGTCGAATTTATTGTTATTTATTAAAAAGGAGGCATTAACATCAGCAGGTTTTATACCAAGCGGGAGAGAGATAATCACCGTTCCTGATTTTACAGGTTCTGAAAATTCGCTTGTCAATGATTTGTTCAAATAGTATTTTCCGTCTTTTTTTGTCAGCAGGCCGAAAACATCGTATTCATAGCTGTATGTAGAGTCCTGTGCTGTCCCTCCGGTGTTTTCCCAGTATATTGAATTAAAATAATTGTTTCTGATTTTGTAATCATCATTTTGCCCGCTAACTTTCAGGTTGCTTATAAGGAGTTTTGTATATCCGCATAAAAATGACCAGTCGGGAAGTTTTGTGTTTGACCCTCCATTGTCGGGAAGAGATTCATAATAAGAGAAATTCTCTCTTGCCGTAAAACTGTTTTCGAGACTGTATGGATTTTTAAATTTTACATTATAAAAATGTTTGACATGCAGGCTGCCGTTCTTATTGAGTGTAATTTCCGTAAGAAAATCTTTGATGTAATATTGCTTTGCGAAGATCTCAAACGGCAACAAGTTTTTGTTAAAGCCCTCATCGCTGAGTGTCTGTGTCAGGAATACCGGGTCCGTGGAAAAAACTTTGTCATATTTAATGAAGTAAGTTCTCTTTTGGCTGTCGTAGTGTATTTCCGGCGACAGTGTATGGTCTTCAGTTAATTTGTAAAAACGAAAAACTGTTTTTTCTATGTTGATTGCAGGATCAGCCGATACTTCAGCTTCAAAGCCCCTGAAAGGTTCGCCTGACATTTCGCCGTTGAACGGCCATTTGATCTCGGCCCTTCCGTTTTCGAAAACCACAGCGCCCCAGACTTTGTATGTGTACGTTACTTCGAGTTTGTTGGCAAATTTATCCGTGTTGCTATACAGATTTATGTATTTGGTGGCGCCTTCACATTCTGCATAGAATTTAGCATCTGTTGTTTCTGCCGACACATAATTTACTTTTACATCTTTAATGACCTGATCTTTTATCATGGACGAATCATCAGCTTTGAGGGTATAAAAATCGCGCAGAAATGACGTCTGAGGTTCGAGAAGGACGACAGCATATTTTTCTTCTATATCAAGCGATCCATCAAAATTAATCTTGATTTTCGCAAGGAGTTTATCAATATAGAATTTCTTTGCCAGGTCTTCAACAGGAATGCTGGTGCTGGGAAAATAGGAGAGGGGGAACCTTACCACGACTGTCATGCCTTCGTTGGCTTTCAAAGGGCTTAACAGGAATCCGCCTATGGCATCGGGGCTAATTGCAAACTTTGCCCCTTCATTTTTGGAGCCTTCGGCGCCGGTGAAAAGCAGAATATCATCATTTTTAAGGTTATGTGCTTTGGGTAATTTTATTCTGAACCCTGCTTTGGCAATATCGCAATCCCACTGGTGTCCGATAAGGTTCCAGTATAATTCCGTATGGTCGCTGAACTTGTTCAATGCACCCCAGACAAGATATTTAATTACAAACTTCTGGTCGCCCTCAATATATTTATCGGCAGATCCAATTTTTATTTTCAAAAAATCACCCTCGTAAGAGGTGCTGAATTCAAAGCCATCGACGGTGATATTTTTGATCAGCAGCTCGTAATCGGCCGAAAAGCTTGGCCTTTCAGCGCTTACTCTTCCCGGAAAATCAACCTGCCTGTATCTGAACGGTATGGAACGTATGATGCCGTGTTTTTGTTCTTTGAAACGGGCATCGATGGTTTCGGTAACCCAGATGGAACCATCGGCATTCATCTCGATATCAACATAAAAATTTGTGATGTCAAATGCTTCTGAGAATCCTGTTAAACTCAGGATTGTGAAAAAAACAATCAGGAATATTTTTTTCATACTTTATTTTTTTATTTCAACCTTTATTACTTCGCGTTCAAGACTATCAATTTCAAAAAAATCTGCCGCTTTAAAACGGAAGATATTAGCAAAAATATTCCCGGGGAATGATTCAACGGCCGTGTTGTTGTCGCGGACTACCGCATTATAATATCTCCGGGCATCCTGAATGGTGTCTTCCACTTCGATCAGCGAATCCTGCAATTTCATAAAATTTTCATTTGCGAGCAAGGCAGGATAATTTTCAACCGTGACCAGAATATTTTTTAAAACGGATATCATGTTGTTTTCCGCGGCTTCATGTTCTTTCAGTGTTGTTGCGTTTTCGGCCTGCGAGCGGTATTTTGCTATATTTTCGAAAAGATCTTTTTCATGTACGGCATATCCTTTCACTGACTCGACAAGGTTAGGTATCAGGGAGTAACGTCTTTTTAACTGCACATCAATGTCGCTCCAGACATTGCGTATCCTGTTGCGGTACGAAATGAATTTGTTGAAGAAAATTGCTGTGATCAAAAGGAGCAAAACAGCTATTCCGATAATAATGTATAATGTCATGGTGGGTAATTTGTTATTGTAAAAATACAAATTTTTTTCTGTGATGAAAAAATTTGTGATACTGTTTGTGTTTCAGGAAGGTTTTTTTACAATAATTTGTTATCACATTTTAATTGGTGCGATTTGCAAATTTCGCACAACTGAGTAGCAAACTTCGCACAACTGAGGAACCTCCGTTATTTGCAATATGTCTTGATCACCGCGTCTGCCGCCTGATTTCCGAGGTTAAAGGATTTATTCCAGTCTTCACAGGCGCCCGTGGTATCGTTTAGGTTAAGGCGTGTCACTCCGCGGTTAAATAAAACCGTATTATCTTTAGGCTTGAATTTGAGCGCTGAGCTGTAATCATCAATGGCGCCAGCGAAATCTTTCAGCATGGCCTTGATGTTGGCCCGGTTGCTGTATGCGTCTCCATCGTCAGGGTTTATAATTATTGCTTTATTGGCATCTGCAAGGGCGCCTTGTAAATCACCCAGCGTAGCTTTCAGGACAGCCCGGTTGTTGTATGCTTTCTGTAAATCGGGATCAAGGAGGATGGCTTTATTGTAATCGCGCAGGGCCGATGTCTTATCGCCCAGCCCGTCAAAGGCCATCCCGCGGTTGTTGTATGCTTCAGCAACTGTTGAGTCTATTTTTATGGAACGGTTCAGGTATTGCAGGGCTGCATTATAATCCTTAAACTCATTATGAATATAGCCCATGTTGGTCAGGCACATTGCAAAGTCCGGGTAGAGCTGAAGCGTTTTATCGTAATCCTGCATGGCACCCTTGTAATCCTTTATATCGTTTTTATAGTTGCCCCGCATCCAGTATGAAAGATAGTTGCCGGGGTATTTTTTTATGACATCCGTAAAAAGCACATTGCCGTTTTCCCATACTTTAATTCTGTCCCAGGTAAGATACGACATGACCGTAATGAACAAAGCCACCATGAAAAGTGCAATTTTTCGGACAGATTCTTTTTGTAAATTAGAAACCCATTGACCGGCAATATAAAACAGGCCGATATAAGAAACGTAAGAATAACGCTCGGCCGTAATGGCATTACCGACCGAAATGATCTGAAGCATGATGGAGATCACAATGAGAAAAAAGAATGTTCCAAAAAGTTTTTCACGACGGAACGGTGATTTTTTTATAACAAACCAGATAAGCGCCAGTAGCAAAGGCATCGAAGCGTAGAAATACCATGGTAAAGCGCCTCCGTGAGTTTCCGGATAATAGTGCATAGCTGACAGACTGAAAGGAACAAGTAACTTTACAATATAAAATACAATAGTGTATGAAAAGAAAAATATCCTGTCGATGATTGAATACACCTGGGATACTTCTTTTATTGCGCCCGCCTGAGACAGCAGTGCTAATATGCCGAAAAATATCGATAGTAAGAGAAACGGTATTTTTTCGAGGAACATTTTTACATCGGGCTTCCTGTTTTTATAAAAGTCGATGGCGATCATCAGTACAGGCATCGTTACCGCAGCGGATTTTGACAGCAGCGACAATACGAAAAGTAGCAGGCATATATAGTAATGCTTTCTTTTAAAATCCGATTTTGAATAATTTAAGTAGGCCAGCAGGGCTGCCAGGTAAAACAAAGTGTAAAGCACATCCTTACGTTCGGATATCCAGGCTACCGATTCAACATGCATGGGGTGAAGGGCAAACAAGGCTGCCACGATCAATGCGGTTAATTTTTGTCCGCTTAATTTTTCGGCAAGCTTATATACAAGCATAGTGTTTGCCAGATGCAGCAGCACATTCAGCAGGTGAAAAGGCAGCGGGTTTAGTCCGTAAGTGTGGTATTCAAACAAATAGGTTAGCGTAGTCAGCGGGTGATAGTTGCCAAGGTAGAAAGAAGTGAAAATGGATTTTACCGCATCGAAATTAAAATTTTTGATATATGGATTATCGAACAGGTAATCGTCGTCATCGAGGCTGGCGAAGCCGTTGAACAAGGCACGGGAGTATATGATTGCTGTGGCTGCCAGTAAGGCATAAATAATCCATGGGGGAATATGAAATGATTTTTTTTGTAAAATGGCCTGTCCCTGTTTTTGCCGGGGATGAATTGTTTTTTGTTTGCCTGTGGGCTTGTTGGCCATAAATTGTTTTATTGGGCTGGGGTTTGATTACAAAAATAATAAAGAAAAACTATTCCTTACCAGGGTAAAAACAAAAAACCCGTACTTCATCAGGACGGGTTTTTGCTAAAGCGAAGTATTGTTTATTAATTCTGTTTGTCTTTTACAATTTCAATCACTTCCGGCAGGTCCATCCCTAAGGATTTCAGTCTTTCAATGGTAGGAACGCCGTTCGAAGTCCACCCACGGCGGAAATACACCGCATCAAGAAGTTTTTCGTATTGTTCTTCCCTGTACTTACGGGTAATCGCTACTTTTTCTTCCGTTGATTTTCCTTCAGGGTCGATGCCGATCTTTTCTTTCATCTGCTTGTCGTAGCGTTCCTGGCGTGATTCATATTCTTCAACAGTAACGGGGCCGGCAGCGCGGTATGGCTGAGCATCATGCTGGCGCAAACCTTTTCCGCAACGGATATTGAACACTCGCTGGAATTGATAAACTTTTTCGGATTGGGTGATCAAAGAATCTTTATCAAGGTCAAGGCCCGTCACAGCTTTATAAATGGTTACATAGTTGTCGACGTGTTCGGGAACTTTACCGGGTTCAGCATGTGTGTGGTTGTCGGCGGGTTCCACGTCGTTCCATGGTAGTTTGCATAATCCCTGCAGTCCGAACCAGGTACGGAACATCGGGAAATAGTATAGTGCTTCAGCTTTTTTCTCAAAGGTAGGAATCTGGTTATTGACCATGTCCATGAAGATCAGCCATGCCTCATCGTGTTGCGGGCCTTTGTTGGTCATGGCATAGCCGCCTTGTTGCGCCAGTGATTCTTTGGAAACATATTGCGAATATTCAAGGCCTTTGTTTTCCATGCCGATGTCCTGCATGAATTTTGGATCCCCCCAGCCTCTTTCGGCAAATATTTCTTTCATTTTGTGAACACCTTGTCCGGCGATCACGCCAAAGCCCTCACCGCGTGCAAGCTGATGCAGGATTTCCATCGCGCCATCGGAATTTCCGAAGTTAAGTTTAACACCACCGGTGCGTTCTTCGTTCAGAATGCCGTTTTCGTAACATTCCATCACAAAGCCAAGGATGGTTCCCCAACTGATGGTACAAATACCATAGGTGTCGCAATAAAAATTCGCTTCAATAGTAAAATCAGGGTCAAAGATTCCTGCGCAGGAGCCTAAAGAGGCTGCTGTTTCGTATTCAGGGCCGTCCACAATTACTTTTGAACCTTTGTAAGGGCCTGTGCGCAGTTCATAATTATCCACACCCTTTGCACACGACATATTGCATCCTATCCAGCAGCCGTCGGGCATATTTTGGGTAAAACGTTCTTTATATCTTTCAGCATGAACCTTGATGGCATCGGGGTGGCTGCCAAATTTAAAATTATTCGTAGGAAACAGATCGTAATCATTCATGATGTGGGTAAGGTGGGCTGTTCCGATCTTGCGCATCTGGCATTGTGAATCATCGAGCTCGCGCATTTCTTTATTGAAGCGTTTTCCACGTTCCATGATTGCGTCCAGATCAACAACATTATTCAGATTGCCTTTAACACCGGGGACTTTAGCCACCACGGCCTTGATTTTTTTATCACGCAGTATGGTGCCGAGACCGCCTCTTCCGGCTTGTTTCAGTCTTACAACCTTACGTTTCATATCAAAGAATGTGAAGTTCAGGCATCCGATCAGCGAATGATCGGCAGCAGTGCCTGCCGATACGACTGAAACATTCATCCTGTCCTTTTCATCATTGGCAAAGATCTCATGCAGCTCTTCGCCCAATACGTGGCTGTCTATAGGAAGATCATCGGCATCATAGATCTCTACTTTACCATTGACACCATCAATAAATATGATCACCTCTTTATCTGATTTTCCCTGGATTTCCATGGAATCAAAACCTGAGAATTTCATAAATGGCCCAAAATAACCACCGACATTGCTATCGATAGGAATGCCGGTTTGTGGCGAAATAGCTACTACCAGTGATTTTCCCGCACCGGAATATTGAGTAATACCACAAATAGGGCCGGTGTTGATTACAATTTCATTTTCAGGATCGTTCCATTTTGTTTCAGGTTTTGTCGCATCCCATAAAAGTTTTAAGCCAAAACCCTTACCACCGACAAATTTATCTTTCATCATTTGTGAAACAGGCTTTTCTTTTATTTCATGATTGCCAACATTTACATACAGTGTACGCATGTTGTACCCTTTTTCGATGGGCTTTAACGTATACGACCATTCTGCAAGCAGACTGTGTTTATCTCTAAATTTCTGAAGGTTCATAGTGGTATTTTTTTTAATTAATATTTCTGTTACAAAAATAGAAATTTTTATGGTACGTATTACCTGAAAGTATTAAAAATATTGATATGTAGACGTTTGCATAACGAACCTGGCAGAATAAATGTTTTACCCCAAGCGTGTTAGATGTGGAAGGGATAGCCGATAACCGTATAAATAGATACAGAAATGCTATCCGGAGTTAGTAAAAAAGAACATGTATCCTATATAATTCAAAACCGTACTTTTCCTGCCGGACAGGTTATTATAACTAACACTTGGGCAGTCTTAGGTGTTCATGAAAAGCAGAAACTCTTCGTTGGTCTGTGTGAATTTCATTTTGTCTTTCAGAAATTCCATGGCTTCAATGGGATTCATGTCGGCGAGGTGGTTGCGCAATACCCATATACGCTGCAATGCTTCTTTTTCATGGAGGAGGTCGTCGCGGCGTGTGCTTGATGCTACCAGGTCAATAGCAGGGAAAATGCGTTTGTTGGAGAGTTTCCTGTCAAGCTGCAACTCCATGTTACCGGTACCTTTGAATTCCTCGAAGATTACTTCGTCCATTTTTGAGCCGGTTTCGGTGAGCGCTGTAGCAATGATGGTAAGGGAGCCGCCATTTTCGATTTGACGGGCTGCACCGAAAAACTTTTTGGGCTTTTGTAATGCGGATGCTTCAACACCGCCGGACAGGACTTTCCCTGAGGCGGGTGCCACTGTGTTGTATGCGCGTGCAAGACGGGTAATGGAGTCTAACAAAATCATTACATCGTGTCCGCATTCAACCAGGCGTTTCGCTTTTTCGAGAACAATGTTGGCGATCTTGACATGGCGGTCGGCGGGTTCATCAAAAGTCGATGCAATTACTTCGGCATTCACACTGCGTTGCATATCGGTAACTTCTTCGGGGCGCTCATCCACTAAAAGTATGATGAGGTAAACTTCCGGATGGTTGTATGCCACAGCATTGGCAATTTCTTTAAGTATCATCGTCTTTCCGGTCTTTGGCTGTGCTACGATCAGTCCCCGCTGGCCTTTTCCGATAGGTGTGAACATATCAATGACACGTGTTGTCATGGTCATCTGCGGGTGTCCGGTAAGTTTGAGTTTCTTTTCGGGGAACAAGGGCGTGAGGTGGTCGAAGTTTACGCGGTCGCGGACAATTTCGGGACTGCGGCCATTGATATGTTCCACTTTGATGAGCGGAAAATATTTTTCACCCTCTTTTGGCGGACGTATCTTGCCTTTCAGGGTGTCTCCTGTTTTTAATC
The DNA here is from genome assembly GCA_964567775.1 of uncultured Bacteroidales bacterium. GTDB lineage: Bacteria > Bacteroidota > Bacteroidia > Bacteroidales > CAIWKO01 > CAIWKO01. Next base: position 12,141 of record CAZMPB010000028.1, read on the forward strand.
CAAACAGTTTGATCTGCGATTGTGATACATAAATATCATCGGGTGAGTTCAGATAGTTATAGTCAGAAGAACGTAAAAAGCCATACCCATCGGGCATGATCTCAAGCACGCCTTCGCTGGAAACAATACCTTCAAAATCGAAAGAATATTCAGGTTGTTTTTCGCGCTGCTGACGGTTACGGTATTGGCTGTCGCGCTGTGTGCGATCCTGATCATTGGTTTTGTTTTCTTCACTAACGGGTTCTTCGCGGGTGATGATTTCGCCTTCGGATTTGTTTTCAGCGGACTCAATACTTATTGAAGATTCATTAGTTTCAACTTCCTGAACTGTTGGCTGAACGGGCTTTTCATCTTCCTGTGGCATAACCGGATTAAGAGTTTCGTCCTCCTCAAATGAAGGCAAAAGAAAATCAAATTTTTTTGCTTCTTCTTCAAAAAGTTCTTTTTTATAAACTTTATCCGGCTGCTGTTCCTGTGATTTATGTTCCTCTGTCTTGAAAATTATTTCAGGTTGTTTTTCCTGGGTTTTTTGTTTTTCTGCCTGCCCGTCTGTTTTTTGTTCTTCTTTTACAACGGGCTTTTCAAAAGATTTTTGTTTGTTAAAATCGTTGGGGCGTCTCTGTTTTTTCTCAAAAATTTTTACCGGTTTTTCAAAAACCCTTCCTGGTTTTTCATAGGCTTTTTCCGATTTTTCAAAAACTTTTCCGGGAGTTTCCTGAGTGGATTGGCTATTATTGTTGGATTGTTGTTTTAATTCGGGATTTTCAATGCGTGTGCGTCGTTGTGTTACCCTGCGTCGGTTTTTCCCGTTTTCTTCGTTGTTTTTTTCTGCGGGTTTGGGCTCTTCGGGTTTGATAGCCTGTATATCAAGGATTCTGTGAATGAGGTCTTTTTTTCGGAGGTCTTCAAAATCAGGAACATTGAGCTTCTCTGCAATTTCCTGTAGTTCAGGAATGCTCATTCCATTCAGGTCAATAATATTGTACATAAAATCTAATTTGGTTAAGTGATTTGTGCTTTAAGGGATAAAAAACTTGTAAATTTCAGGTTAAATGAAATGTTTCAGATAACGAATGTTAGTGAAACCGGATATTTCAAAAGGGAAATTTTGATGCAAATATACATTTTTTAATTCAAAACAATAGAAAAGAAAATTTTATTGGACAAATCTTTTTTGAGGTGCTGAAAACAAACCGATGTTTAGTAATAAATAATTTGTATATATTTAAAAATGTTGCACTGCGTAGGTTTTGCGGGTTTTACTTGTTTGTATTTCTGTTGTGTCTGATATTTTTTCTACAAGTTAACCTTGACGGACAATCAGAAAACAGGCAGACAATGCCTGATATTTTTGCGTATCTAAGCTTTGATCCGCCAAGGCGTCCAATGACGTCAAGGTCTATTGTTTTTTCTTTGATGTTTTTTTTGATGTCACAAATGACAGGTGCAGCCTGCCTGGCCCGACAGACACGAGCACCGCAATATTTGTAAAATAAAAATAATAACGAAATTAGGTACAGCCTGCCTGTTCTCGGCAGACAGGCGTACCGTAATATTGTGTTCCTGATTGTGGTATCACCCATATGTATTGGTGTATACATCCTGTTTATATGTGCAATAAAAAGCATTATAAGCTGGCATTTATACGGATTACAGACATGAAATTCTTAGGATGGATACCATGCAGGTACATCTTTATTTTTATGTGCGGATCAAAATATATTACGGTGCTCTGCACCTTGATATTAAACTGCTATATTTTGCTATACATATTATCGGTGCTCTGCACCTTACTTTTCATTGGGCACCACTACTTACAAATATTTCAGCGCGCCTTCCATGCCGTCCAGGCAGGCTGCCCTTATTTACCTTTTATTTCTTAGTCTTGTTTTCAAGAAAGCGCTGTTCTTCTCTTTTCAGAGTAAACATTTTTTCTCATAGCGCCTCAAAAAAAAGAAATTACCATTTTCCATTTTATTTATATGGGGTATGCACATAAAACATATAAAAAAATGTAGTAAATTTGGGGTCTATGGAAATCCCCAAGAATCAAATAGAATTTGAAAAAATGTTTTCAACAGAAGAACAATGTATAGATTGTTTAAGGGAAATTAGATTTCCTGATGGTTATAAATGCAGAAAGTGTCAACATAAAGAATATTGGCTTAATACTAGAGGCATAATGATATGTAAGAGTTGTAAAGATGAACTTTCAATTACAGCCGGAACAATTTTTCATAAAAGTAAATTGCCTCTTGTTACCATTTTCAGGGCATTGTGGTGGATGGTAGCTCAGAAAAATGGAGTAAGTGCAATTGGACTTCAAAGAATTTTGGGCATTGGTAGTTACAGAACAGCATGGACTTGGCTTCATAAATTTAGAAGATTAATGGTGTTTCCCGGCAGAGATAAATTAAAAGGAATAGTTGAAGTTGACGAAACTTTTGTGGGCGGAGCCAAATCAGGGAAAAGAGGCAGAGGAGCAGAAGGGAAAGCATTGGTCGTAATTGCTATTGAGGTAATGGAAAAAGGAACAGGCCGAGTAAGAATGTCTTCAATTTCAGATGCATCAAAAAAGTCATTGAGCAAATTCATTACAAATAATGTTGAAGTTGGGAGTACTATAATTACAGATGGATGGAAAGGATACTCGGGTATTACAAAGAAAGGGTATACACAAAAAATTGAAGAAAAAATTAAAATACTTGACGAAAATGAAATGTTGCCGAATGTTCATAGAAGTGCATCATTACTGAAAAGGTGGCTTTTAGGAACACATCAGAATTTTGCAGGCGAAAAACATCTACCATATTATCTGGACGAATATACATTTAGATACAATAGAAGAAAATCAAAAAGCAGGGGACTTCTTTTTCAAAGATTAATTGAACAAGCAGTTATTCATGTACCTGTTGAATATAAACTAATTAAGAGTATGTGACATGTGCATACCCCATTAAAATTATTATGAAAAAAAATTCATTGATATACCTGTTATTATGTTTTTGCATATTATGCATATTTTTTGGCAGTTGCAAAAAAGATGATGACTCTATTGATAATAATAATGATAATAACCCCAATACAGGTGTCATAACAGACATTGATGGAAATATTTACCACGCGGTAACTATCGGCACTCAGACATGGATGGCGGAAAACCTTAAAGTTACACATTACCGTAATGGAGACGCAATACCTAATGTAACCGATAGCGCTATATGGTTCAATCTGTCTTCTGGCGCATATTGCAATTATAATAACCAGGAAAGCAACAGCCAGATATATGGCAGATTGTACAACTGGTACGTAATAGGTGATATTCGGGGTGTTTGCCCTGCGGGGTGGCATGTGCCTACATGGGATGAGTGGTGTACATTGGTTAATTTTTTAGGTGGAGATTCTATCGCAGGCGGTAAATTAAAAGAAACAGGTACTTTACACTGGGCTGTACCAAATACGGGTGCTACAAATACCAGCGGCTTTACAGGGTTACCAGGTGGCAGCCGCTATAACGAATATCGTGATGTTAATCTTGAAGGTCGATGGTGGTCATCTGACACTTTACATATTCCCGAAATACCCAATTCTAAGTGTACTTGGAGTATGATTTTAAATTATGATAATGAATATACAACGGGCTATCCATACCTTACTTTAGATGTTTTTAGCCCGGTAAATGGTGGTTTTTCAATAAGGTGTGTAAAGGATCATTAAATCAAAAATATCTTTTACTCCATCAGCACAAACGCAGCCCATTTGTATGGATCATCCGAATATTTCTTTTTCATCCAGTTCTGGGCGTTTGTGAAGGCTTCACGAATAGTCTGTTTTTTAAAACAATTTGAGTAAAACTGCTGCATATATTCTGTCGTCTCTTTACCCGGAACCTGCCATAAACTCATTATGATATTATCAACCCCTGCCATTTTAAATGCACGCTGCAAGCCGAAAACGCCTTCATTGCCTTTTATATCACCAAGCCCGGTCTGACACGCAGAAAGAACTACAAGTTTTGTATTTGTAAAATCAAGGTCTGATACTTCATAAGCTGTAAGGATACCATCATCTTTGCCAAATGTGGTAGCCCCCCTGGTCCAAACATAATTGCCACCTGCAAGAATTAATCCTGACCGCAGAAGAGGATTTTCCGAAAATTTATAAACTTGTTGGCTGAAGCCAGTGAAGCTATCATCTGTCTTCTTTTTTTCAGGTTCCGGGAAAAAGAAACCATGAGTGGAGATATGAATGATCTGTGGCGCCATTCCCGACTTTTGTTTAAATGAAGTTTCGGTTGCTTTACTACCAGAAAGATAATTTGTTGAAATTTTATTTACTTTGAAAAGACTGTCAATATAATTTGCTTCATAGAAAGTGCTTTTCAGGTATCCCCAGGGGATGCTTCTCGAACTATCCACGGGTAAAGTCATGCCACGTGAGGAAGAAAGAAGGTTTTCATTGAGCGTATCCAGAGTATTATCCATTTGATTATAGTTTATACCACCAAATACTAATGCTGAGTCGGATACCATGATGTAATCCTGATGTTCTTTTACTTGAATTATCTTTCCGGTGCTGCCTAATTGAACCAGGTTGTATTTGTCAGATAAACAGGTGCCATCGGGGTTTTTTATTGCTGCAAAAGAAAATTTATGCAACAATCCTGATGGAGAATAATAAATAGTTTTTACCCCCTGTAATAAAGAATCTATTGGTTTCCAGATTAAATCATATAAACTATTTCCAGGTTTCAGGTTATTAGAATATTGTTTAAAATACAAGCGGTTCACAATCTCATGATCAGTTCCGCCAACCTGATTAATTAATGAATCCAATTGCTTTTGTTCAAATAATAATTTCATTTTGGGTTGAGAATACCCTGGGCGTAAAACAAGAGCGCAATACAAAATGCTGTCTGTTGCTTTTCCATTATTATAGTATGAAAATGAAGCAAATTCAATTGCTGCTTCATTCGTTTCTATATTATTCTGAACGCTCATCCAGTTGATCGTATCATTAGCTTTTGATTCACGATAAACCTTTGATTTAATTACAAGTTCCTTTTCGATTATCTCGGCATTTTCTTCAGTCTTTTTAATGTATGCAGAATCCTTTCTTTGTTTTTGGAAAGATTGTGCTTGCAGATATGAAAGTTGCTGTTTCATTTCACTCCACGACTCATATTTGGATATAAGGTCTGTATCACCGCTCGAAATGATAGCTCTTCTGATCTCATATGTTGACCTAAGAATAATTCCTTTTTGAGTAAGTTGAACATCATAAGGACAACATTTTACCAATGGCTTTGCATGACTGTATTTTAAAAAGAAAGACAAGTATGATTCAAAGTTTCTCGAAATCGTTTTATAAAATGCAAACTTTTCCGGTTCGGTCATAAAATCAAATTCTTTTGTGATCTGTTTAGTGATATTAGAAATTGCCTGTAGAAATAATGGTTCCGCCTTATAAGGTATTGACATTCTTTCATATAGAACAGCTAAATTGCAAAGGGTTTGAGTGTAATCAGGATGGTCTTCTCCAAGAATTTCTTTACGTAATTTAATTGCATGAAGAAATATTTGCTCTGCTTTTCCAAATTGTCCCAATTCAGTGTAGATAATAGCAAGAGTTCCTAATGAAGTAACATAATCAGGGTGTCTTTCCGTAAGAGTTTCTTTAAAGATTTCTAATGCTTTTTCTAATAATGGTATGGCTTTTTCTTTTTGCTGTGTCCTATAATACAGGTAGGCAAGATTATTTAATGATTTAGCATAAGCCGGATGTTTTTCGCCATAAGTTTGTTTTCTGAGATTCATCGCTTGTAGATACAAAGGCAGTGCCTTTTCATATAAACCAATGTTTACATATAAAACGGCAAGGTTGTTTATGGATTGGGCAAACCCCGGAGACTTATCTCCAAAAAGCTTTTTTCTGATCTGCATTGATTGAATGTAAAGAGCTTCCGCTTTATCATATTGCCCAAGAAGCCTGTACAAGGCGGCAAGGTTGTTTAAATCAGTTGCATAATCCGCATGATCTTCTCCAAGAGCTACTTTATCAATATTTAAAGCTTGGATAAAAAGGGCTTCAGCCTGACCATAATTTCCTTTATTTTGACATATGCAAGCAAGGTTGGTTAAATCAACAGCATATACCGGATGCATTTCTCCAAGGACTTCTTTATCTATATTCAAGGCTTGTATATACATTTGTTCGGCTTTATCATATTGAAATTTGCATTGATATATATACCCAAGATTATTCAAAGATTTTGCATAATGACTATTTACCTTTCCATAAGTGATTGTGTCAACATTCATCACTTGAAATAGCATTGATTCAGCATTATCATACTGCCCCAAATTGATATATATCAGTGCAAGATTATTTAAAGAAATCGCGTAATCGGTACTTTTATCACCAAGAGTTTTTTTTAAAATATCTGTTGCTTGGATACAAATGTGTAAAGCTTTATTGTACTGCCCCATTACTCTGTATAATTCACCCAGATTATTTAGATCCAGACCATATTTTTGATGATTTTTCCCTATTACAATACTATCTATATCTAAGATTTGAATATACAAGGATTCAGCCTTATCATATTCTCCCATTTCATGATACAAAATAGCTAAATCAGTTAGTCTGTCGGTATAATTTTGGCTCATTTCCCCCAAAGTGGCTTTAAAAATATCCGCTGCCTTTATAAATAATGGCTCGGCTTTTTGATACTGGCCGATATAGTCAAACACTAATCCTACATTACTACATGCCTTTGCATAGTTGGTATCTTTTTTCCCAAATTCTTTTTCTGCTTGTTTAAGAGCTTTAGTTGCATAAATTAATGCTGTATCAAAATTTTCACTGACAATGTTTTTCTTACATATCGAATCGAGTACTTGCCATGATTGTGCTTTTGCCGGCAATACAAAAGCTTCTGCCATTAATAGAAACAAAAAAACCATAACTGATCTTTTCATAATTGAAATTTTTTAAAAAACAGTATGAAAAAACAAATGTAAGGAAAAACAAAGAGGATACCCAACTATTTGATATTATAATTTCAATTTGTTTGAATTGTAACCGACTGTATTTTATTATTTTATAATTTTTTTTAAATTTTTGTAACGAAAAGATATCCTCATGTCATTCTTATTTGTTCACGGCACTTTAATACCTTAGAAAAAGTCTAACCAAAAACAACAAAACCATGAAAACAAAAACAGAAATTCCGAAAATCCTCTTTCAGGCGCTTCTTTGCAGTATTCTTCTGTTCAGTTACAAAGGGGTGAATGCCCAGGAGGAAATTGCAACAAGCAAAGTCATTATGAACGATGGCGCTGAATACGCCGGACAGATCATCGAGAACGTTTTAAACTGCGATTATTTTGTACTAAGATTGCCCGGTAATGAACTGAAAAAAATTTACCGCAAAGATGTGGCTGCTGTAAACCAAATCAGCCAGAAGCCTAAAGCAGATATTGATGTATGTGAATACGGCAGCCGTTTTTCATTAGGAGCAGCAATTGGTGGTGGGGGAATAATCGGGATTCCAATGCGGGTATTTTTACACAGAAATATACCTTTTGAATTGGGAATTCATTTAAGGCCTGTAATGTTTCAAAAATCTTCCGGGTCAATTGGTTTAAGTATGAATGTCTTATTTACCGGAGAGTTTGATTTTTTCTTCAACAGGAAATATATTGAACGCAAACAGCGTGTCCGCATGAACGGGATTTTCATTAAAGGAGGATATTCTACAGGAATCAGGTATAATAGCGTACTGGGGGCAATCGGATGGCAATACGAAAGATTTAAAGTAAATAAGAAAAACAGGTCATTTTCTGCAGGCTTGGGTATCGGTTTCGAAAGGGCTGTTGATAAAACATACCACTCTTATTATGGCGACAAAAATTATCAAAGGCCATCCGGAGCAGTATCAATAAGCCCGATGATATATTGGAAGTTTGCCTGGAATTTTTTCATCCCTTCAATAAAGAATAAAAACCAATAAAAAAATATATAACCATGAAAACAAAATTGACAATATTAGTAGCTTTATTATTAGCATTCTTCTTAAAGACAGACGGACAAATAAATGTAATGCTGGAAAACGGAGAAAAGTTTCAGACAAGTTCGCTTAGCTGCGGTCCCGATATGATTAAATGCGACCAGGCGTCTTATAAAAAAACAGATATTCTTTATTATGAAAAAAACAGACAATATTTTGTCTATAATGTGAAAAGCGGCAGAAAATGTAGGGTTAATTTTGATGAAGACATCACATCTTCATGCGGAATAGGACAAATATTCGCATACAAGTATTATGGAACAAAAACGACTCCGGAAAGTTTTAAACCCGCCAGGTCAACTTTTTTTGTTACCCTGAATGATAGCAGCAAATATGAGGGACAAATAATTGAAAATAATGCCATGAACGATTATTTTATCATGAAACTAACAAACGGAGACCTGAAACATATATACTACTACAGCGTGGCGGATAAAAAAAGAGTTGGTAGTAAACAATCTTTTGAGATCGATCAGAATTTCGTGAATTGTTACAATGATAAGGTGAGAAGTATTAAAGTCTCAAATACAACAACCAATGTCCTGTCGGGCGTATTATCTACAATTTCCCTTGGGCTTTCACTCGGGATAATTAAATTATAAGCTAAGATTTGATCTGGTATTAGCACAGAAAAGTAAATATTAAAAATTCGAAATTATATAATAGTTCATTTTAAAAACAAATTATTAACCCTTAAAATCAAATCAAAATGAAAAATTTAATCAATAAAACAAGCAGTATTGCAATTATTATTGCAATGTTATTAATGGTTTCATGGAAACCTGCAAAAGCTCAGTGGAATCATGTAGAATTACCTAAACAAGACAACACATTAACCTGGGTATGTGTTGGTATCAGTGCGGCAGCGCTTGTTGCAACAGTTGTCATCTTAGTGGTGAAGAAAAACAAGCATAATAATCAGGCGGCAATTATGAATTTTAAAAACAACAATCTTCCTTTGAACGGGTTATATCCTTATAACCGAAAAATACAAGAAGTCGAGTCATGTAATTATACTTTTGGCTTAAAGACAAAAGTACATCCGGCTAAATTTGAAATTACACCGATAAAAATCAAGAAAAATGTTCTATTGGGAAAACCCAGAGCAATAAGTAATATTTGAAAGCAATTCAATATGATTATTATGAGTAACATGATAAAAAATGTTAAATTGCTTTTTATTTGATTTTTTATTGTGTTACTTTGTTATTGAAATTCTGGACTTTAGTGTTTTGCGAATATATATGTGTTTATATAACAGTACGTTCATGATTGCAAGAAATGACTTTAAAAATAATGGTATAATTAAAATTTTATAAAAATGAAAAAACAATTACATTCTTTGTTGATCACCGCAGTGATCCTGGTGTTTACAGTTAACCTTTCCGCACAGGGGTTTTATATTAATGCTAATGTGGGTTATGGTTTTAAATTGGGTTCTCAGAATATTGATGATTTTGTTAAAGTAAAAGAGAATTCTGGCCCATCTAATGATGAATACACGCAAATCAATGTTTCGTTGGGACAAGGATTAAATTTTGGCGCAACGGCAGGGTATATGTTCACCAAAAATATTGGAGCCGAACTGGGGATATCTTACCTTTTGGGATTGAAATCAAAAGCCATTACTGAACATTCTCCATCGATTGAAAAGGATGAGCAATCTTACGCAGGAAGAATGATAAGAATTAACCCTTCGTTTGTTGTTACTGCTGGTCTTGAAAAAGTGAACCCTTATGCAAAACTTGGTGTCATTGTAGGAATAGGATCAATTATTCACGAGTACACCTATGAAAATAACACTTATAATGGATACTTTAAGGAAATAGCTAATGGCGGTATCGCATTGGGGTTCAATGCAGGTGCAGGAGTTATGTTTAAACTAAGTGATAGAATTTCATTATTTGGCGAAGCAAATATGGTTAATTTATCGTATGCCCCTGCAAAAGCAAAGGTTCAAAAAGCAACCTATAATGGTGTTGACCAATTGAGTACTATGACCACAAGAGAAAAAGAAACAGAATTTGTTAAAACCATTAATGATAGTGATCCTTCACCTGATTCAAAACCCTATAAAGCCCTGAAGCAAAAGTATGCTTTCGGCAGTATTGGAATAAATTTCGGAGTACGGATTGGCCTCGGTTCGAAAAATACTAATTAAAAAAAATTAAAACTATGAAAAAACAAACATTTCTCTTTTTATCTGCCATGTGCGGAAAAAAATTGTGCGCTTTAATTGTTATTATACTAATGACGGTGTTTAATTTAAAGGCACAGGATCCATGCAACCCTGCTTATCCTATTGCTGGTTTAGGACAAGCTTATCAGCAAACATTTATAAATTCAGGAACAGGTGTTTGGAATATGAATTTTTGTGGTTATAGTTCTTCATTATATGAGAAAGTATATAGTATTAATGTGCCTTATGAAGCAACCTACAAAATTATCGCTTCTGGTTATGGTCAGGCGGTTTATGGATGGGAGCAAGGAACTTGTAACCAAAACAGTTGGATTTGTATATCATCAATAAGTTTAGGTGGGGGAAGTGGAACTTATGGTTCAATGTATTGGACTCCTGGTTTATATTATATTTTACTCAAAAACATTAATAATGCTTCACATACTTTTTACATTATATGCGAACCTAATGCGCCTTTAATAACAGCAACTACTGTTTCGTCTAACCAAATAAATCTATCATGGAATGATGTGGATGGTGAAACAGGATATGAAGTAACCCGCAAGCTACTTGTTGGAGGCACATGGGCTACTATTGGAACCACCGCAGCAGGTATTACAACTTTTTCTGATGTAGGGCTAACACCAAATGTTGGTTATTGTTATGGTATTAAGGCTTTTAATAATGATGCTTCATCGGTATGGTCAAATACGGCTTGTGCTACAACATTTCCGACAACACCCTTAACCCCGATAAATTTAACTACAACATCCAGTGTAAGCGGCCAGATCGATTTATCATGGACTGATGTTGCAGGAGAAACAGGATACAAAATATTTCGCAAACTCAGCCCTTCCGGCGCTTATGCACAAGTGGCTACTGTTACTCAAAATCAAAACACCTATTCAGATAATGATACTGCTTTGATACAAAACAGCGAATATTGTTATAAAATTAAGGCATATAACAGCGGCGGCGAGTCGGGTTTTTCAAATGAATCATGTGCCATTGTTAACCCAAACATCTCGCCAGCTCCAACTAATCTGACAGCAACAGCAATGTCGGCAAGCCAGATTAACCTGGCGTGGAATGATGTTTTAGATGAAGCTGGTTATATTATATATCGTTCGCCGAGTTTATCAGGAACATACACTCAACTGGCGATGGTAAATGCAAATGTTGTCAATTATTCAAATATAGGTTTGTCAGCAAACACTCAATATTGTTATAAAGTAAAATCATATAACACTTCGGGGCAATCTTCTTTTTCAAGCGCTGCCTGCGCCAATACTTTTATGAGCGCCCCCATGCCACCTTCAGTACCTTCCAATCTGACAGCTTTACCAATTGGTTGCGGACAGATTGAATTAAACTGGAATGATGTAAGCACCGAGGAGGGTTACAACATTTACCGTGCAGATTCTATAAATGGCACATATTTGTTTTTAGCATGCACTGATAATGATCAGACAGCCTATATGGATATAAATTTACCTTTCTATACCAACTTTTGTTATAAGGTAAAAGCGTATAATACAGGCGGAGAGTCTGCTTTTTCAAATGATGCGTGTGATGTAACATTATCGGTAAAAAATTATGAGGGGGCAGATAACCTAATTAAAGTTTATCCCAACCCTGCTACTGACATTCTCATTATTGAAACACAGGGACAACAAGTAACCTTATACAATACTGTTAAAATTACCGATGTACAAGGCAAAGTGATAATTGACCAAATTATTCAGCAACGCCATACCGAGATTGACATATCCTCCCTTACCAAAGGCATTTATTTATTAAAATTTGATAGTAAGGATGGGATAGTAAATAAAAAGTTTGTGAAAGAATAATTAATTATCAGAAATCGAATTGTCATGAAAAAGAGAAAAATAAATTTGATTTATCCATTAACTTTTATGGTTCTTTTATTTTTTATAATAAATAGCTGTAAGAAAAAAGATAATGATACAAATGATGACAATCAGCAATCAAACATAGTAATTGACCCATGATAAAAACGGGACGAAACCGAATAGAATAAAAAGTAGAAAAAAATAAAAATTATGAAAAAAATATTTTTTTTAATAGTGTTTTTATTAACAATCACATTTGTTAATGCACAAGAAAAACAATTCCAAAAAGCTTGTAAGAAAAATACTCTTGAGGAGTATGATAAATTCCTAAAGAAGTATTCACAGACTGAATTTGCACAGATTGCTGATTATAAAAAAGCAAAGTTGGTAAATACGAAAAATTGTTGGTATGATTTTACTATAAAATATTCAAGCGGTGTATACTCGGATACAGCATTTAAAATCCTATGTAAAATAGAATGTAAGGACGCTAAATCAGCTAATACCATTGAGTCTTATAAAGCATACCTCCAAAAATATTCTAAGTGCAATAATATAGGGGAAATAATGGAAAGCTACTATAATCTAGTCAAAAACACAAATACTGTGGATGCTTTTAATGATTTTATTAAACTTTCCGGTAAAGATTATGAGAATTATATTGATGAAATTGCCTATTTAAAAGCAGAAAAGATAAATACAATTGATGAATGGAAAACATTTTTACAAACATATAAAAACTCAAAATACGAAAATGATGCTAAAATAAAAATCGACGAATTTGCTTGGCAGAACGCTCTTACATTAAATACACTTAAAGCCTTTAGAGATGTTTATTTAACAATGCCGAATTATCAAAATCGAGCAGTTGAAGAAATTAGAAAAATATATCATTCAATGTTTTTGACAAATAAAATTGTTTTTGATACAATTTGTTCTGAAAACATTAAATTTAGTGGTAACACAGAGGAAAACCTTACCCAAAACCAAAAGAAAGAAATATCGCATGTATTAGCTTCTGTTTTTGATAAAAGCTATAAAATTAAATCAAATGAAAATTGTAAAATAAAAATAGAAATTGAATATGATCAATCAATTTGGCCTTCCCATGTAACTAATATTAAGTACCAAACAGGAAGTCCCATTACTGGATCAGAAAAAGGAGGTACCGAATATACTCTTACGTATAAAATAACTGATATTCAAAATAATATTTCGTATATCAATGTGATATCAGAAAAGTTAAATGATGGATATATAAAAAAAATAGGGGGTGGAATAGAGGAAATTAATATCAATGGGGTAGTCTATGGGGTTAGTAAGGAACCAGATATTATCCTGACAATTGATCGAAATAAAACAATACAATTAATGAAAGAAACTATAAATTCTCATAGCCCTTTAATAATAGACACATATAGCATAATTGAGATATTAAAAAATTAATAATGTAATAACCTACTACCGTGTATATCTTTTTTTCCGTGGCAACAATGACGATTTTATTAGTAAAAAATTATGACTTGACAAGAACACAAATACATCATGTTATCTTTTGTAATACAATGGCAACAAAGTAGTATAACATAGAAATGCTTTATAAACAAATTTGAATTTTTAATTTTTTTATAAAGTTTTAGAATAGATCATTAACATTCAATGAAAAAATATGAAAAACAAATCTCAATTAGTGACTATTGCAATTTTACTTATTGCAATGAGTTCTATAGCTCAAGTTACCGGGACTTTTACTGATACCAGAGATGGTAAGACATACAAAACTGTGAAAATAGGCACCCAGACCTGGATGGCTGAAAATCTTGCCTACAGGTCAAATAGTGGTTGTTGGGCATATGATAACAATCAAACAAATGTAGCAACTTACGGTTACCTATACATTTATGAATCTGCGCTAAGTTCATGTCCTTCCGGATGGCATTTGCCAAGTAATACCGAATGGGATTTATTGATGAATTATTTAGGGGGTGAGGAAATTGCTGGGGGTAAATTAAAGTCAAAAAAAGGATGGGATAGTCCTAATGAGGGTGCAACAAATAGTAGTGGTTTTACAGCACTTTCTGGTGGCGGTCGACGCAGTAACGGTACCTATTATTACCTGGGTAATATGGGACTTTTTTGGTCAATAACAAAAGATAATGAGGGAGAAGTATGGTATTATGGTTTAGGTGCTAAATATTCTGCAATGGCAAAAGATAATTATTCAAAAGGATTTGCATTTAGTGTTCGTTGTGTAAAAGACTAAAATAAATAACGGAATTCTAACTTAATGAAATTATGAAAAAGAAAATTTGGATTTACTCCTTTGTACTAACAAGCACATTACTACTTATTCTTGCGTCATGTATGAAAAAAGATGATAATTATTAACCTTTAAAATATAGAAAAATGGAAACAAAATTCAGATTTAATATTGAGCGTTTAGCTTTTATGGCAACTGTGGTTTTAATATTAGCCATTGTTCTATATTGTACAGTTAAGGATAAAAATTTAGTTTGGCAAATTTCGCTTGCAGCTTGTTTTTTAATTCCATCTGCGTATTTTACGGTAAATTACTTTTCTGGAAGGCCTAATCCTGGTGGAATATTTTATGAAGATGAAAAAAAACTCTCTAACCTGAATAATTCATAAAAAAATGGAAAAGCTTGTTATATCATTGATAATC
>CAZMPB010000029.1:0-26369 GCA_964567775.1 uncultured Bacteroidales bacterium
GGGGAACCCTAACGGAAGTACCCTTCTTTTTAAAAAATTTAGTCGGTTAGTAGTGATTTGATTTAATTCAAAGACATCGTTAATAATATTATTTACATTTTTCATTGAAAAATCATTGGACAGGATAATATCGTTACCTATCTGCTTGATTGTTTCCAACGGAGGTAATGGCATTTCACGTAATTCAGTAGCACTTACATTGACATTTCCATTGAAAGTACGGAAATAGGCATCAAACAAATTACTGTTCAATAAGGCGCAAAGACCGACTAATTCACTACGATCCAAATGACCTTTGGGCCGATAGATATAATTGACTTTGTTCTCAACCCCGATGAATTCAGCATTAAGGCAATTACTAAAGTATGGCGCAGCAATTAACCTGCTTTTATCATCCTTGCTGCTGAATCGGCGAAGCAGTATATAATTTCTGTTTGGTATCAATAATGAACCAGAGCTTTCGGTTGCAACTATATACTGGCCTTTCTTCGGTTTCGGAACCGGATAACTCAAAATCATTTTCTCCACATTATGCAGCCAAAAAAGAGGCACAAGCTGAGTGTTACCATTTTCGTATAAATCACGGATATATTCCCTTGCCCTGAACGCAACAACAGGACCTGTTGAAATCTGAATCTGGTACTTATTAAGATTACCAGACCAAGATTTAAAGAGATTTACAATTTGTTCCTCGATATCGTTAACGGGTAAATGCAGTATTTTTTCATTGGTACGGAAATCTATCAATTCGTCGTAATGATAAGTTTTAAGTGCTGGTTGATTAATATCTTTAAGACCAAAAGAAGAAGAAACTATAATATCAGGAGCCTGGACATTTTCAAGTTTTTTTATACCTTTCATAATGACAAGTTCCTGCAATACATTATCCCGGTTGAAGGTGTCTTTACGAGAAACAAAGAGGTGAATATTCGTAATATTTATGACCTGAAAAAAGAATACCCGAAAAACTTTAAAATAGCTGCCCGAAGCAAAACTGCGAGGTGTTATAAAAATAAGTTCACCCGTTTTACTCAGAAGTTTTGCTGCAACAGCCATGAATATTGAATAAATATTAGGCTGACCATTTACAACCAAATGTGCGGCCTTTGACCTTAAATCTTCTTTTGAAAGTTTAAAGTACGGGGGATTAGAAATAATTATGTCAAAAGTTTCACGGGTTACACTAAAGAGGTCATTTTCAGAATTAAAACAATCTGCATTATCAAGGATAAAATCGTTTGTAATCAGATTAAAAGTAAAAATAACATTCCGAGAAGTCAGCCAAGTTTGTAAATAAGTAAGTGATATTTCGGAATAAGGTATAAGATCGTTATCGGTTTCATACGCAATAAGCTCAATACTTTTCAGATTGGGATTATGCACAACAAGGGATTCAATCAATGCACATGTTAAAATTGCCGTACCACAACCAGGGTCAAGCATACGGATATGAGCGTTTGTGTTTTTTGAATAAGAACCCATCAGACCAGCAATTTCTAAAGGAGTGAAATATTGACCAAAATCTTTCTTATGTTGGGGAGTAACAGTAGAAGTATAGAAAAGACCCAAGCTGTCAGCGTAATGACTTGGGAGTTCATCCAATAAAGGATTTATTAGTTTAGCCTTTTCCATTTTTACTTTTAATATCGTATTTAACCTTATCCTCGGTCAGTTGCATGGCCTTAAGCGCAGAGGGTTCACCCTCCAAGATTTCATATAACTGATCAGCAAGCCAGAGACTCAGCAAGTCCTCCTGTTTTACCTTAAAAAGTTTTGCAAGAATAAGCACCTGTTCCTTTTTGGCTCTTCGTTCGCCACGTTCAATTTTGCTCAACATAGGTGAATCAATCTCCAAAGCGACTGCAACCTGTCTTTGAAAGAGACTTTTTTCATTACGAAGCAGTTTTATTTTATCTCCAAAATGATTTGACACGGAACTATTTTTGACTTGTCAATATTTGACAAATATAATATAAAAGGGTAGTAAAAAAACACAAATGAATGTAAAAAAGTAATAAGTTATTAACAGGAATACTTTTGTCAAATAGTTAAATAAGGAATTAAGGGAATGAGGAGGATAAGAGTTAAAAGTTAAAAGTTGAAAGTTGAAAGTTAGGATGTAAGGCTATTAGGCTGAAGACTGTTAGGGGGAATGTTGTGGTTTGGTAGTAGTTATTAGTTAAATAGGTGATTAAGGAGGATAAAAATTTTTATCAGTTCAAATTAAGCAAAAGGATTTTCTTTAATTCAACCAAGCGATTATAATAGGGTTTGTAATTGGGGATGCCATTATAGGTTTTTACTACTTCAAGGTGAGAATCAATAAAAAGAGAAATGTCAATGATGGTTGACCAGGGATTGAGTTTGACCGGTGGTGGAGGTAGAGGGGTGTTAATAAAGAAATTTTCAAGGTCGGCAATATCCCAAGTTTCTTTCGGAAGCGATGGGGTGAAACTACAGACCTTATTATTATTGACCTTATCAAGAGTTGTGTTACTGATATTAGTGTGAGGAGGTGATACGACATTCTTTACAACCTTCATCGGTTCCAATAGTTTTTCGAGGGCTAAGAATTTACGATAATCAAAGCGGATAAGGAAATCGGCAAGGTCCAAACCTTTGGATTTGTCGGTTTCAATTGCCTTATGTTCGAGAAGATCAGAAACTTCAAAACGGAGACCGGGAATGGATTGTGATATTTCCTTTGCCCTTGCCGACCATTTTTCAAAACCATTCAGGTCGGGAAATAATAAAACTTTGCGATAGCTTAGGCATTTACATTTTTCAGCCGACAAATTTGAAAGACTGCCAACCGCCAACCATATAAATTGAGGAAAATAAACACTGGCGATGACAGCGGTCTTTTCTGATTCGACAATGGCAACAGGTTTTGAATTATCGGTATTTAAAAGGTGTTCGCCAAAAAAACACTGATTCAGATTAAAAGCAGACAGTTTTAAGGCAGTATGCACCCAGGAGATGTGATTATATGGTTCTTTCACCCTTCTGCCATTATCGGGGTTATAAAGCATGATCTTGCCTGACCTGATATTCCTCTGCTGGTCAATCTGCCAGAATACAGTTGCACAAGGCCAATGTTTTGAAGTGCCAATATGGTAAAGACCGATCAAACGGGATACAGTTTCATCATCAAAGAGGGTGCTGAGGTATTTTATAAAGTGGTTCTGGTGGTAAGATGTGCGGCTTTGTTTGAAAACCTCCACAGGAATAAAGGATATAGCCTTCGGAATGGCTGATAGAGCTGAGGTAGCCTTGCCGTTAATTTTACGGGGGGAAAACTGAGAAACATTCATGTCACTTTTTTCACTTTTATAATTATCGTTAAAGGGGTTCAGGTGGTAGGAACAGTTAACCTCACGGTCGCAACGGCCATATTGTGCAGGCAAATATTCATCGGTAGAGGAATCAATATACCTGACGAACCTCTTTTTTCCGCAAGCAGGGCATATGTGTTTTTTACTGCTTTTTTCCAATATATACTGATAATCGTTCATGGTTTTTATGTGTTCACGGTGTTCATGGTGTT
Organism: uncultured Bacteroidales bacterium; assembly: GCA_964567775.1. Lineage (GTDB taxonomy): Bacteria > Bacteroidota > Bacteroidia > Bacteroidales > CAIWKO01 > CAIWKO01. The sequence goes on from CAZMPB010000029.1 coordinate 3,548, forward strand.
CACAGTGTTCATACTGTGAACAGTGTTCATGTTCTTTTTTTCAAATATTTATTTACTGCACCTAAAGAGATACCTAATTGAGTAGAAATAACGCGCTGGCTCAGGCCCTGCTGGCTTAATTCCTTGACCTGATCAATCAGTCCCTGTTTATCCTTTTCAGAATGTTGTTTGAGGTGTTCACGCTCTATACCAAAACCCATGAACTCAAACATCAGGAAGTTGTCAGGTTTTGTTATTTGACATGTGCAGACATTTTCGGTATCGAAAACCATTTCGGTGTTCCGGGCTTTGATCTGTTTAAGGTAACGTATTGATTTGTCGTTGCTGCTCTCACCAATGCTAAATGAACTGTCACAAAAATTCATGAGCATTTTGCTACCCTGCAAATCATTACGTGTTATTGGCTTTGAAAGATCACGCTTGGGAGTGTGTGCCAGGCAAAGGATAGAAAGCCCGTACTTCTTTTTAAGCGATTGCATATGCTTCATCAATGGAAGTGCAAACTTTGCTTTTTCGGTTTCGTTATTAAGATATGTGATGTTGTCTATGATCAGAATTTTAGCATCTGTTTCAATGATCACCTTTTCAATTGAATGGTTGAGGTATTCCTCGAAAGTTTCAAAGTTGTGTTCTTTATAATCTGATTCTTCCGGGTTAATTTCAGCCCTCAGAAAATTATCATCGAAGATGTAATGGCGATTAAAGTTTTCAGAATACCTTGCCTCAAACTGTTTGTCGGATAGCTCAAAATCAAAATATAAAATTTGCTGTTTGGCGGCCTGAAGCACAAAACCAGGAATCTGTTCCCCCCTGCTTATACTGTTACCAATTTGAACAGCAAGGATTGACTTGCCAAGATTAGTGTCAGAAAACAAAATACATAATTCACCTTCGTACCAAAGCACACCAAATAATTCTTTAGGAATGGGTCTTTGCTTGGCCTGATCGAGCCAGCGGGATGCATTTTTAACCATAAACAGCCCTTTCTTTTCATCAGATTCAACGGATTTGATGGATAGTTCTTCAGCATGCCTGATGAAAGTTTCGGGAGTAAACAGGCTATCGTCAAATTGAGGGTTTATTTCATCCATATTCTCTTCGGAATTTACGGTTATCAAAGATTTATCATTGTCATAATCCTGTACCATGGCGCCTATCTCCTTTTAGTTTTTATGGTGAATTGCGTGGCTACGGATTTGATCTTAACCATTATGCCCCCTGCCAATCTTTGACAAGCTATTCCTGGCATCCGATTGAATTTCGGAAACTGTCATTTTACGGCCCTCTTTAATCCATGAAATCAACTGCTGTTTTGAAAAATACAGCCTTTTGTTACGCTTCATGCATGGGATGTTCTTACGATGAACGAGTCCATAAACTGTTGGAACTGACAAGCCGATAAATTCTGCGGCTTCTTTAATAGATAAAAATCTGTTTTCTTCTGAAGGCTGATTGTTGTCCTGAGATAGCAATAACCTTTCGATGTTATTCAGTTTTTCGGATAACTGAGAAACAATCTTTGGAATGTCATTAAATGTAATTTCTGTCATGTTGCATGGTTTTAAATTCATGCAACAAAATTACATCGGGGTTTTGCTTTATATATTGATTTTCAGTTGTTTAATCTTGAATACAAGAATATTCAAGATTTTCAAGCCGGATGTTTTGCAATTTCTTTTAAAATATAATTTATCCTCTTGCAAGTATCGCTGTACTCAGGTTTATCAGTTAAATTCAAATCAATGCTGCATCCAAAAACCGCATTGTATGAAGCGATATTCCGGGCAAAATATAATTTCAATGATTCATAAAAAGCTTTATTTCCCCTGTGGCTGATGGTAAGCAGAGTTGGATCATGCTGTATTAAGGCCTCAATCATTAAACGAATACCTTTCCCCTGTTCTGTTTTGAAGGCCTTTTTCAGTCCAGCAGCAAGTTGTTCGCTTTTATCATGCATCAGGTATTCGGGGAATGTTTTGAAATTATTTTTTTTTGTGACAATCTTTTGAATTATTACCGGTGCAGGAAGATTTTCATGACGCAAGACCTTCCTTGTATTATATGAAGCATTTGCAGGCAATATAGAGTTTATTGCAAAAATCTCTTTGAACTTTTCAATTTCAAGATCACATTGTTTATCAAAAGAAATTTCAGAATCAATATTTGACTTTTTATTCTTTTGCCGGTAGCTTGTCCTGATTTCAATAAGATATTTAATCCTTTCCTGGTCATTAGGAAGAGTAGCAATATGCTTTAATACATTATCAAAATCGAACTTTACATTTAAAACCTTCTTCTTTTTAAGTTTAGTCAACTCAATTTCCAGAAGTTCAGAACAAATAGAAAATTGGAGATACTCTTTCTCTGATTTGCAATCTAAAAGAATCAGCAATTTCAGATTATTCAAAAGATAATAGCGTTGTATGCCATCAAGTGGGATGTTTAGTAAATGAGCTTTAACTTTTAACGGCTTATTCTTGATTTGCCTTAATATAAAATAGTTTTCATACAAGAGATTAAGAAAGTCAAGGGGATCAAAAAGACCTTTCCATTCATCACTTTCAAGTAATTCATTGTAAATAGAGAAGTTAACACGTCTTTCAAGGTATTCTTCCAGTTCAGTTTTGGGTATAAAATTTACATTATCCATAATAATTCAAAAATAATACACATCAACACAAAAAAAGGTATCATTTTCGAAATAAATATTAACAATTTTAGAAGTCCGTCAATTTTTCCGCCCATTTCTTTTTTTCCTCAATCTCGAAGTCTGCAAGATAGTTTTCTGTGGTGGCAATGTTGCTGTGGCCGAGGCTTTCACTAATAAACTCGACACTGGCACCAGAACGCTTCAGGACGGTTGCAAAACTGTGACGGGCAGTGTAACTTGTGATACGAGGCAAACCAATCTTACCTCCAATATCATTGATATATTTATTAATCATTTTTGTAGTTTGCTGGATGGCTGCATACTGTTGCCCTGGTGTCATATCATCTTTAAGGATTGGAAAAATGTAATTATTAGGAGAGGCCGGTTTATTGCTCCATCTGTCAATAATTCGACCAATCTGTCGGGTAATGATGATGGTAATGGGTCGCGGTGACTTCTTCTTTTCCCGGGCAGTCTTAGCACGAATAAAAACAATAACATCACCGCTGATCTGCTTGTATTTTAAGAACGCAATGTCTTTTACATTCATACCATTGCAGAGATAGCTAAACAACCAAAGATCACGATATTTATGTTCGTTGCTGCCGTTAACTGCATCATAATTGGCAATTAAACCGACATCCTTTTGTGTCAATGCCTTTTTTATATTCTTGCCGCCAGGTATCTGGTATTTTTCCTCTCCGAACGGATAGTAAACAGGCAGGATGACACCTTCTTTTATAGCTTTATTGAATAAGGCACGAACATTCCTAAGATAAATACCTACGGTAGTTGGGCTATTCGGGTCTTTGCCCGTGGTCATCCATTTTTCATATTTATTAAGAAAAACCTGATCAACATTTTCAAATGAAAAATTTTCTTTGCCGGTAAATTTCTTCAGTGAATTTAAAGCACATTCATAAGATACCGCTGTAGAAATCCTCCCCTCTTCTCTTAACAGCTTCGCCTTATTTGATAATGCAGCAAACAAGTCCTTCTCATCGTAAGCGGCCCCATTACATTTACGCTCGAATTCAGCAAAAGTAAAAACCGGCAAACCTTCAATAATATTACGGGCCTCTTTTTCGAGTTCATTTAAAAGTGTCCGCATTGGTTGATATTTCTCACGGGGACTGGCCCCCATTGTCCTTTTAAAAACATCCTTTGACATCGCAATGGATTTATTACTATTATCCCTGAGTATGTAATAGTTTTGCTTCCGCTGGTATGTAACGCGGAGTTTGACAGGGAAAAGCTTATCTTTTCGAGGCATTCTGGTTTCAAGAATGATAGCTGTAGTTGCTGCACTTTTCATAATTGTTATAATTTTTATACATACAAATATACATACAAATGCACAAAATATTACATACAAATACAAAAAAAGTTATCAACAATAATTAACTGTAAGTCTTATTTTACAAGGCTTTCAAATAGTTTTACAAAATATCGCAAAAGGTTATTTTTATGACTGTTAATCAGAGGGTCCCTGGTTCAAGTCTAGGCTGGGGAGCAAAGCCGCGAAAGCGGCTTTTGTTTTTATAATAATTGAATTTTGAAGTTTTTAGAGGAGACCTTTAATAATGCGATTGTTTCTAGAGTAGTTTGTTTTCATTTTTTGTGGAACAATCATTACCGAAGCAATCAGGTTGCAAATCATTTAATTTGGAATAATTTCTTTTGCTTCATACCACATTAAGCAGCGGAAACGAAACAAGGGCAAACCCGAAACCATTATCCCTTTTATTAGGATCGAAAATGTAATAATGAATATTATCTCAATGCTTGGCATCGCCTATCGTGTTAAAAAAAACAATGAACCAATAGCAATTATGGCCCATAAAATAATTCCAAGTGCAAAACTTTTTGGGCCTGATTTTTTTATGTCTCCTACGGTGATATTTGAGCCAATCAGAAACAAAGCAATTACCATCCCGCGTTTGCCTAACCAGTTAAAATGATCGTAACTTGTCTGAAATACGGGGAATATATTGGCAAATACAATGGCAAGCACGAAAAACAAAATAAACCAGGGAAATTTTATTGATTTTTTTCCACCACCTTTATTCATAAATGCAATCAGCAACGACAATGGGATAATCCACAAAGCCCGGATAAGCTTTACAGTTGTAGCCACCTGCAATGCTTTTTCGCCATAAATTGCCCCCGCACCAACCACAGAACTGGTATCGTGAATGGCAATGGCAGCCCAGTTTCCAAATGTTTCCTGACTTAGTCCTAATTGATGCCCGATAAAAGGGAACAAAAATAGTGCAACGGCATTTAGCACAAAAACCACGATAAGTGCAAATGAATTTTGATAGTTTTTACTATTAAGGATTGGGGCAATTGCTGCAATGGCACTTCCTCCGCAAATTGCCGTTCCTGAAGCAATAAGCACTGAGATGTTTTTCTCAACTTTAAGGAGTTTTCCAAGCAAGATACCGATTGTCATCACTGTAATTACAGATATTACTGTTTCAAAAAAACCGCTTTTTGAGGCTGAAATTACGGCACTCAAACTCATCCCAAAACCCATTAAAACAATGGAAGCCTGAAGGATTTTTGACGTGTACTTGTGGATATTTTCATGTCTTATTCCGATAATTGAAAATACTAACCCAATGAATAATGCAATTGCCGGAGACATAAACGGCAAAAAACATGCACAAATAATAATTGAATAGAGCCAGTTGTAACCTTTAAACTTCTTCTCGATACCAACAAAGCCATTAAATAATTTTACGTTTTTCATTCCCATACTTTGGGGTACAAAAGTATCGGTTTGCTATAATTAAAACAAATAGCAAAAGTTTATGGCCTATAAAATGTTATAAACTAATAAAAAATTCTCAAATAACGCCACCCGATGGCTTTTGTGTCCTTGTTTGTATGCTATGCGGAATTTTCGTGGAATGCTTAATCCTGTTATACCAAATTGAAATATCAAATAGTCCAATAGGACATATTGATATTTCTCATTTGGTTATGCCGATAGAAAAATAAATAGTACAAACAATTGAAAAGAAGTTTGGACTATATTATTTTTCAAATCGGTATTACTTTAAGTTTGACAAGTGTTTTCGTGTAAAGTTCGTTCAGAACAGGCTTTTCCGGTATTTTTCGGGCATTTGTAAATAGTCTTTGCAAACTGTAAAAATAAATAAAATGCAAGCACTATAAAAAAATAAGGATTTTCTCATGGGCTCGCCTTTCAATTCGGCGTAGTCTGTAAAAATCCTTATAACTAAAAGACCTGTTTAACCTGTTTTTATTTTTCCAACGGTTTTATTTTTGAATGACCAGTTTTTGTTTTTCAGTCCATTCTTTTGATTTGATCTCAACTACATAAATTCCGTTGTTTAGATCACCAATATTAATTTCCTGCTGATTTTTTGTCAACAAATCTGACTTCACTAATTCACCCATCAGATTAAAAATGTTTAGTGTCAGGCCCATCTGACTAGTATTGTCAATGGAAAAAGTAATCATGTCACAGGCGGGGTTTGGAAATATGCCGAAATCCGATTCTGTTCTGTTTTCCTCAAAGCCTGAGCCGCCGTTAATGGTTTTAAGAATTGTTCCTGCCTGACCGACGACGTAACCAACATTGTTGTTTGGAAAAAATACGGATTGCAATACTTCAACCGATCCGCTTGTCTGTGGTGTCCATGTGGCGCCGGAATTTTCGGTTTTTAGTATCGAACCTACCACGCCCACTGCATAACCCGTAGTGGCGTTCGTAAAATAAACTGACGTGTAGGGGCCTGTTCCGATTGTCTGGCTTGTCCAGATGGCTCCGGCATTAAGTGTTTTAACCAACGTTCCATCATATCCCACGGCATAACCTGTATTGGCTCCTGTAAAAACAACCGAATATAAGGTGTTTGTTGTCGTGCTGGATTGAGGAGCCCAGTCGGTTCCACCATTGACAGTCTTTAAAATTGTCCCCGAATTACCCACCACATAACCGGTATCAGCAGCAGTAAAAAATACTGAATATAAGTATTCCGTGGTTTCGCTTGATTGTGCAGACCAGTCAGCTCCGCCATTAATTGTTTTAAGGATCGTTCCGTTATATCCCACGGCAAAACCGGTACTCGAATTAATGAAATATACTGAATTCAGATTGGAGAGTGTTCCACTTGACAGCGGATTCCAGTTGCTTCCACCATTGATGGTTTTTAATATCGTCCCATCATAGCCAACAATATAAGCGGTATCTCCATCAATGCAAAAAACTGAATTTAAATAGGTGGCTGTTCCGCTTGTCTGTGGAGACCAAAGGGTTCCGCCATTCGTAGTTTTTAAAATCGTTCCATACCTTCCAACTGCGTAACCAGTATCGGGAGTGGAAAAATAAACGGAATACAGATCATTTGTTGTTCCGCTTGTTTGTGTTATCCACTGAGCATTTGCACTTAAAGCTACTGCAATCAAAACTGTCAGGATCATTATGTTTTTTTTCATTATGTATAGTCAGTGTTTATCGTGCTGACTCCGCACTTTTTATTTTTATTGATTTATCGTTTATTATTGGTAGTGTTTGCCAAACGCATCGGTACAATGCATGCCGTATGCAAATATATTTATTTTTTAGCTGGCAACAGACTATTTCTGTCTTTTTCCACTTGGGGCTTTAAAAATTATTGATTTCCGGCGGCTCTTCATATCCGCTGCGTTCAGATTTTTAGCCATTTAATAACGCTTAATGTAATTGGGATGCTGGCCGACATGGTCGCTATAATGCCCGCCTAATCATCAGCAGGCGAACGGGCAGGTAGGACTATAGGACACGTAGTGTTTGAAGATGTTTTGCTGGAAAAAACTGTGGTGTCAACCGCAAATTTTGCCTGTGGTATTTACCTTGTCAAGCTCGATAATGGCAAAACAATTGATTTAAAGAAGATCATAAAAAAATAATTTCAGAAAGACCTTACCGCCCTTACATAATACGGGTGGTATTTATGATTTTCCTTGATGCTATCGTTGCCGAAGTCGTGTGACCATGCATCGTGTTCATTGCTTTCGGAGCTGCTCCAGTAACGGTCGCTGACAAAACCGCCGATAAGGTCTTTTGACTTATACAATTTGTCCAGTTCGTCCCGGCTGGGCAGAAACCAGTCATCATATCCTCCCGAAACCAGGGTGTCGCAAATATAGGCAGCTCTGGATTCGGTACATCCGTTCACAATAGCAATGGTATTGGCCCTGCCGGCTCCCAGTGCAGTTGAGGTTGCTCCCGTGGAGGTTCCCGGACAGCCCCATTCAATGAGTGAAAAATGACATAAGGTATCGACTATTAATCCGTGCTTTACATTGGCATCATACCCGGGGTCGTCAGGCTGCAGTATATATGCAAGGATACCGCCCTCGTAGGGTGAGCCGATACTGATGCAGGATCCGTCGTTTTCATTGGCCTCTGAATTGAAATTTATCGCCGCTTCGTTGGTACAGCCACCGATTTTCTTTTCGCAACTGTTTAAGGCTAAAATACATGCCAGTATATACAGGCCAAAAAATATTTTTTTCATTTTCATTTTTTTTGAGAGTGCAATTTACAAAATATTTTTTAATGTAAAATTTTGAACAGATTTATATCTTTTTTATGTCGAATATTAATGCATGTCCTCCCTGATCAGGTTACAAATCTGTGATAATGCAATTTCAGATTCTTTTAAGGACACAAGCATCACCCAGTCGTGAAACATCTCCGGATATTCAAAGTAATTCATCGGGATGCCTTTCTTTTCCATCATAACCTTAAGCTTTCTGCAATCTGCCGCAAGAATATCATGGGTTCCAATAAAAACACTGATCTTTGGCAGTCCCTCCAATGATCCGTAGATAGGACTGACCATGTAATTATTTGTTTCTTTTTTACTCGCCCAGGCTTTACCTGCAAGAATGAGTTGGTCTGCCTTGAGAGTAACGTCATTCTTTTGGATTACTTCAATTTCCGGGTTTGTCATTGTAACGTCAAGCCAGGGCGATAAAAGAATTATTTGTGCCGGTAGCGCTGCGCTTTCATTTTGTTGCTTCATTACAAAAGCAAGAGCAAGCCCGCCGCCTGCCGAATCGCCCATAAGGATGATGTTTTTTGTATCTGTATGAGATAACAGGTTTTGATAAATGATTGCAATTGTTGCAAAAGCCTCCTGATAGCTGGAGGCAGGTGCCAGCGGATAATCAGGCAGAACAAAGGTGCAGTTTGTTTCACGGATAATCTTTGCGGCAAAGCTCCAGTGCTGCCGAAATATATTGTTGATATATGCCCCGCCGTGAAGAAATAAAACGTATTTGCCTGTTTTTTTTTTTTTTTGGGCGAAATTGTGAAAACATTCCTGCCATTTACCTGAGTAGTGTCTATAACGAATTCGGCAAATAATTTTTTCGGAATCGTTGCAGGTTTGGATACAAAATGATCTTTTCCGAGTTTTCTTGATATGCTGTTTTTTGGCAATATCAGCTTTGCCGTTGCTTTTATAAGACGTGCCTTAAAACTTGGCTTAACCTGATGAATATAAATGATTGAGGTGTCTTTTGTCGCATGAACCTGAATGCTTAACGTAAGCATAAACAAGCCAAAGGTAATAACCGGTATTTTGATTTTGTGTTGTATTATATTGATGTGCTTGAGAAAGACAGTCATCGTTTTGTGATTTTCGTCTGATATTATCTGGCGATTTTGATTTTTTTTTGTTTATAAAAAATTATCTTAAGAACATATTAATTATGTTTAAGAAAGAAAAATCAGAAGGTTTTTTTAAATCCTATATTTAACCCCAGCATTAAATTTCTATGTATTATCAACCTATTTGGATTGCTTGATCCCCTGATTAAATAATTCTCTAAAACAAAAAATTTGATTTTTGAAAGGGATCAAGTATGGTGTACCATGTTGATTTTTTTCCTCTATTTCTTTTGATAAAACCATAGTATAATAGGTTTCGTCTTTTTTACCTGATAATCTTCCATATCTTATCGGGGCAAATACATGGATATTTTCATCCATATTTAACCGATTCTTTCTCCAATTAATCCTTAGGTCGGTATTCTCATTTTGCTGCTTATCCCAATATAAAGAACCTATTATTAAAACACCACATTTCATTAGATTTTGCTTCATGGATATATGAAAATTACACTGAACTTTTATTAATTGCTTAGAAGGTAAATCCTGTTTTTAAAGTAAGAAAATGTGAATATAGGTTTAATTTATAATTTGGTCCCCAATAATAATAATATTTTTCTGCTAGTTGTAGTTTGTACCCAATACCCAAATTCCAAGACAAATCCTCAGAAATGCAAACACGTAAACCTATTTGAGCATAGGAAAATCCGGCATTGCCAAAACCAGTATACGAATTTGAAGACATATATAACCATTGTGGAGCATATCCAATGCCACAACCTGCAAAAGGTGATACTTTATTATTAAGAAGATAATATCGAAAATCTAAAAAAATAGGAATATTAAATACATATTTACCAATTTCAGTTCCGATACCAAATCCAAGAAAAAAGTGAGAATTAAATTGATAACCATTAATAGTTGTAAGTGAAAAATTCTTCTCCTCATTAACCAATTGGCTTTTATTTTCAGGAAATAATTCCTTAGACATTTTACCAATACCCAAAACACAGCCTATTTCTGTAATATTAGAAAATCCTTTTATTTTGCAGGTATTTAATTTATTGTTATTCGGTTTAATTGTTTTATTTGAAATTTCTGGACTTATTTCTTCTTTAGTTATCTTTTCAATTAGATCTATGTTATAAACCAAAACATTTCTGTCCTTTGTTTGAATTTTAAAAGACTTATTGGGAATTTGTTCAATAATTGTACCTCTGACAATGCCTCCATCTTTAAGATAAATAACATCTTCCCAATTGGTAGCTTGCCCAAATGCAAACAATGAAATCAATATTGACAAAATAAATGTGATTGCTTTCTTCATGATGTTTTTTTTAAATTAATTGCTGCCTACGGATTGTATGCTTGTGCTTTTTTTAATTGCACAACCATTTGCTAATCCTGTTTAAAAGATAAATCCAGTCTTCAATGTTAGGAAATGTGAAAATTTGTCAATCATACTTGTTCGTATATTTTGTCCTGTCTCATTTGTGAAAGTCGTCAATTCTCTACAATGTTGAAGTTTATAACCAAACCCTAATGACCAAGAAATATTATTATAAATATAAACTCGAACACCTATCTGAGTCATTACAAATAATCCTCCTTTTTCATTTTTATATTTTGAAGTTAGAGCCGATCTTGACCAATTTAGTGCATAACCTCCACTAATGTCAATTAATGGTGTTGCTTTCTTTTTAAGAATGTAGTATCTGAAATCTGCGAAAAAAGGAAAATTAATTGAGGTTTGTCCCAGCTCAGCGCCAATACCAATTCCAATAAAAATTCTACGATTAATTTGACAACCATTTATTGTCGAAAAAGAGAATTGATTTATATTGTTTGCAATTTCAAGATGGTTGGTCAACCCACCTCCTGTATAAAACGGTTCAAATTTCAATGTCGTTGGTCCAACAGCAAAGATTCCACCTAATTCCGTAATATTGGAAAATTTTGCAAAATTTTCTTCTGATCCTTTATTATTTATTGTTTTATCATTGGGAATTTCCTCCTTAGTAATTTTCTCAATCTGGTCCATATTATAGAAGAATACATTTCTATCTTTTGTCTGTATTCTTATTGACTTATTTGGTATTTGCTCAATAATTGTTCCTCGTATTATACTCCCATCTTTCAAGTAAATAACATCTTCCCAATTGGTTATCTGACCATAAGAAAATGATAATATTATTATGCCAAGAAAAAATAAAATTATTTTTTTCATTGCCGTTGTTTATTAATTACGACGCAAGGTATAAAAATAATTTATAATGATTCATTAAATTCTAAAATTATTTATCTAAGCATCTATATTTTTATTTAGGCTCTTTGATTTTATAGGTCACACCGAGGCCGTAATGAAATTTTTTCGTACCTTTGCACCCGTAAAAAAACACGTTATGAAAAAAGTATTAGGAATAGGCAATGCGCTTGTTGATATTATGACCATCCTTGATTCAGAGGATTTTTTAAACCAAATTGAGATCCGGAAGGGTAGTATGCAATTGGTGGATTTTGATCTGTCATCTTCGATTTTAAAACTTTCTGATAAATTTAAAAAAGAACTATCTTCGGGAGGCTCGGCTGCAAACACGATCCATGGCCTTGCGAACCTTGGAACACCAACGTCTTTTATTGGTAAAACAGGGAATGATATCTATGGGAAATTTTTTGCCGATGACATGCGAAACATTGGAATTGACCCAATATTATTGACCGGGTCATCGGATACTGGTTGCGCCATTGCGCTAATCAGTCCTGATTCGGAACGCACCTTTGCCACATACCTTGGGGCAGCCATTGAGCTTTCACATGATGATCTGGCTGCCGAAATGTTCTCGGAGTTCGACTATATTTATATCGAAGGTTATCTTGTACAAAATCATCAACTTGTTGAAAAAATACTGGAATATGCAGATCAGCATAAATGTAAGATATGTCTCGATCTGGCCAGTTATAACGTGGTTGAGCAAAACCTGGATTTCCTGAAAAAAATAATGCACGATTACGTGGATATCGTCTTTGCCAATGAAGAGGAGGCCAAAGTATTTACCGGGATGGATCCCGAAAAGGCCCTTGATATGCTGGCAGGTATATGCGGCATCGCTGTAGTAAAGATTGGGGTGAACGGTTCACTTGTAAAACAGGGAAAAAACATTTATAGAATACAGCCCGTGCAATCGAATTGCATTGATACCACAGGAGCTGGTGATGCCTATGCTGCCGGCTTTCTATACGGGATTGCCAATGACCTGCCTCTTGACAAATGCGGCGCTATCGGGTCCCTGCTTGCAGGCAAGGTAATCGAAGTCGTAGGGGCTAAAATGAAGGATACAACCTGGGCCGAGATCAAAGAAAAAATCCCTCATATTACCAAGTAGATTATCAAAAAAGCAGAGACACTGTTTTGAATTTGTTTTGTTAAGTCCAGCCTACCCGACTTTTTTAACAGCCAGTGAATGAGCAGGCCGTTAAGCCATAACACAACACATACCGGTATTATCAAAAGAACATATGTTTTTTTGATAAATTTCATAGTTTGAAGGATTTTCATGTATTATTCTTGTATCATGCATTTTTTTTCATAATATTTCATAACTTTGCGAACCTTTTCTGAAAAATAGTTTAACCCATTAATAATTAATTACGAAAATGAAGGTATATCAGACAAACGAAATTAAAAACATTGCATTGATCGGAGGCTCAAAAGCCGGAAAAACAACATTAGCTGAGTGTATGCTTTTTGAAGGCGGAGTTATCAAAAGAAGAGGCTCTGTAGAAGACAAAAATACAACATCAGATTATCGCGAAATTGAACTTGAACGTCAGAACTCAGTGTTCTCAACAGTGATGTTTACTGAATATGCCGACAAAAAGATCAATATCATTGATACTCCCGGTTTCGATGATTTCATCGGCGAAGTTTTTTCTGCCCTGAAAGTTTGCGAAACAGCAGTGATGGTTATTAATGCGCAGAACGGAGTTGAAGTAGGTACTGAAATTACCTGGAGGCACACTTCACGCCTGCATGTGCCGGTAATATTCGTAGTCAACCAACTGGAGCACGAAAAGGCAAATTTCGACGAAAATATGCGTCATCTGAAAAACCAGTTCGGGAATAAAGTAACTGAAATTCAGTATCCTGTCAGTACAGGCGTCGGATTTGATTCCATCATTGATGTCCTGAAGATGAAGATGTTCAAATATAAGGACGGCAAGGCAGAAATATTGGATATTCCGGCATCCGAAAAAGACAAAGCAGAAGAGCTGCATGCTATCCTTATTGAAGCTGCTGCCGAAAGCGATGAGGCGTTGATGGAAGTGTTTTTTGATAAAGGTACATTGACAGAAGAAGAGTTTTACAAAGGTTTGAAGCTGGGTATCAAGAACAGAAGTTTATTCCCCGTTTTGTGCACATCGTCCAAGCTGGATATGGGTGTTGGCCGCTTACTTGATTTTCTTGCAAACTCTACACCATCTCCTGACGAAGTGGAACCTCCGAAAAATATCGAAGGCAAAGATATCCCCTGCAAAGTGAGTGATCCCGCCGCGGCTTTTGTATTCAAAACATCCATTGAAACGCACATAGGTGAAGTTTCCTATTTTAAAGTGCTTTCGGGCGAAATAACCGAGGCTGCTGATATGATCAATATTAATAACGGCACAAAGGAAAGGCTTTCTCAGGTATATATCTGTGCCGGTAAAAACCGCGAGAAAATTTCTAAAGTTGTTGCCGGGGATATTGCTGCGACAATAAAACTAAAGAGTACCTATACAAACAATACCCTGGTTGTTTCCAAAAATTCTGATCAGGAAATGGCTCCTATTGAATTTCCAAATCCTAAATATCGCGTGGCTGTTAAAGCCCTTAATACCGCTGATGACGAAAAACTGGGCGGTATTCTCAACGAAATGAAACGGATAGATCCGACCCTTATTCCTGAATATTCAAAGGAATTGAGACAACTGATCGTGCACGGCCAGGGCGAATTACACCTCGCTGTTGCTAAATGGCAGATCGAAAAATTGAATAAGATCGATATCGAATACCTTCCACCCAGAATACCCTACCGCGAAACCATTACCAAACAGGCAAAATCGGTTTATCGCCACAAAAAACAATCAGGTGGTGCAGGACAGTTTGGTGAAGTTCATATGCTCATCCAGCCTTTTGTTGATAATATGGTTGATCCTACCGAGTTTCCTATCCGCGGAAGGGAAGATCATGAAATGCCGTGGGGAGGCAAGTTGATATTCCATAACTGTATCGTTGGCGGAGCTATTGATGCCCGTTTTATGCCTGCCATTCTGAAAGGTGTCATGGAAAAAATGGAAGAAGGCCCTCTTACAGGTTCTTATGCCCGCGATATCGCTGTTTATATTTATGACGGTAAGATGCACCCGGTAGATTCAAACGAAATTTCTTTCAAACTGGCAGGACGTAATGCTTTTAAAGAAGCCTTTAAAAATGCAGGGCCGAAGATTCTTGAACCTGTTTATGATGTTGAAGTCATTGTTCCGGAAGATAAGATGGGCGATGTGATGACCGACCTTCAGGGTAGAAGGGCCATCATCATGGGAATGGGCAGCGAAGGAACTTATCAGAAGATTCTTGCAAAGGTTCCCCTGGCTGAAATGAACAGGTATTCCACGGCACTGAGTTCAATAACCAGTGGCCGAGCCACGTACGGAATGAAATTTGCTGAATATGTAGCCGTTCCGGGTGATCTACAGACACAACTGCTCAAGGCTTACGAAGAACAGGAAAAAGACGAAGAATAGAAAATTTTATTGCTTAAAAACCTGCTCGTTTCCGGGCAGGTTTTTTTTTAAGATCAAAATACTAAAATGCATAAATTTGCATTATTTCACTGGTTATTGGATTATCAGCATCAAGCCTTATTGAAAGAAAAATGAATAAAATTGATATTTACATCATAAAAAAGTTTCTAGGCACTTTTTTTCTTTCTATCTCGCTGATAATTATAATTGTTATTATTTTCGATATTTCTGAAAACATTGATGACCTTATCAGCAGCGAGGCGCCTCTCAACGAAATAATTTTCGACTACTACCTGAATTTTATCCCATACTTTGTCAACCTTTTCAGCCCCCTGTTCACTTTTATAGCGGTCATCTATTTTACATCTAAAATGGCAACGCATTCCGAGATTGTATCAATTTTGAGCAGCGGAATCAGTTTTGCCCGGATGCTGCGTCCCTATATGATTACAGCATTCATACTGACGGCAATGTCGTTTTATCTTGCTAATTTTCTGATCCCGTATACCAATATTAACCTGTGGAATTTCAAATATACTTATATCAAAAACAAATATCATAATGACAATAGGAATATTCATATGCAAATAGCCCCCGGGGCTTTTATTTATGTTGAAAGTTTTAATGTGGATGATAATAAAGGAACCCGTTTTACCCTGGAGCACTTTAAAGATGGCGTTTTATATTATAAAATGAATGCAAATAACATTCAGTGGGACAGTATAAAAGAAAAATGGGCGATAAATAATTACAGTATACATCTGATCAATGGCCTTCAGGAAAAGGTTTTTTCAGGAGTTAAAAAAGACACCTCAATCAATCTCACGCCCGCTGATTTTCGAAAAAAATTGGACAACCTTGACGTGATGAATTTTTCGCAATTACGGAAGTTTATTAAAGATGAACGGCTCAAGGGTTCGGATAATATCCGATTTTATGAAGTAGAAAAACATAAGAGAGTAGCATTCCCCTTTGCTACGTTCATATTAACACTGATAGCCGTTTCGGTTTCCAGCCGCAAGGTCAGGGGCGGTGTCGGTATACATATTGCGTTTGGCATGGCATTAACCTTTGCATATATATTGTTCATGCGCATCACCGAGACTTTTGCGACCTATGGGAATTTACCTCCATGGATAGCGGCCTGGCTGCCTAATTTTATATTTGCTGTTGTTGCTATTTATATGATTAAAAAGGCTCCCAAATGAGCTAAGAAAGGCAGCCCTTCCAGACGATACAGTTCTGAAAACTATCCTCAATGTCTGTGTCTTCCGTGAATAATCCATAAAATGCCGAACCGCTGCCGGACATTGACGCATAGACCGCCCCGTTTTCGTAAAGTTTATTCTTTATCATCCTGATTTTTGGGTACTTCAAAAAGACCGGTTCTTCAAAATCATTGATCAATAGTTCTTTCCAACCTGATACAGGGCGCTTAACTATTTCCAAAAGCGGGGTATCCGGCTTTTTTGGCCTTATCATCTGATAAGCCTCTTTGGTAGAAACGGCTATGTCGGGTTTGATTATTACGATGTAGTATCCTTTAAGTGTTAATGACAGTGGCGAAATGTCGGTTCCTGTTCCCGTGATATAACCAGGTTGGTTATATGCGAAAAATGCGCAATCGCTTCCCAGGCATGAAGCCATCTGAGCCAATGTTTTTTTATCAAGGTTCAAAGATAATAATTCATTTAGTGCAGATAAAGTAAACGCACCATCCGATGAACCGCCTCCCAGTCCAGCACCAAAAGGAATTTTTTTGTATAAATACAAACTGATATCAGGGATATCGTACTGATTTTTTAATAATTGAAATGCTTTATAACAAAGGTTTTCTGATTGAGGACAATTGACGCTTATCCCGTCAAAAACGAAACTGTTTTTATCTGAAGGTATAATTTCGAGCAAATCGCACCAAGGCACAGGATAAAAAATGCTTTCGATATTATGATAACCATCAGGGCGTTTGGAAATTACGTTAAGCCCAAGATTGATCTTGCAGTTTGGATAAACGATCATCTTTTTTTCACAAAAATAAAATAATTCGTTTAACTGTCAGTGCGATTTTATCTATATTTGAGTCGAATATTTTTGTATGCTGATAATTGAAAATACCTTGGTGGCGGATGAACTTGCAGAATGTCAGTTTTGTTGTGATTACCAGGCGTGTAAGGGCATCTGTTGTGTGGAAGGCGATGCCGGAGCCCCTCTGGAGGGGGATGAAATTGAAATACTTTCTTCGTCCATAAGTGAACTATATAAGGTGATTTCTGCTGAAGGGAAAGCTGCCATCGAAAGCCAGGGGATATTTGTATATGATATTGAAGGCAAAAAAGTTACGCCACTTATCAATGGGAGGGACTGTGCATTTTTAGTTTATAAACATGATGTTGCTTCCTGTGCCATAGAGATTGCCTATAAAAAAAAGAAAATTTCATTTCAGAAACCGCTCTCCTGCCATTTGTACCCGGTCCGTGTTATTGATTATAAAGAATTTTTCGCCGTCAATTATCACGAGTGGCATATTTGCAAACCGGCATTAAAAAATGGCAAAAAAGAAGGGATATATCTTTACGAGTTTTTAAAAGTGCCTTTGATCCGTAAGTTCGGAAAGGATTGGTATGAAGAACTTGTAAAGATTTCGGAATATATGCGGAATAAAAAACGATCAAACGTCTAAGGACTGTTTTATCCGGGAAGAAATTTGTTCAAATTCTTCTTTACTGAATGATAGTTTGGGCTTTTTAAAGTCGATGTCATAAATATCATTCAGCGGAACAAGATGAATGTGTGCGTGAGCTACTTCCAGGCCAACAACCGCAATACCAACCTTCTTGCAGGGAATGGTTTTTTTAATTGCAAGGGCAATTTTTTTTGAAAAGAGGAACAGGCCTTTGTACAGTTCGTCGTCAAGGTCGAACAGATAATCTGTTTCCTGTTTGGGAATGACCAGCGTATGGCCTTCTGCCAAAGGATTGATGTCAAGAAAGGCAAAAAACCTGGAATCTTCGGCAATTTTATAACAAGGAATATCTCCGGAAACGATTTTTGAAAATATACTTGACATAAGCAGTGTATTAAAGTGGGTTAATATGAAATTTTAACGATTTCTACTTTTAGTATTCCGGCGGGTATTTTTATTTCTACGATATCGCCGATTTTGTTGCCTAAGAGGCCTTTGGCTATAGGGGAATTTACCGATATTTTTCCGAGTTTCAGGTCGGCTTCGCTTTCAGGGACAAGCGTATAGCTCATTTTTGCGCCGGTGGAAATATTTTTCATCTCCACGGTAGAAAGAATAAGAACCTTTGAAGTATCCAGTTGTGATTCGTCAATTATTTTTGCTGTATTAACCAACTCCTGAAGTTTGGATATTTTCAATTCGAGCATGCCTTGGGCATCTTTAGCTGCATCATATTCGGCATTTTCTGACAAATCGCCCTTGTCACGGGCTTCCGCTATTTGTTGGGATATTTTTTTACGTTCGACAGTCATTAACTGGTTCAGCTCTTCTTTTAATTTGTTATATCCCTCTAATGTATAATACTTTGACATGATTTTATGTTTAAAGTTATAAAAAATAATAAAGAATCCCGCAGAGACGGGATTCTTTATGAATAAAAAAATTATAAAATATTACAGGTTAACGCGCACTCCGATTGAATGAACGCCCTTGAAAGGATCTGTCGCCCTGTAGGAATAATCAACACCGATGGTAGATCCCTTTTTTTTGTTAATGGGAGCCTGTACAGTGACGCCAGCATGAGGACCTGTTAACGCGTTGGTTCTTTCAGCCTTTTTAAAAGTACCTTTTTCCATGACATAACCTCCACGAAGATAGAGGTAATCCATCATTTTATATTCCAGTCCAACGGCATATTGGTCTTTACCAAAAGAGTTTGATATAAAAGTACCTGCAAGAGTAATTCTGTGCTGATCGTTAATAATAAAATCGTAAGCAGCGCCAATATTTAATGTAGTAGGAAGTTCGTATTCAGCAGAACGCTGTTCAACGGTAAGCTGTGTGTTGCCACCAAGAACGTTTCCGCTGATAGATAAGCCGTCTCCTTTGAATTTTAGTTTTGAACCGACATTTTTCAGGGCAATGCCAAACATGATATTTTCTTTTTCTCCTGTAATATATTGAATTCCGGCGTCAATGGCAAAACCTGTAGCAGCAAGGTTGGAGATTTTTTCGTTAATGATCTTTACGTTTACACCTCCGTAGATACTGTTTGAAAACATTTTTGCGTAGGAAATATTAATATTCATCAGTGTCGGGTTGTATGTACCGGAGCCTCCTTCAGGCAGATCCACCGTGGTTATTGGTATTTCACCAAAACTCATTGCCATAAAACTGACGCCGATAACACTGGTTTCGCCAACCTTTTGTGATAACCCAAAAGTATTGATATTTACACCGGAGCCTTTAAGCCATATAGTATGGGAAAAAACAATTTCTGTTTTTTGGGTAAAAGCCATACCGGCAATGTTGGTAAACATGGCTTCTATGCCTCTGGAGCAGGCAACGCCTACACCACCCCATCCGGAACTTCTTGCCCAGGGATTGATTAATAACTCCTGGGAACCACATTCGCCCACACGGTCTTCGTTGCCAGCATCCAGGTTCTTGATCGGAAGAACAAATAACCCCGCCAGGATAATTGCTGAAAATATTTTAAAAGTCTTATTCATAATTATACTTTTATATTATTTACAAATAAATTGAATATTAAAATGCGTTTAAGTCAATCGGGCGTAAAGACCCAAACCATTTAACCACCTTCTCGCCGACGCCATCGACTTTTACATGTATCAGGTATAGGCCACCGGCAATCGGAATTCCTGCATAGTTTTTAAGATCCCAGTCCAGATATGATTTAATATCATCTTTAGAAAACTGGCGGACCATGGTACCACTAACCGTATAAATTGAAACGGTACATTTTTGCGGGAGGTTGGTGACACGGACCCTGTTGTCCAGCTGGGCGGTTTCATAACCAGAGAATGCATAATAGGGGTTGGGGACGACATTGATTAGAGCCAGTGAGCCTTCAGCAGCCATTGCATCACCTTTTGTGGTTGCAATATTGTCGGTGCTGAACGAATACATCGGGTAGTTGTCATTTGAAGGATTGGCAGGGCCTGTGTTCGGTGATGAAAAATATCTTTTGTATGGCCTGCTTACGCGGATCCTGATCTTAACTTCGCAAGGCATATTTACAGGATCAGTAAATTGATATTTTTCAAGTACTATCGGACAACCTACCCACATGACATCTTCAAAAAGATAACGTTTAAAGTTTAATTGGTTGGGACCAGGAGAGAGCATTTCTTTCAGCCATTGTCCTTCGTCATAGGCAGGACACTCTATAATCCTACCATATGTCGAACTATATGTGTCACCTTTGTGTCCCATGATATAGGTCCAATGCTTACCTCCCATCAGAATCTCTCCGAGAGGCGATGTATAGGAAGACGTTGGATTCCAAATCATATCACGGCCATTTTCACTCTGCAGCCATGAGTCTTCCCCAAACATCATATTAAGGCGTTCACCGGTCTCTACATTTATTGCATATCCCGGGAACCATCCCATTCCCTGTTCACCATCTGTCTGGCCGGCCCTCATGTTAAATTTTAACGTAGGCCCTTCAGTCAGGGGAGACGGTACAGTAGCGCTTTCATTTTCGCACATTTCCAATACAGGGCATCTTGTCCATTTTGATCTGTCCGGAGTAAGATAGAGGTCTATACTGTATAGGTTCATCAGCTTGTTCTTGGCGCTTACTACGGCACTTTCCCATTGAGGCCCGTATTCATATTTGGATGCCATACGATAGGGGGCCCAGGTACCGCCAAGAATTTTTTCATAAATTTCGTCCGGGTCGTAAGCGGTACCACCAATAGATCCGCCTGAAGAAGATACGTCATAATCATTTAAAGTTACATCATTTTGATCAACAGTCTGGCCGGACCTGATCCAGTTAAAAGCTTTATAATTATCATTATCAGGAACACCCTGAAGCCATTTTTTTGAGCTGTCGGCATATTCAATAGTAGCCTCAATAAACTGGTTTTCATAACCCAATTTGTCTTGAGTAGGCAATACGGAGGGTTCAAGGCGATTTACCTGTTGAATTTTAATGGAAAGTCCGATATCCATCAGTAATTGCTCGTAACCAACAGCAATAGTACTTTCAGAGTTCCATGTTTGTCCGGTAGTGGTATTGGTAAGTATCCAGGTTGCGTTATTGAGATCAGAAGCGCCTGTAGCAGGGATGAGTTTGATAGTAAAGTTTCCAGGGGTAACACTAAGGGGGTCAATGACTTTGATGTTTATAGGCCCTTTATTATAATCATAAGTAAGGTTGGCCTCAAAATAGGGTGAACCATCCATGATTTTATCATGGGTTTCGGTGGTAAAATCAAGAGCAAACCCACCATTCCCGTTACCTTCAATACGTGTGATCTGAGGCATGACACCATATTCAGAATGTTGAATAGTTCCGCCGGCTTCGGGCGATGGTATGTGTGGCATCGCGGTAATTGAGACGTTTTGACCGGCAGCAGCCTTGCGTCCTGCTTTGTAAGGGAGTTTTTGTCCGTCAAAATCCTGGGGATTAGCCTGGCTGTATGTCTTGTAATTATTATAAGCGTATGCAATAGCAATGTAATAATATTGTTTGTGGTTTATCAGGCGTTTGTCACCCGTGGCAAACTGATCTTCCAGAATACGGAATGAATGAACTATTCCGGTATTGGCGCCGTCAACTTCAAGAACAGGGACATTTCCGCCCAATGCCTCAGAAAGGTTGTAGTTCACTATTTTAGAGATGTCATTTTTAATATCGCATTGTGCAACTAAACGGGCTTTATCCGGATCGTGGAGGTCTGTAATTGAAACAGAAGCATCTGCGAGCTGAAATATCTGGTAACCTTCAAAACGGTAAGCTGAATCACCGGTGATAATACCATTATCGACTTCTATGTAATCTTCCGGGGAATTAGTATAATTATTTGAAAGGCCTTTTCTGTTTGAAATATATAATATCAATTCGCGGTCAAGTTCCTGTATTGCTAAATCTGGAGCGTCAGGGCCATCGAGTACTTTAAAGCAGTTATCGAATAATGCCTGGCATTTATCATCAACGGTACGCAGTAATTGTACTGAAGCCCATGCGCCGCCTGATGATGCCCTAGCCCAGGGAATACCAACGGTGATGTAATTAACAGCTCCCGGCTCCAGTGTAAACGGACCTGCTGATTGCATAAAACGGCGGTCGTATGGAAGATTTCCGGCTTGTTGCTCTGTCCAGTATTGGGCTGGGTAGGGCGCGCCGGGTGAAACACCGGCTGTTCCCCAAAGGCACGGATCGGTATCACCAGGGAACATGAAGTCGCATGCCGGCCCATTACCGCCGGCACTGGGGTGGCCATTACCCCAATAACTCATCCGTTCGTTGTCTTTCCAGATACCTCTTAAAAAGTTGTAATATTCAGGTGCAATGTCAGGATCTGTCATAGCATCAAGCCCCCCCAGGTTATTATGATACACAAATCTGCGCATTCCAAAACGCTCATCATCAATGATGCAGTTTCCAAAATTCACTCCGTTTACTGCGGTATTGCAGTTTACCAAGGGATTATTAATATCGTATTTGGGATTATCAACTCCGTCAGCATCTATATAAGGACCCTGGAAAAAGTCAACACCGACGGCGGGCGGCTGCGAGCCATAGTCCTGCGGGCGG
>CAZMPB010000030.1:0-1169 GCA_964567775.1 uncultured Bacteroidales bacterium
GTTTTTCTGCCCAGGATTATTTCCATTCAGGATTTTGTGATTGAACTTTCCGGTATCAGTCTCGCTGATGAATTTACTTCACTTGTTGAACTGTATAAAAGCTATGCTGCCGTTAAAACTGCGGAGCCGGAAACCTTTGATGATTTTTTGCATTGGGGCGGCAAACTCCTTCAGGATTTTGATGAACTCGACCAGCATCTGGCCGATACAGAATTTGTATTCTCCTATTTAAATGAAGATAAAAACCTTGCCCTGTGGGCCCTTGATAAGAAACCACTGAGCGAATTCCAGAAAAATTATCTGGAATTTCATAGCCTGCTTCACAAGATTTACCTTGATTTTACCGGGCGCCTTTACAGCAAAGGAATGGGTACCTATGGCATGGCTTGCCGCAAACTTGCCGAAGCACTGAAAGGCTCAGATGAACTGATCAACATGCATTCCACAGTTGTTTTTGCAGGGATCAATGCGTTGAGTGCATCCGAAGAATTTTTTATCAACTGTTTTTATGAAAAAGGCAAAGCAGAATTACTCTGGGACGGAGATGAATATTATATCAACGACACCGTTCAGGAAGCCGGAAATTTTATCCGAAAATACCTGAAAAAGTGGGATAAGGCTGAAGCCCGATGGATAGGCGATGACCTTTTGACACAGGAAAAAAACATCACCATTGTCGCTGTTGCAGGAAAAATCGGACAGGTAAAATATGCTGCCGAAGAAATAAGTTCCCTGCTGAAAAAAGAGGTAAAGAGCGAACAAATATCCGTGGTGCTTAACGAGGAAAGCCTGCTGATACCCATGCTGAATTCTGTTCCTGAAGGCATTGATAAATTCAATATTACGATGGGTTATCCGATGAGGTTTTCTTCGGTGTACAATTTCATCGAAATAGTGTTTAAGCTACATGAAAATTCGGAACGTTTCCGAAACATAAAAAATGCAAAAGAGCCTTTGTTTTATTACAGAGACCTGCAAAAGCTTTTTAATCACCCGTTGATAAGTAATGCAACAAACGGTGCCCGGCAACTGCCGTCTTATCTGAACAGGCAGGAAAGGATATTTTATACGCGTGCTGAAGTAATGGTTCAGCTATCAAAAAGCAGTAGTTCCATACCCGAAGCTCTTGAAATCCTTTTCACGCCATGGTATCAGCAAAGTTCAAAAGC
>CAZMPB010000030.1:1179-25198 GCA_964567775.1 uncultured Bacteroidales bacterium
AAAGCCATTGATTGCCTGACTGCATTTATCAACCTCGTTAAAGACAGCATATTTTCGAAGCGTGGGCTGGATGCGGAATTTCTTTTTGCTACATTGAAAATTCTCACCCGTATCCGCTCTGCATGTGAAACGGCGGGCATTACGCTGAGTGCGAAAACACTCCACCTGATGTTTACGCAGCACGTATCGCAAACAACGGTGCCTTTTGTCGGCGAACCTCTGAACGGTCTGCAGATTATGGGGATGCTCGAAACCCGAACCCTTGACTTCGATACGGTTTTTTTACTATCTGTCAACGAAGGTGTGCTGCCCAAAGGAAAATCCGGCACGTCATTCATCCCTCATGGAATACGCGTGGATTCCGGCTTGCCGACATACAAACAAAATGAGGAGATTTTTGCCTATCACTTTTACCGTATCCTGCAGAGAAGCAAAAATATTTATCTCCTCTATAACACGCAACCCGATGATATGGGCGGTGGTGAACGCAGCCGTTTTGTAAATCAGGTGGTATATGAGTTGCCGAAGAAAAATCCTAAAATAAATATTACCGAACTTTTCGTGACATTTCCTCCTGAAAAAAACGTACCGGAACCGTTGGTCATCAAAAAGGACCCGGCGGTCCTCGCCCGGCTGGAGACACTTGCCGAAAAAGGCCTTTCACCTTCAGCGCTCAATGTTTTCAGGAAATGCGGACTACAGTATTATTTCAGCCATGTTGCAGGAATATGGGAAAATGAAGAACATTCTGAAACTATCGATAGTAAAGAGTTTGGCGATCATATCCATGCCGTTTTGGATGAACTGTTTAAAACCTGCGTAAATCAGGAGCTGACAGAGGATATTATCAAAGGTTTTTTGAAGACCTATGAAGGAATTCTTAAATATAATTTTGAAAAAGATCTGCCGAAGTCCTACGACAGTTTGAGCGGGAAGAACCTGCTGATATATAATGTGATCAAAGATTATCTGCGGAAATTTCTGGAAACGCAATTGGAGATTATCATTGAAAATCATGAGAATAATATTTTGCATAAAGTTTTATTTACGGAGAAAGATCTTCATTACAGTCTTGCCTTGTCAGAAGAAAGCAGTGTTAAGCAGGTGCTTCTGAAAGGTTTTGCCGACAGGATAGATATGGTCGGTGGCAGTTTACAGATTATTGATTATAAATCGGGCAACGCATCCGGTAAAAACTTTGATATTGCCAAACTCCTGAATGATGAACAGGATTACAAAAATGATTACTGTTTCCAGGTGTTGCTCTACCTGTGGCTTTATAACAAAGAAAATCCTGTAAAGAAATATGACGAGCAGCATTGTGGTGTGTGGAGCTTCCGCACAATCGGAGACGGCGTAAGTAATGTGTATTACCTGCAGGATCCTGAAAAACCAAGATCTGCAAAGATCTATTCCATGGGATCAGAACACCTGGCTGAATTTGAAGAAATGCTTGCCGGCATATTGAATCAACTTTTTAATCCTGCAGAAGATTTTGTTCAGACACAAAACCCCGACAATTGCGAGTTGTGCCCGTATGTGCTGATGTGCGGGAAATGATAAGAGCTGGCAAAAACAACCCAGGCCAATTTTAAAAGAGAATATATTAGCATTATTGGCGAAAAATTACTGATCGATTTGCTTTAGTTCAACATTAAGAAGTTTCGCTATTTCAGAGGAATAATAACCGGCCTTTTTTTTATCATCAAGGCTGTCAATGTTGATGAATCCTGTCGGCAACTCCAGGTCGATCCGGTAAGTGGTAGACTTAGTGGATATCTTTTGACCAAAACCTTTGTGTTTTGTTGTTATCGTTTTAAGAACAACTGCCGATGCTCCTTCTATGGATTTTTTTCTCAGAGGAATGAAGGGGGTGAAAAGACCAGTCTTGTGTATCAATATTTTTTTGTTGTTGTCTAAAATTGTCCTGGAGCACCAGCCGATAAGCAGCAAGCCAATGATGAGGATGCAGGCACCCGTAATGTACATTTCTATAAAAATAAAAAGTGCTGCCACTAAAATTACAAAGCCACCAAGAAAATAGCGGAACACACCAACTTCTTTCATGCTTTGCGATATGGTGATTATTTGTTCCTGTTGTGCGGTTTTTGATGACATCTTCATAATGGCAAATATAAATAGATATTTAATAAAAAAATAAAATTTAACAGTACTTTTTTATTGCCGTTTTTTGTATGCCATAAGTATAGGCGTAGAACACAGACCATGGCAGAGGCGCCTTATGTGACGATGTGCGGGAGGTATATTAATAATTCGTCGCCTTCAATTCAAAATATGCTTTCGGATGATTGCACACCGGGCAATTTTCCAGTGCTTTTTTGCCTTTGTGGACATAACCGCATTTTCGGCAGACCCATTCTTCCGGTTCTTCGCTCTCAAACACCCTGTTGTCTTCCACATTCCGCAACAACTTCAAAAATCTAGCTTCATGCTCGGCCTCTATTTTCGCGATTAGTTTGAAAGCTGTGGCGATTTTTGGGAACCCTTCTTCTTCAGCAATGCGTGCAAATTCAGGATATAACTCGGTCCATTCTTCATTTTCGCCATTGGCCGCCGCTACGAGGTTTTCATTTGTAGAACTGAGGCTTCCGGCAGGATAAGTTGCTGTAATCTCCACAGGCCCGCCTTCCAGAAAGCGGAAGAATATTTTGGCGTGACTCTCTTCCTGCATGGCCGTGAGTGTGAAAATTTCAGAAATTTGTTCATAGCCGTCTTTTTTAGCTTGTTTGGCAAAAAAAGTGTAGCGGTTCTTCGCCTGTGATTCACCTGCAAAGGCTTTTAATAGATTTTTTTCGGTCTGGGTTCCTTTGATACTGCTCATTATTATTTTATTTAAAGTTCAAATGTTCTTATTGTTTGCCTGACAAAAATAAAACAATTTCTTTCATAATTATTTTCTTGCAGTTAATATTGTCGGTAAAAAATCCTCACTCGCTTATTCTGACGTAGTAAAAACCATAAGTATCCAATGTGTTCAGTGTTTTTCAAAAAATGTAAAAACTATTTGACAATATGTATGGATTTCATTACCTTTGTTGAGTGTTTAATTAATACTTAAAGAAATATTCCGTATTAAAAAGACTCTCATGTCACCAACATTATTCATATATAAAGAGTATCGTTTTTTTTTCAACAGCAGAGAAGAAAAGAGAAAACATATTCATATTGCTACCGCTGATGGAACTGCAAAGTTTTGGATAGAGCCTATTATTAGTTTGGCTGATTATCACAACTTGTCTTCAAAACAATTAACAGTATTAATGAAAATCGTGGAGGAAAAAAAGAATGAAATTAGTAAAGAATGGATCAAACACTTTAGCCAGTAGTGTTACAAATATTTCTTCGGTGGGGTTTTGGATTATTGCAAATCAAAAAGAATACTTTATTTCTTTTAAGGATTACCCGTATTTTAAAAAAGCTACGATTGACAGTGTTTTTAATGTAAAATTCATATCTCCCAGGCAATTTTATTGGCCTGATATTGATGTGGATATCGAACTGGATGCTTTGGAAAGTCCTGAAAAATTCAAGTTGTTGTTCAAATAAAAACGATCTATACTAAAATTTTGTCAATCGGATCTTCTGAACTGCTTACGCTTATAAATTTGTATCTTTATATTGACCAATAATTATCTGTTTGAATAGGAACCCTGCATACCTTTTTGCTGAAACCGGGAAAGATAATTTCAGGATATATCTGGATAATAAACATTCGGCTGATAGCAGCATATTCATCTTAATGGATGAGAATTCAAAAAAACATTGTAAAAAAAAACTGTTAGAAGATTTTCCTATTCTCGCACATGCAGGTGAGATACTTATCAAAAGCGGTGAAAAGAATAAGAACCTGGAGACGTGTAATAAGATATGGCTAAAGCTAATAGCGAACCATGCAGACCGCCATTCTCTGCTGATCAACCTCGGCGGTGGGGTAATTACAGATTTGGGCGGTTTTGCTGCTGCGTCCTACAAAAGAGGGATCGCTTTTTGTAATGTTCCGACATCGTTGCTTGGCATGATAGATGCAGCCATTGGAGGAAAAACAGGATTAGATTATGATGGGATGAAAAATGTTATCGGCAGTTTTTCCTTTGCCGAAAATACCTATATCGATTCTCAATTTTTGTCGACTCTTCCTGAAAGGCACATGAGGTCAGGCTTCGCGGAATTATTAAAAATTGCACTTGTATCAGATAAGCTTCTGTGGAAAAAACTGAAATTGCAGAATATTAAAGATATTATGGACCATCCGGATCTGATAATAAAAGCTGTTACCTTGAAAAACAATATCGTTAAGGATGATCCTTTTGAAAAAAATGTCCGCAAAAAGTTGAATTTCGGGCATACCATCGGCCATGCCGTTGAATCTTATTCGTTGTTGCACGATAAAAAGCCTTTGCTGCATGGAGAGGCTGTAGCTATAGGAATGATATGCGAATCCTGGATCTCAAAAAAGAAAAAGTATCTTTCGGGTTCAGAAATGGATGAAATAATTTATAAGTTATTCAAGTATACGCTGAGTTACAAATTCAAAACGGATGTTGAAGGAATCTTGAAATTAATGCGGGATGATAAAAAAAATTCCGGGCAAAAGATCAATTTTACTCTGCTGAACCTTATCGGTGACGCAAAGATTGATAATTTCATCGATGAAAAGCTGATCAAGGAATCCCTGTTGTTTTATTCTAATCTGATATAATACAGGATTTACATATAATGAAAATTTTTCACTCCATAGGAGTGACATATTTGTAGAAGTATTAGATAATGAAAGATATGCGATTCCAGCTGGAGTCGAACAAAAAGTGGAAAGAGTTTTTACAGATATGCGAACCCTGCGGGTTCGGGAAAAAATGAAAATTTTTCATGTATTCACTTCATAGGAGTAATATATTTGTAAAAAAATAAAGAAAATCATATGCTACTTCACCTGGAGTCGAACAAAAATGAAATAAATTATTTATAAATATGTGAACCTTCCGGGTTCGCTAAAAACAAATCAAATATGGCCAATACCTATTCGCAGATTTGTATTCAGGTTGTTTTTGCTGTGCAGAACAGAAACGCCCTGAGCAAACCTGAATGGGAAAATAATCTTTATAAATATATTACTGGTATTGTCCAGAATAAAGATCAAAAAATGCTTGCAATTAATGGCGTATCCAATCATATCCATTTTTTTATCGGCATGAAACCCAACTGCTGCTTATCCGACCTTGTAAGAGAGATCAAAAAATCTTCAAATGCTTTTATAAAAGAAAATAAATTTACGAAATATCGTTTTCAGTGGCAGGAGGGTTTTGGATCATTTTCATATGGGAGAAACCAATTAAGCAGTGTGATCAAGTACATTGAGAATCAGAAAGAGCATCCAAAAAAATTACTTTTCAGGAAGAATACAAGCAATTTTTAAAGGAGTATAATATTGATTTTAAGGATGAATACTTATTTGATTGGATTGAGTAATTAATAATGAAATCATATTTAAAATGCAAAACATCCAAATCAGCATAAATTCAAAGAATTTAAAAACATCAGTTGTTCTGCCCTCTTCGAAAAGCCTGAGCAACCGCTTACTTATTATAAAATCTTTGTGTGAGGATGATTTCAAAATCCATAACCTTTCTGAGTCTGATGATACAAAGATCCTTGATGGATGTCTTCAAAACATTGATACATGGCGCGTTTTTGATGTGAACGATGCGGGAACTCCTTTAAGGTTTCTTACTGCTGCTTTTGCTATCAGCCAGGGGAACCGTCTGCTTACCTGCTCTTCACGTATGTCCGAACGTCCGGTAGCTCCCTTGGTTGACGCCTTGAATGTGCTTGGGGCAAAAATACGTTATTTCGATAAAAAAGGATTTCCTCCGTTGGTCATCAACGGGTCAGAAATTCGTGGCGGAAAGATTGCGGTTGATGCCGGTATCAGCAGCCAGTTCATCTCGGCGCTGCTGCTGATCGCGCCGGTACTGCCCGAAGGCCTTGAAATCACATTGAAAAACCCTGTTGCCTCTGCTCCGTACATCAGGATGACTCTTGGGCTTATGGAACATTTTGGGATTGTTTCAGAATGGAAAGACGATATTATTAAAATAAAGCCGCAAAAATATCAGGCAAAAGACTATACCGTCGAAGCCGACTGGTCTGCAGCCGCATTTTGGTATGAGATAGCGGCCTTAGCCGATGAGGCAGAGATCGAACTTTTTGGTTTAACGAAAGATTCCTTGCAGGGAGATTCCGCCGTTGCAGAATTTTTTAGAAAGTTAGGGGTGCAGACAAGTTATCTGTCCGATTCGATAAAGCTGACAAAATGCTATGAAAAGGTCAATTCATTGGATTTGGATTTTTTTGATGTCCCGGATATGTTCCCAGCGGTAATGGCAACCTGTGCTGCCTTAAATATTTCCTGCCGTTTTACCGGGATTCAGAATCTCACGTTAAAGGAATCTGACCGTGTTAGGGCTATGGCCACAGAGCTTGAAAAATTTGGTTATTTCTTTAAATGGGATAAAAAAGATGTACTGGTGTCTGAAAATAATTGCAAACCGGATGTAGTAAAAAATATTTTTTGCAATACATACAACGACCATCGTATTGCCATGTCTCTCGCACCCTTGTCATTGCTGGGTTTTAACCTTTCTTTGGACAATGCTTCCTGTGTTGCCAAGTCATACCCGACTTATTTTGATGACCTGCAAAATGCAGGCTTTGATATTGCTTTTTCAGAAAAATGAGTAATTTTGAATCAAAACAATATCAACTATGACCATATACAAGCAGATATCAGACCTCATCAGTCAGAATAAAGAGGCGGTTCTTTGTATCATTACCGCTACCACCGGATCGTCTCCGCGAAAAGCCGGTTCCAAAATGATCGTTTTTCCCGACCGGAAAATTTCCGGCACCATAGGGGGCGGCAGCATTGAGTTTCAGGCAATTTCTGATGCCATCGGCGTGCTGAAAAGTGGTATCCCTTTGAAAAAAACCTTTATACTTGAAGAGGACCTGGCAATGCATTGCGGAGGTACTGTTGAAGTTTATTTTGAACCCATTAAAAGCAGTCTTGATCTGTATATTTTCGGTGCAGGCCATATTGGACGTGTGGTTGCCCGTTATGCGACGGATTTCGGTTTTCGTGTGACAATTTTCGATCAGCGGGAGGAGATTTTCCAGGAATTTGATTCCTCGCCATATCATTGTGTTTGCGAAGAATTCTATGCTGCCATCGAAAAAACCTGCTTCACTGAGAATACTTTCTGTGTAATTGTTACGCCTAAACACGAGTATGATGAGGGTATTGTGAAAATATTAGTCAGAAAACCTTTCGCTTATCTTGGCATGATCGGAAGCCAGAAAAAAGTTGTCGTGGCGAAAAAGAATATGTTTGAAAATGATGGCTTCACACAGGAGGAGATCGATCGTATCGATATGCCAATAGGCATTAAATTCAATGCGGAAACCCCCGAAGAGATCGCCATCAGCATTATCGCGAAATTAATAGATGTAAAAAACAGTTTAAACAAATAGTATGAATAAAGTCAGTTTTGTATTAAATGACAAAATACAAGAGATAGATTTCGTTGATTCCCAATACAGGCCGACCACAAGCGTTCTGAAGTACCTGCGTTCGCTCAGCGGGCATAAAGGCCTCAAAGAAGGCTGCGGCGAAGGCGACTGCGGAGCGTGTACCGTTGTACTAGCTGAGTTGAAAGGAAACCGACTTCAGTATTCCGCGGTGGACAGCTGCCTGGTGTTTCTGCCCATGATTCACGGCAAGCAACTGATTACTGTGGAAAATCTTGCGGATGCAAAAGGTGGCTTGCACCCTGTACAACAGGCCATGATAGATGTGTATGCTTCGCAGTGCGGATACTGTACCCCCGGTTTTGTGATGTCGCTTTTTGCTTTGTACAAAAGCCCTGCGAAACCTACAAAAGAAATTATACTGGATGCTATTACCGGAAATCTTTGCCGTTGTACAGGATATGTCCCCATCATTGAAGCCGCTGAAAAAGCCTGTAAAAACAAAGAAAAAGATATCTTTACCATCAGGGAGAAACAAATCATTGCTTTGCTGAAAAAGATCAATTCCAACGAAACTATTACGGTAAAAACAAAGGAGCAACAGTATTTCAAACCTTTTACACTGGCTGAAGTCCTTGAATTAAAAGGAAAATATCCCAATGCCTTGCTTGTTTCAGGAAATACGGATACCGGTCTGAGGGTTACCAAAAAACATGAATTGTTACCCGGAATCATTGATATATCTGCTGTTGAAGAACTAAAAACAATGACCGAAACAAAGCAAAGCCTTTCCGTCGGAGCAGGAGTGACGATGGAACAGCTAAAACAAGCATCTGAAAAATTGTTTCCCGCATTATATAAGATGCTTTCCGTTTTTGGTTCTAAGCAGATCAGGAGCATGGCCACCATTGGCGGGAACATCGGTTCTGCATCACCCATCGGTGATTCATTGCCGGTACTGATGGCTTACGATGCCGTAGTGGCGGTTTGCAACAAAAATGATTCACGTGTGATAAAGATCCGTGATTTTATTAAAGGCTACCGGACAACCGATCTGCGAATGGATGAGATCATTTTTTCTGTTGGAATACCTTTTCCTGAGAAAGATCAGATCATCCGTTCTTATAAAGTGTCAAAACGCAAAGACCTTGACATCTCTACATGCAGCGGCGGTTTTATGCTGGAGCTGAACAAGAAAGACAACACGGTAAAAGATATAGTTCTTGCTTATGGTGGTATGGCTGCCACTACCAAACGCGCCGTAACTACCGAAAAATACCTTATCGGGAAAAAATGGTCAAAACCTGTTCTGGAAAAAGCAGGGGATGTGTTGTACAAAGAATTTACCCCATTGTCGGATGCCCGTTCCGGTGAAGAATTCCGCCGTATAGCTACCCGTAATCTTTTATGGAAATTTTATGAAGAAACCACTGCAAAAAAGTAAAATGAAAAAAACTTCAGAAAAGTATCTGCACCATGAGAGTGCTGAAATGCATGTAACAGGGAAAGCCGTTTATGTGAACGACATGGATGTCAGCGGACAAACACTTTATGGGAAAGTTGTTTACAGTCCTTATGCACATGCGGAAATTACCAGGTGCGATGTCAGCAAAGCGAAACTGCTAAATGGCGTTCATGCAGTCCTGACTTATAAAGACATTCCCGGTGCAAACCAGATGGGGCCTGTTGCTCACGATGAGCCGTGCCTGGCTGAAAAAGAAGTAAATTCTATAGGCCAGCCTGTTGTGTTGATCGCTGCCGATAACGAAGATATCGCGCTGCAAGCGGAAAAGCTGATCGTAATTTCATACAAACCGCTTAAGGCGGTCCTTGATATAAAAAGCGCCATGGCTGCGGACAGCAAGATAGCGCCCACACGGTTGATACAGCGCGGCGATGTAAAAAAGGCCTTTGCCAAATCAACACATATAATTTCTGGTGAGCTGAACACGGGTGCGCAGGAGCATTGGTATCTTGAGGCACAGGCGGCTTTGTGTGTGCCGGGCGAAGGAAAGGAAATGATGGTGTATGCTTCGAGCCAGAATCCTGCAGAAACTCAGGCTATCGTGGCAGAAGTGCTGGGCGTTTCCAAAAAAGAAGTCGTATGCGAAGTAAGGCGCATGGGTGGCGGTTTTGGTGGAAAAGAGACTCAGGGAAACCATGTGGCAGCGTGGGCTGCATTGATGGCAAATGCCACCCGCAAACCAGTATTGATCCACCTTTTTCGCGATGACGACCAGAAAATTACAGGTAAAAGGCATCCCTTCTATTCAACATACAAAATAGGCTTTGATGGTGAAGGAAAGATCATGGCCTACACGGTGGACCTGAATGCCGATGCCGGCCATGCCGCGGACCTGAGTATGGCGATACTGGAGCGTTCGATGCTTCATGCCGAAAATGCTTATTATTTACCCGATGTGAAAATCACGGCCACCGCGTGGCGTACCAACCATTTTTCAAATACGGCTTTCCGCGGATTTGGCGGGCCACAGGGTATGGCTGTCATCGAACATGCGATAGACCGCATAGCACGTTTTCTTAAAAAAGATGCGACAGAGATTCGCCAAAAAAACTTTTACACGGAGAATAAAGGCAATGTCACGCCCTATCATCAGAAAGTTGAAAATATAAGACTGTCAAAGATATACACCCAGATCGTTAAAAGTTCCGATTATTTAAAAAGAAAAAAGGCTGTTGACCTGTTCAACAAAAAGAGTGAATATGTCAAAAAAGGTATCGCGTTGACTCCCATAAAGTTTGGCATCTCTTTCACCACAGCATTTCTGAATCAGGCAGGGGCTTTAGTAAATATTTACAGAGATGGCAGCGTGCTAGTCAATCATGGCGGGACAGAGATGGGGCAGGGGCTGAACACCAAAATGCTTCAGGTGGCTGCTGCGGAATTAGGCATATCGGCCGAACATATTAAAGTAAATGCAACCAATACTTCCAAGGTTCCGAACACTTCGGCTACAGCGGCATCCAGCGGGTCGGACCTGAACGGTGCAGCGGTTAAAAATGCCGTGGATAAGTTAAAATCCCGATTATCGGAAGTGGCTGTTGAGTTGTTAAAAGCCGCACATCCGCGCACAAAATTTTCGAAAAGCAGGATTGTTTTCAGCGATGATCAGGTATTTGATAAAAATTTCCCTGAAAAACTTCTCGCATTTACAGAACTTGTTGACAATGCTTATTTCAGACAGGTCAGCCTTAGCGCAACGGGATTTTACAAAACCCCTGATATTTTCTTTGACAGGGAGAAAGGTGTTGGGAAACCATTCCATTATTTTTCATACGGAATGGCTGTTGCAGAAGTGGAGCTTGATGTGCTGACCGGCTCGCACAAGCTTTCAAGGGTTGACATTGTCCATGATGTCGGCGACAGCCTGAACAAGCCTATTGACATGGGGCAGGTGTGCGGCGCATTTATCCAGGGTTTGGGCTGGGTGACCACGGAAGAAATAAAATGGGATGAGACCGGACGTTTGCTGACCAGCTCGCCTGATACCTATAAAATTCCTACTGTTCAGGATATTCCTGAAATATTTAACATTCAGCTTTTGGAAAATGCAGCGAATCACCACACGATAAGAAAAAGCAAGGCTGTTGGCGAACCCCCGTTCATGCTGGCATTTTCGGTATGGATGGCGCTGCGTTATGCGGTTTCTGCCGTTGGCAACCACCAAACCGATCCGGATTTGTCTATTCCGGCTACGAATGAAAAGATCGTGTTGGCGGTGGAGGAAATGAAAAGATTGAAGTAATATTTTTTTTTTTGGTGAACCGGTTGATTAGTGGGATGATTTTTAAACCCCCTTTTTACCTGTTTAATTCACAGATATTTTTTTTAGGACTAAAGTCCTTTTTAGTAGTTTGTTTTCATAACCCTGCCCTTAAGGGCAGGGTTATGAAAACAAACTAAAAATCTGGGCTTTAGCTCAATATGTGAATTATTCCGGTTAGGGTTTTATCACATAAATTGAATCGTGCCGGGTATTTTGTTTGAACTGCTTTACGCCTATCATTCACTCCGTCACTACGAAAAAATTGATTATCTTTGCTGAAAATTACATTAATCTTAATATAAATTCTACGAATGGAAATGGAATACAACACCCAGCGCCCGCTGCTGAATATCTCTGAATATGGCAGAAATGTCCATAAAATGATTGATTATACTATGGGACTTGAGGACAGGGAAGAAAGAAATAAGGCAGCACGTACGATCGTCGCGATCATGGGTTCGGTCTGTGTGGCTCAAAAACAGGATACCGCAGAGTTCAAACAAAAAATGTGGGATCATCTTTTTATGATGTCGGAGTATAAACTTGATGTTGATTCTCCATTCCCGAAACCGGATCCTGAAGTCAAGGAAAAAGAGACGTTTAAATGTTCTTACCCGAATAAATACATTAGATACCGGCAGTACGGAAAGAATATTGAGAATATGATCACCCAGGCCATCGAATTTGAAGAAGGCGATGAAAAAGATAATCTGGTTCGTTACATCGCTAATCACCTGAAGAAATTATATATAAGCTGGAATCGCGACTCCGTGGCTGATGAAGTGATCCTCGAACATTTAGCCATACTTTCGGATGGTAAGTTGAAGCTTAAAGAAAACTTTAAACTGGAAAATACCAGGGATCTGATTGCGGTGAACACCCGTAAAAAATCTACGGCACCCCCTAATGATAACAAGACCAATAAATACCGCGATAAAAACTGGAAAAAAAAGAAACAGCAATAGCCTTTAGCTTTTAGTAACGGTCATTTTGTATTATGGTCAACTAATAATTTTAAAAATTGTATCCTATGAATACGTTTGAAGTTATCGGTGGAAAATCCCTCAGCGGAGAAATCATCCCGCAAGGTGCAAAAAATGAGGCTTTACAAGTGATCAGCGCCGTAGTGCTGACATCTGAAAAAGTTACTATAAGCAATATCCCGGATATCGTGGATGTGAACAGGCTCATAAGCCTGCTGGCAGATATGGGTGTTGAAGTCTTGAAAATAGATAGTAGCACGTACTCTTTTAAAGCCGATAAAATTAATCTTGATTATATTTCTTCTGAAAAATTTATTAAGCAGTCATCAAGTTTACGCGGTTCTGTCATGCTCATTGGCCCTTTGCTGACGCGTTTTGGTAAAGCGTTTATGCCTAAACCGGGTGGCGATAAGATCGGGCGCCGAAGGGTGGATACGCATATTGTCGGGTTTCAGAACCTCGGAGCCAGGTTTGAATATAATTTCGGAAATAACATTTACAAAATTTATTCAGACCGTCTGAAAGGTTGTTACATGCTGCTGGATGAGGCCTCCGTAACCGGTACGGCAAATATTATCATGGCTGCTGTCCTGGCTGAGGGGACAACCACTATTTTTAATGCGGCCTGTGAGCCTTATATTGTTCAGTTGTGCAATATGCTGAATAGTATGGGAGCAAGTATCAGCGGGGTTAAATCAAATTACCTCACTATCGAGGGTGTTTCTGAATTGCACGGTTGCGAACACCGTCTGCTGCCCGATATGATCGAGATAGGCAGTTTTATTGGCCTGGCAGCCATGACAAAATCCGAGATCACCATCAAAAATACCGGATATGATTATCTGGGGATGATTCCCGACGTTTTTAAACGGCTGGGGATAAAACTCGAACGCAGAAATGATGATATTTATATACCTGCCCAGGAAAGTTACGAAATTGAAAGCTATATTGACGGCAGCATTCTTACGATTGCCGATGCTACGTGGCCGGGTTTCACCCCCGACCTTATCAGCGTTGCACTCGTTGTTGCCACACAGGCCAACGGCAGCGTACTGATCCATCAGAAAATGTTTGAAAGCCGCCTGTTTTTCGTTGACAAACTGATCGACATGGGCGCCAAGATCATCCTTTGCGACCCGCACCGTGCCACGGTGATCGGGCTGAACCGTCAGCATCCGCTTCGCGGAATATCCATGTCATCGCCCGACATACGCGCAGGAGTGGCATTGCTGATTGCCGCTCTTTCTGCCAAAGGAAAAAGCATGATCTACAACATAGAGCAGATTGACCGCGGTTATCAGCAAATTGACGAGAGGCTTCGCAGAATTGGCGCTGATATTACCAGAAAATAAGACTTCCTTATTTCTTTGCTTCACTGATACTCTGGATAACGTTGAAAATTGTCCATGTAGCTGCAGGCTCGTACCAGTGTCTTTCTGTCCGGTAGGTAATATTGAAATATTTCCCGATGACAGCGGGGTCAATGGTTTCAAAATAGGTTTCCTCATTCACTATCCTTTTGAAATCACATGGCGGGCATAAAGCAAAAAATATAGTATCGCCATTGTCGGGTTTCATGGAATAGCCACCTCCGTCTTCACCAAAAAATGCCTCCAGCATTTTTGCTTTGGCCGACTTGAGTTCACCGTTCACCGGTAGCGCCATGGAGGTAAAAGCGCCATAAACCCATCCATTCTTGTTTTTGATAGCTATCTGATACCAGTAATCATTGAATTCTCCGATCTTTTCTTTGTTGCCTTTGGAAATAATAGTTCCTGTTTCAAAAGAATTCACTTTGAACAGCACCTCGGCTTTAGAGCTTGCCTGTGAGCGTATCCTGACATCATTTCCCATTATGGACAAGGTGTTTTCTGTCTGGGAGAATACCGGGCTGAAATTCAGGAGCATTGTTATTAATACAAAAAAGCGAAATTTTGGGTTCATATAGACTCCTTCTTTGTAATTCTGTTATCAGAGGCTTGAATTGTTTTCTACAAATTTAAACTTATTTGATTACTAAAAAAAGAAAAAGCATATCAAATTGGGATGAGGCTATAGGGAAAATTTCCTATTAGACTTGCTTTTTAAAATCGTCATTTATGTAAATGATTTTAATGCAGTTAAAATGGTAAATGGAAAAATTCTCCTCATTTTTTATTTTTAGTAAATTATTTTTCATACTTTTGTGTTATTATTTAGACTGAATAAAAATTTGCATCATGGAAAATAATAACGTTCTGGACGATTTAACAAACAGCGAATACAAATATGGTTTTTATACGGATGTTGAGATGGATGTGGCTCCCAAGGGGCTGAACGAAAATATAATCCGTTTTATTTCTAAAAAAAAGAACGAACCTGAATTCATGCTTGAGTTCCGGCTAAAGGCCTATGCTAAGTGGCTTACGATGAAACAGCCCGACTGGGCGCATCTGAAAATTCCTCCTATCGACTTTCAGGAAATAATCTATTATGCGGCCCCGGTTAACACCAAAAAAGTGGGTAGCCTCGATGAAGTAGACCCTGAATTATTAAAGACATTTGAAAAACTGGGAATCCCATTGAACGAACAAAAAATCATGTCCGGAGTGGCCGTGGATGCCGTGATCGACAGCGTTTCAGTAAAAACTACATTTCAGAAAACCCTGAGCGAAAAAGGCATCATTTTCTGTTCGATCACCGAAGCTATTCAGAACCACCCTGAACTTGTACAAAAATATCTGGGTTCTGTAGTGCCTTATGGTGATAATTATTATGCAGCGCTGAATTCCGCTGTTTTTACCGACGGATCGTTTTGTTATATACCCAAAGGTATCCGATGCCCTATTGAACTTTCTACCTACTTCCGCATCAATGCCGCTAAGACCGGACAATTTGAACGTACCTTGCTGATCGCAGACGAAGGGGCTTATGTGAGTTATATGGAAGGCTGTACGGCGCCGCAACGCGACGAAAATCAACTTCATGCCGCCGTGGTAGAGATTGTGGCGCTGGAAGATGCTGAGGTGAAATATTCAACGGTTCAAAACTGGTATCCCGGCGATAAAAACGGCGCCGGCGGCATCTTTAACTTTGTTACTAAAAGAGGCATCTGTAAAGGCAACAATTCAAAAATTTCGTGGACACAGGTGGAAACAGGTTCTGCAATAACCTGGAAATATCCAAGCTGCATCCTCAAAGGCGATAACTCGGTGGGAGAATTTTATTCGGTGGCTGTAACAAATAATTTTCAGCAGGCCGATACCGGCAGCAAGATGATACATCTTGGAAAAAACAGTAAAAGCACGATCATTTCAAAAGGTATTTCGGCAGGTAAGAGCGATAACAGCTACCGTGGCCTGGTAAAAGTGAGCAAAGGCGCCGAAAATGCACGAAATTTCTCGCAGTGCGACTCCCTGCTCATGGGCGACAAATGCGGTGCACACACCTATCCTTACCTAAAGGTTGAAAACAAATCTTCCATAGTGGAACACGAAGCCACCACCTCAAAGATTTCTGACGACCAGTTGTTTTACTGTAAACAGCGCGGCATAGACCAGGAAAGCGCTATCAACCTGATTGTAAACGGCTATGCAAAAGAAGTTCTGAACAAACTGCCTATGGAATTTGCCGTGGAAGCACAGAAACTGCTTTCGATAAGCCTTGAAGGGAGCGTGGGCTAAGCCTTTATTCTAAAAATAATTACTATTAAAGGTGCTGAACGTATTGATCAGGCTTATCAACGCATAAATACCCCCTGAAACAATCAGGATGACACGCCATACCTTATTTTTTACTACAAACGCAAGGAGTAAAGGTATTGCTGCAAATAAAAGGTCGGAAAACATGTAGAGGCTCCTTAACATTCTCCAGCTATCAAAACTGGCTGTTCTTAAAGCAACCCAGAACAATTTGTTCAGCATCAGAAAAATGGAAATAATAATGATCACCGTAAGGGCATATTTGCTGTCACCCTGTTTTTCAGTGGCCCCCTTATTTAACTCATATCCGCATTTTTCGCAGAAGACAGAGGTGTCGCTGTTTTCATGTTGACATTTTTTACAGATCATAAGGCTTGTTTTTGAATTTGATGGTAAAACTAATATAAAAACCTAAGGAAGTCAAGAATTTATGCTTTCTTTTTTCTGTGAAAATGCGTTTTGCCAATGAACAATCCTGCAAGTGTTACAAAAATTCCGGTAATCTTGATAAGGCTGAAATGCTCTTTAAAGTAGATGTATGAAAGGATCGCGGTGAAAATAGGTATCAGATAAGTAAACAGTGTGGCTTTCGAAACACCGATATTTTTCGTTCCGATATTAAACAGGAAATATGCCAGCGAAGATGCGAAAACGGCTAATGCAAGCAGGTTCCAGATTAAATCTGCATTCCAGGGAATGGTGGTGATGTCTTCATAGTCAATGATCAGGACGAGTGGCAGGAAATAAAAGATCCCGATAAAATTGGCAACGGTGACGATGGTATAGGCAGTGTATTTTTTAAGTAATTTTTGCAACAGGTTGCTGTAACCCAGAACACTGCCCACGGCCAGGCACATATACAATAATCCCAGCGGGGAGGCGGAAAGGGAAAGATCCTTATTCAGCACCACCATCAATACGCCAATGAATGAAATAAATATTCCCAGAAAATTATTCGAGCCTAAAGGCTCCCGGGCAAGAAAATACATGGAAAAAGGCACAAACAGCGGGATGGTGGATATCATAATGGCTGCCACAGTTGGCGAAACCAGGCTGATACCGTAACTTTCACCCAGAAAATACAGAAAAGGCTGAAAAAAGGCAAGCAATAAAAATTTAGGGATATCCTGTTTCTTTACTTTTTCAAATTTTTTAAGGAGCAGGGTTAGCGCAAAAAGAAAAACAGAAGATATCACAAGGCGCAGAAAAACAGTGGTGAGCGGATTCAGGTATTTATAAACTTCTTTGATCCAGATGTATGAAAAACTCCAGAATATCATCGAAAATATCAGGGCAGTATAGGTAAGTGCGGTATTTTTTTTCATAATAAAGTCCTGCAAAAGTATGGTTTTTTGCCGAAAGAAGAATTTGCAAGAATTTGGAGGCTATATCATTTTTTTTGAGGTGTTAATAATAATTACTGAGGTCAATAAAACCCGGATTACGCATTCATGAGCTTCTAATACGCACCCCTAGTGTTTTTTTTATAATAGTGTCTATGGTATTGAAGTTAAAAGTAATCGGTGCAGAGCACCGTAACATTTGTAAAATAATAATAAGCGTGTAAAACAAGGTACAGCGTACCTAATATTAAACTCCTGGTTATTTCCAATTCCTTCAGGTAATGCTATATTCATCTTGTTTTCACATCGTAAAAATGAGATGTTTTAATACAGGGAATTTGACAAAAAGACATTGAAAAACATATGATTTTTAATTATTATTTGAGTTTACCTTATATTACGGTGCTCTGCACCTTACTTTTTTTAGGGGTGCCATTTCTTACAAATATTTCGGGGCGCTGCCCCTGTTAAAGTTTTTTCCTAAAGTTGTGTTTGAAAGAAAACATGTGATTTTCTGATGAATTGAGTAGTCATTTTTTCTACCAGCACCCCCAAAAAAGATTTAATCAGAGATCGGGATCTAAAGAACCATTCGGAAAAATAATCTTATTTTTACAGAAAAATCTTATGCCGGAACCCAGCAAAAAAAAGAAACTTCCGCCTTTGTTTGTGATAAAAGCCACGATCGGCCTGCGCAATTTTCTTATTAGAACAGCAGGAAAAATGCTACCGGCCAGTTTTGTGATGCTGGAAGAAGCCTCAAGGATATGGAAAGTAAAAGCTATTGAAATCGCTGCGAACCTCGACATCGCAGAACATTTAAAAGATGGTCCGCAAAAGATTGAGAAACTGGCAGCGCTGACGGATGCTGATACTTCCGTATTGTATCGTGTGCTGAGGGCTTTGGCCGGTGAAGGCATTTTTAAAGAATTGCCTGGCAGGGTTTTTAAAAATACCCGTCTGTCAATGGCGATTTCCGGGCAAAAAGAATCCATTAAGTATTTTGCTTTGCATCATATAGGTGAAACTAACTGGCAACTGACAGGCGACATGCATTATTGCGTTAAAACCGGGAAAAATGCTTTTGACCATAAATTCAGCACCAGCCCTTTTGAATACCTTGAAAAGCACCCTGATGAAAATAATATTTTCAATAAAGCTATGACCGAGACTGCTGAATTATCCGGCAGTATCATGGTTAACTCCTATCCTTTCGGGCATTACAAAACTATAGTAGATATCGGTGGAGGACAGGGATTATTACTCGCACAGATTCTTCTTGAAAACCCTGATTGTATTGGTGTTTTAGTGGATCAGCCGCATGTGGTAAATACTGCCATGGAAAATTTAAAAAGTAATAAAATTCAAGATCGTTGCACCATTGTTTCTATGAGTTTTTTTGAAAAGATACCCGGCAATGGCGACCTGTACATGATGAAAAACATCCTTCACGATTGGGATGATGAAGCCTCTGTCCGGATACTAAAAAATATAATCAGTTGTATGCCGGCACATGCCCGTCTGCTGATCATCGAAACCATCATCAGGTCGGATAATAAGCCCTCATTCGGGAAATTTATCGATCTGCAGATGCTCATAGGCACTCAGGGTGGCAAAGAAAGAACCCGCGAAGAGTTCGTCGTGCTGTTGAACGATTCGGGTTTCAGGCTGAACAGGATCATAGATAATGCCACACCATTCAGTTTTATAGAAGCAGTGAAAAAATAATCATAATTGCCGGCATATACTTGCTTTCAGGCCGTTTGCAATTGTGCAAAACTAATTTATCAGATTTCACATAAATTTTTTTAATTTTGCCAAAAAATTACACTATGGATTTAAAGGAAATACTTTCAGTAGCCGGTAAGCCGGGTTTGCACAAAA
The DNA here is from genome assembly GCA_964567775.1 of uncultured Bacteroidales bacterium. GTDB lineage: Bacteria > Bacteroidota > Bacteroidia > Bacteroidales > CAIWKO01 > CAIWKO01. Next base: position 20,403 of record CAZMPB010000030.1, read on the forward strand.
CGGTCGCACATACTAAAACTGGTCTGATCGTCGAATCGCTTGTTGACAATAAAAGAATCCCCGTTTATGCTTCCGACAAGATTAGCAACCTGGAAGATATCTACATTTTTACCACGGAAACTGAAAAACCGCTGAAAGAAGTTTTTAAGCTCATTTATGATAAGGAAAAAGGTGGTAAATGTATCGGTCATAAGGAAGATGATAAAAAGTTAAAAGAATATTTTGAACAGATACTGCCCGATTACGATAAGGACCGGGTGTATACTTCCGATATTAAAAAAGTTTTTAACTGGTATAACCTGCTGATTGAAAACAAGCTTCTTAATTTTACTGAAAAGCCGGAAGAAGCCGAAACTGTAGAACCAGCAATGGAAGAAGCCGCAGCAGAAGAGGAAACAAAGGTTGAAAAAACTGAGAAAAAAGCCCCGAGAGCAAAAAAAACAACGGATACCGGGAATAAAAAAACATAAGAAAAATCAAGTCCGTTAGGCGGACTTTTTTTTTATACAGGTGATGAAAAAGTTTTTAAAAGATATGATCATTGTCAGCTACAGGAGACTGAACGACGAATATTTCATGCTCGGCCTCACAGATTTTGAGCCTTTGCCTGAAATGTTTCCCGGACAATTTGTCGAAATAAAAGTAGAAAATAATCCCAGGGTTTTTTTACGCCGCCCGATATCTGTTCATGATGTAGACCGGGAGAATAATATACTTTACCTGCTGGTTAAGATTGTTGGGGAGGGCACACGAAGTTTGTCGCATTTAAAAGTCGGAGGGAAGCTGAATCTGGTTTTTCCTCTTGGTAACTCTTTTAACATGGATCACGTGGGCAATGTACTCCTGATCGGAGGCGGCTGCGGGATTGCTCCCATGCTGTATCTTGCAAGGTGCCTGGATGAGAAAAAGATACAAGTTACTGTTTTGCTTGGTGGGCGCACATCATCCGACATACTGGAAGCGAAAGAGTTTGAAAAATATGGAAAAGTATATATCTCAACCGATGACGGAAGCCTTGGTGAAAAGGGCTTTATTACGAAAAATTCAGCCTGGGATCAATTGAAGGAATATGACCGGTTATATTGCTGTGGCCCTTTGCCAATGCTGAAAGCGATTGCATCACTTGCAAAAGAAAACAATGTAGGTTGTGAAGTGTCGCTTGAAAATACCATGGCATGTGGCATAGGCGCCTGTCTTTGTTGTGTTACGGAAACTGTACACGGAAACAAATGTGTCTGCACCGAAGGCCCTGTGTTTAATACAAACCAACTGAAATGGCAGATCTGAAGGTCAGTATCGGTAAACTGGAACTGAAAAACCCTGTGCTTACGGCATCGGGAACGTTTGGATATGGAAACGAATTTGAGGATTTTATCGATATCAGCTCGCTGGGGGGCATCATTGTTAAAGGAACTACACTCGAACCCCGCGAAGGAAATGCATATCCCCGCATGGCGGAAACGGCATCGGGAATGCTGAATGCGGTGGGCCTGCAAAATAAAGGTATTCATGTTTTTATCAATGAGATCTATCCCAAAATAAAATATTACGAAACAAATATCATTGTCAATGTTTCAGGCTCAAAGCTGGAAGATTATGTTGCCGTTGCTGAAATGCTGAACGATCTTGATCGTATTCCGGCCATAGAATTAAATATATCCTGTCCTAATGTAAAAACCGGAGGAATGGCGTTTGGCACCAGTTGTGCTTCTGCTTCTGAAGTTACACGGGCGGTTCGTGAAGCGTATAAAAAAACGCTCATAGTGAAATTATCGCCCAACGTCACCAATATTGCGGAAATAGCCATGGCTGTTGAAGATGCCGGAGCCGACAGCGTTTCTTTGATCAACACCTTGTTGGGCATGGCCATTGATGCCGAAACCCGAAGGCCTGTACTTTCAACAGTGACCGGCGGGTTGTCCGGACCGTGCATAAAACCAGTTGCTTTAAGGATGGTATGGCAGGTGGCTAAAGCGGTGAAAATTCCGGTGATCGGCCTCGGCGGCATCATGAGCGCCACGGATGCGGTGGAGTTTTTATTGGCCGGCGCCAGCGCTGTTCAGGTAGGAACTGCAAATTTTATCGATTCCGCAGTAAGCGTAAAAATTGTAAATGGTATCAACGATTATTGCGACAGCCATAAGATAGCTTCAATGGCCGGTTTATCAGGCGGTCTCAAATGCTAGATGATCGCCTGGCTGACTTGTCCCTTAACATTCGGTATTCATGTCCCCTTCTTCTGTATGTACTGCTGGCTACGGTTCATCGGCTAACTATAATTCCGTAAAGCCGTTTTTGCAAATAGAGTTTATTTTAGGAAAATATTACTTATTTTTTTTGGTGGTTAAAAAAAACTAAAAAAAAACTTGCGAAACCTTCATAAAATTTGTATTTTTGAATATTCAATTCAAATAGTCGAAAATTAAGTTTTATGAATAATGAAGGAATTATAAAAGATTCGATTATCAATGCGGCTCAGGAGATATTCAGTAAATACGGCTATAAGAAAACGACACTGGATGATATTGCCCAAAACATTGGCAAGGGAAAGAGTGCACTCTATTATTATTTTAAAAGTAAGGAAGCAATTTTTAAAGCTGTTCTTGAGTTTGAGGTAGGCCAGCTGCGTGAACAATTGGTAAACGCTTTGGCCAAAGAAAATAATCCGCAGCGTAAGCTACGAACATATATCTTAAAGCGAATGGAGCTTTTTCACCAGGTCGTAAACTTTTATAGCGCTATTCAGCAGGAATATTACGAGAACATTGGCTTTATTGAAAAAGCCCGTAAAGATTTTGATGAACAGGAACTGCAGATGATTTCGGAAATTATTAAGGAAGGTGTGGATAATGGCTATTTTATAAACAGGAACGTGAAGTTTACAGCCGGTGCCATTATTATTGCTATGAGAGGTTTTGAATATTCTATTTCAAAAGAAAAAGATCTCAGGAAAGTCGAAAATGATATCGACAAGTTGCTTGACATTCTTTTTTATGGAATTCTAATCAGGAAATAAATTCTAAAGAGGGTAACAGCATATGAAGAAGTTCTCAAAATTGGTTATAAGGTTCAGGGCCTTGATCATTATTGCCTGCCTACTGATCACGGCTGTTATGGCTTTTTTTCTGAAAGACATAAAGATCAATCCTGATATTACGACCTATCTTCCTGAAAGCGACTCTGTCGTGGCGCGCTATAATGAGATCGGAAAAAACTACTCTTCCAGTTTAATGGCGATCATCATCGTTGAAGCAAAGGATGGCGTGTTTACAGTTGATGCCATAAAACACATAAACGATCTGACCAACAGTGCCAGATTGTTACAGGGCGTTGAATATGTAATCAGTATTACGAATGTGCTGGATATCAAAAAATCCGAAGATGGCTTTGAAATTGGCCGTCTCATTGATGAAGGCAACCTGCCGGCTACCAGGGAAGAATGCGGAAAAATAAAGGAATATGCGTTATCAAAATCCTTTTATAAAGGGCACCTGGTGTCCGCCGATTCAAGATATACCGTGGTCATCTGTAAACTTAATTCTGATTTTGATAAAAATAAGGTATCAAAAAACATAAAAGAACTGGTAGCTTCAAAAAATTTTCCGGAAAAATTCTATTTTGAAGGACTTCCATTCCAGTTGTTAAGCATCATGGATTATGTAAAAAGGGACTTGTTACTGCTTACCCCGCTTATTATTCTGGTGTTAGGGGTAATTTTGTTTTTAAGCTTCCGCTCCATCAGGGGTGTTATTGTACCGGTTATCGGTGTGGGAATGGGTGTTATCTGGAGCCTGGGGCTGATGAGCGTTTTTGATGTCCGCCTGTCGCCTATTTCGGATGCTATCCCCGTGGTTTTGTTTGCAGTTGGCTGTGCTTACGGCATCCATGTTTACAATCGTTTTCGAATGGTGGTGAGAACTCCTGAAGATAAACTGAAACAGTCTGCGGAGGCGCTCAGTAGAATAGGCCTGGCCGTATTACTTTCGGGAATAACAACCGTTATGGGCTTTCTGTCGTTTATTTTTGGCGCATACCTGAATATTATTTTCGAGTTTGGAGTTTTTTCAGCTTTAGGGGTTTTGTTTATTCTTATTCTTTCTATTACGTTTACTCCGGCACTGTTGTCGTATTTTCCGGTTGAAAAAAATCATAGGGCACTCTTAAGGTTTAAAAATTTTGAGCCCCTTGATCGTTTTCTTGAAAAACTTTCGGATGTTATCATAAACCATCCTAAAAAGATAGTAATAGCTTCTGTCATATTTGTTCTGGTGATGATCGCAGGTATCCCGCTTTTAAAAAACAAGATTGATATTCTCAACTATTTCAGGCCGAAAACAGATATTCGTATTACCGCATCAATAATGAACAAGGAATTTGGGGGGTCCTTGCCTGTTATGGTACGCGTCAGAGGCGACATACAGGATCCTGCGATTCTTGTAAAGATGAAAAAAGTTCGTGATTTTCTGGAACAGCAACCCGAAATTAAAAATGTATCTTCAGTAGGTGATTTTATTGAAGAAATGAATGATTGCATGGGGGAGGGGAAGCGCATACCTGACAGCCGGAATAAGGTCGCAAACCTGTTGTTTCTCATCGAAGGCGATGAGATGATGAAACAAATGATCAATACAGATAAATCAGAAGCTATTATTCAGGCTTATATGAAAAATGTGGAAACAAAAAGATATAAGGAATTTTTTGCTTCTGTGAATAAGCTTCTTGCTGAATTAAATTCACCGGAAGTGAACTTTGCACAGACCGGTATGCCTGGAATTTATTCTAATTTTGACGACAGC
>CAZMPB010000031.1:0-24413 GCA_964567775.1 uncultured Bacteroidales bacterium
GGAAACTCTAAAAAATGAGTATTTTAATAAATCAATTTTAATACTTATCTTTAATTTTGATAAACATAAGCTTGGCTTTTATGAAAATTTTTTTTAGAGAAACTTCATTGCTGATATGATAAAAAGCCGTATCTTGTGCCGTTTTTTGACAACTGATGAAATGACAATATATAAATAATTAATAATAAATAAGATAGACTAATGAAAAGTAAAAAACTACTATTTGGAATCGGACTGTTAAGCATAGTGGCGGCTTTGGTTGTTGTATGCGTATTCAATGGCAATGCTGAAAGGAAGTATAATCCGAAGAATTCTGTAATTTACAAGCAAGGAATTGATGGCGCTTACCAATGGCTTTCTTCCATAAGATCCAACCAGTTTACGGGGACCATCAGCATGGCAGATATATTGAACGCCCGTAAAGCAATTGCACAATTAAACAACTATAAATCAATCGGTATTCAATGGGAAAACGCAGGTCCTGACAATGTCGGAGGCCGTACACGTGCCATTCTTGTAGATAAAGACAACAGCAACCTGTTGTTCGCAGGAGGCGTTGCCGGGGGGTTATTTAAATCGACCACGGGCGGCACATCCTGGGAACCTGTTCCAGGCATGACCGAAGTGAATATTTGCTGTATTGCCCAAAGCCCGAGTACAGGCTATCTGTACGTCGGAACCGGTGAGTCATTTGCCAATGTTGACGGCATAAGCGGCACCCCGGGATTTATTGGCAGTGGATTATATGAATCAACCGATGGTGGCGTTACCTGGAATATTTTCCACAATGCCACGCCGGCCACTACGAACAATGAATCCGCCGAATGGGCATTTGTGAACAGAATTGCCATTGACCCTGTTAATGGAAGAATATATGCCGCTACCAACAAAGGATTAAGATATTGGGATGAAGGAACAAGTGCATGGGTCAACCCGATTTATCTTACATCATCCGTAATGAACACGGCCAATGCAACTTGTGTGGATGTTGCCAGTGACCATAGTGTTGTTGTTGCCATAGGCAATAAAGTATATTTTTCTCTTGATGGATCAAACTACCTAGGTTCATATGATGATATTAGCCCTGTTACCGGAGCCGGAAGAACTGAACTAGCAATAGCGCCATCAGATCCCAATATCATGTATGCCTGCATTGCAACACCTGGTGGTGCGTTAAAGGGCATATATCGTACAACCGATAAAGGAGAGAACTGGACAGTGATTGGCCCTGGTGGTTCGTCGGCATTTAATTTATTCGGAGATAACAACCAGGGAAGTTACGATAATGTCATTTCCGTAAACCCGGTAAACCCCAATCAGGTTTTTGTGGGCGGTATCAGGGTTTGGGAATGGCATTTGGGCAGTCAGTTTACGCAAATAACCATTGGCGAAGAAGAATATGATGCACATGTTGATATGCACGCCATCGTTTTTGACAAAAGGAATCCCGGTACATTTTATTTAGGTTCTGACGGTGGTGTGGCAAAAACAACCAACCTCGGACAAACATTCCAAACAATAAATAAAAACTACAATGTTACACAGTTTTATTCTGTTGCGATCAACGGAACTACAGGTGTAATGTCCGGAACACAGGACAACAGTTCTCCTTATGTAAGCGGTACAGGCCTGTATCCTAAAAAAGGCAAGGTATTATATGGTGGTGACGGTGGCTGGTCTGCCTTTTCGTTAATAAATCCCGATGCTTTTTTTGGCACCATGCAATATGCCGGGATATGGCGTTCACCGGACCGTGGGGAAACTTACCAGGAAGCCACTAAAGGAGATTTTATGAGCTCTACGATGATAGGAACCACTCAACCCGGGGAAAGTGGAGCTAACTCTGGAGGACCATTTATCACCCCGCTTCTTCACTGGGAAAGTTTTAACAACACCTATAGTTCTGATTATACATGGTATATTGATACTGTTGATCATGTAGTTGGTGATCACATTATTGTGAAAAGCCGGAACAATCTTTATCCTTTTGATTATATCATCACGCCTGGTGATGGTAACCTGGCTGCCGGCGACACCCTTATGGTTCAGGACATTATCAGCTCGCACTTTTTTGTCGGTACCGCTACTGGTGTTTGGTATACAAGGGGAGCTATCCAGTTTGGCGCCACTCCTAACTGGTATAATCTGGCCAACATTAGTAACCCTCACACGATGACCATTTCCAAGGATGGTAATTATTTATTTGTAGGTACTACCGGCGGGGCTTTATACCGTATTTCAAATATTCTGGCTATTTCTGATTCACTCAGCGGATGGTACACCAGTCCTTATTGTGTGGTTGAACGCTCACTGATTCGTAATTTCGGCCAGGCAGTAACCAACATTGCCGTTGACCCCAACAATCCCCAAAGGTTGCTCGTCACCCTCGGAAATTATGGAAATACAAATTATGTATATTATTCTGAAAATGCCCTCGATTTTGCACCGGTATTTACGTCTAAACAAGGAACTACCAACGGCAAAAAATTACCTGCCATGCCTGTTTACAGCGCAATATTTGAAATGAATAATCCCAATATGGTTATTATTGGAACAGAATACGGTATGTTCGCTACACAGGACATCACCAAAACCGCAGCCCTTATTGAATGGACTGAAGAAAATAATGGTATGGCAAGAGTACCTGTTTTTGGTATCAGACAGCAAGTATACAATTATCCCGGTGTAACCAACTGGGGGGCTATTTATATCGGCACACACGGCAAAGGCTTTTATAAAACCGCTGATTATCTTAGCATTAATGATAATCCCACTGCCAAAAATCCTGCATCAGGCAGCATGAACATTTATCCTAACCCTGCTGTGGATAATATCAATATTTCTTATTCATTGGTAACAAAATCTCCTGTAACGATAAAGATCTATGATATTAATGGTAAACTGGTCAAATTGTTGAACCTGCCGGAAAAACCAAACGGCAACCAGATTGAAAATATTAACTGCAGCAATTTCCAGAGAGGAACATATATCGTTCAGCTCATTGCCAGCAACAGCAGCAGAACTGCAAAGTTTGTCATCACCAAATAGTTTTCACAAGCCTTGGATCATCCGATCCAAGGCTTTTTATCAATAATCTTAGTCATAATTTAATTAAATATAAAAAAAATGAAAAAAGGATTTTTTACCATTGTTTTGATTTTTTGTATAATAAGCGTTTTTTCTGCTGTTACAATTTATTATTCAGGTTCGAAAAGTTTGAATATTACCCTGTTAAATGATTCCACTCAGGCATTGGATGATTCATTCATAATGGATGAAGACGCTGTATTGAACGATTCCGTGAGCGGAAACGATACTATTAGCACAGACGGCGGTAATTTCTGGAGTGTTGTTACCGGCCCGGTAAATGGAATCTTCAGTTTAGATTCAAACGGTACATTTGTTTACACACCTAACCTCAATTATTCCGGCGCTGATACTATAACATACCAATTATGCGATATTGATGGAGACTGCGATACGGCGCAAATTTTCATCGTTATTAATCCGGTAAATGATAATCCGGTTGCCGTTGCAGACAGTGCAACCACCATTGAGGATACACCTCAGACAATTAATGTTCCGTCAAATGATACGGACATTGATGGTAATATTGATTTAACAACTGTAACAATTGTCACAGCTCCTCTGCATGGAAACACGGTAATTGATAATCTTACAGGCATCATCACCTATACTCCTGATGCTAATTATTATGGAAATGATACCTTTAAATATAGCATTGGTGACGACGGCACTCCTCTCCCTGCAAAATACGATACCACTTCTGTTTACATCACGATCATACGTGTAAATGCAGATGCACTGGATGATTCCTTTATAATGGACGAAGACAATATACTAAATGATTCTGTCAATGGAAATGATTCTCTAAGCACAGACGGCGGTAATTTCTGGAGTGTTGTTACCGGCCCGGTAAATGGAATCTTCAGTTTAGATTCAAACGGTACATTTGTTTACACACCTAACCTCAATTATTCCGGCGCTGATACCATAACATACCAATTATGCGATATTGACGGAGACTGCGATACGGCATCTGTTTTTATTGTTATCAATCCCGTTAATGATAATCCGGTTGCAATTGCAGACAGTGCAACCACCATTGAGGATACGCCTCAGACAATAGATGTTCCGTCAAATGATACGGACATTGATGGTAATATTGATTTAACAACAGTAACAATTGTCACACCTCCTCTGCATGGAACCACGGCAGTTGATAATCTTACAGGTATCATCACCTATACTCCTGATGCTAATTATTATGGAAATGACACCTTTAAATATAGCATTGGCGACGACGGCACTCCTCTACCCGCAAAATACGATACCGCTTCTGTTTTTGTGACCATAACCCCTGTCAATGACGCCGGCCTGCCCATAGCAAATAATGATTATGCTTATACGACTTCATATACTCCGGTAACAATTAGTGTTTTATATAACGATAATTTTGGCGACGTACCCTGCTTATGTGCAATTACATCTACTAACGGAACTCACGGAACTACGAGCATAAATAACAACAGCACACCAAACAACCCTACCGATGATAAAGTTATTTATACACCAAATACTGCTTATCACGGACCTGATAGTTTTACATATACCATAACAGATATAGACGGAGAAGTGTCAACCGCTACTGTTTTTGTTGATGTAACATCCATGTTTGCACCAACATTGACCGACCCTGCCAATAACGCCGTCGGACAAATGCCTGATGTCTTATTATCATGGACGGCCGTTCCGGGTGCATTTCATTATTTAGCTCAGCTGAGTACCGACAGCCTTTTTACAACCGTAATAAACCACAACACGGATCTGTCAGCAATAAATGCTGACCAGTTATTATTTAATACTAAATATTACTGGAGAGTCAAAGCTTATAATAATAGTAAAACAGATTCTTCAGGATGGTCTGACATTAAAAAATTCAAAGTAATAAAAACCGTTACCCTAACCCATCCTGCAAATAATGCACAAAACCGCAATGTTGAAATGTATTTTAAATGGAGCGCAATCAGCGGATTAACAAATTACGAATACCAGATCGACTCGTCTCTTTCATTTGCAAGTCCGCTGTTCGTGAGCAAAACTGTTGCCTACAACAAAGTGGAAACCTATTCGAAAGAACTTGCTTTCAGCACAAACTACCATCTCAGAATGAGAGCCATCCATGAATCAGACACTTCTGAATGGTCTGATGTTCGTAATTTCCGCACACTCGATACTTTTAACCTGCGCACACCTGCGAATGCAGCGGTAAACTTATCACCAGCATTAAACCTGGAATGGTACGGAACGGGATCTTCACAATATGAATATGCTATTGCGACAGATTCTTTGTATTCTGATGGCGTGTACAAGCTTATTGATTCGGCTAATCATACAATTTTTACGACCTCCCCAAAAGATACTATTATAAGGGACAATCCTGATACATTGGATTTCGGACAGACATATTACTGGAAAGCAAGAAGTGTAAATACTTATGGAAATTCACAGTGGACAAATACCTGGAAATTTACCACTGTAGATCAGGTAACTTTAGTTGCACCCGCTGACAATGCTACTAATGTTGATGTCTTAACCGAATTTAAATGGGTAAAAATCCCAAATATAGTACGTTATGAAATGAGACTTGATATATCGTCCAGTTTTTCAAACCCTGATTTTTATTCTTTTAACGGGAACTACCTGACCAATGATACAGTAACTCCCAATCCCCTAACCATACATTATTCCTATCCGATGCTTACTGCGCTTGAGCAAAATACCACCTATTACTGGAGTATTCGTGCACTTACTTCCGTTGACACAAGTGCATGGAGCACTACCCGCATGTTTACAACTAAAGATCTATCGGGTATCGAAAACAATCTCAGCAATAATAACGTGAGCATCTACCCGAACCCATCAAACAACGGGAAGTTCAACATTCAAATCCCGGCTATTGCCGATCAGAAAATAAACCTAGCTGTAATAAACATGGTTGGACAGGAAATATATGGAAATGTGCTTCACCTGAAATCCGGAAACAACCTTTTCAACATTAATTTACAGGATAAAGACAACGGAATCTATTTTATCAGGCTGCAAAGTGAAGATATTACACTAACACGAAAAATAATTCTGAACAAGTAAGAAAAATCTTATTATATTTGAAAAGCAGTTACGCTAACGTAGCTGCTTTTTTTTATGAATTTATTTATCAGAATATTTGTTTTATGCCTGGTAATCATAGTATCAGATATATATTTTTACAGGCTCTTAAAAAATATTTTCATCCGCAATGAAAAAAGCAAAAAGATACTAAAGATCATTATTGTATCATTAACACTTTTGTTAATCCTATTCCAGGGCGGATGCTATCTGGTGGTAGGCCCCCCAATGGACGATCCCTTAAAATACAGGCAGTTATTTCTGCCGTTAAGTGTTTTTATTCTCGTGTATCTGCCAAAAGCTATCGCGGCATTATTTCTTATTCTGCACGACCTGATCTGTTATATTTCTTCAATGTTTCATCGTCATAATGGTTCACCTAAAGAAAAGAAACGCCAGCGATGGGTGCATTTCACAGCGTTGACAATCCTTATTGCTGTTCTTGGTGTTTGCATTTACGGATTTACATATGAAAAAACACATTTAAAAATTCAGAAAGTCGAACTAAAATTCAGCAAATTACCCGATGCCTTTGAAGGATTTAAAATTGTCCAAATCTCGGATATACACCTTGGCACTTTTACGGACACCAAAACCATTGAAAAATTTGTTGAAAATATACGGCTGCTTTCGCCGGATATGCTGGTCATGACAGGCGACATGATCAATGTTACCCACAAAGAATTATATCCTTATTATGCCTGTTTCCGCAGTATAACCCCCCCGTATGGAAAATATGCTATTTTAGGCAATCATGATATCGGTGATTATTTCAAAATGAAAGAACTCCCCAATCAGGCTGGGATCTCAAAAAATCTGATACAGGGCGAAAAGGATATGGGCTTTACGGTTCTTATTGATACGGCCTGCTATATAAAAAAAGGAGGGGATTCAATAGCGCTGATTGGCGTGAATAACTACGGGACATTTCCATTCAAAAAAGCAGGTGATCTGAAAAAGGCTATAAGCTATACAAATGCCGAAGATTTTAAGATATTGCTTTCGCACGACCCGAAACACTGGAAGCTGGAAGTGGCTGAAAAGACTGACATTGCGCTGACATTATCAGGCCACACACATGCCATGCAATTAGCCATAATTACAAAATTATTCAGGATGAGTCCAAGCTGGTTTGTATATAAAAACTGGTATGGGCCTTATGAGGTCAATGATCAGAAATTATATGTAAACCCAGGCCTGGGATATAGCGGATTCTCAGGACGTATCGGCATCAGGCCAGAGATTACACTGATCACCCTGCATCGCTCAAAATAATAATCACTTTCTGAAATGATACAAATTATCTGTAAATTTACAGGGTAAATCTTTTTCAAAATGACTGTTACATTTGTACTTTCTATTGCCTTATCATTCATTGCCGGGATAGTCCTTGCCTGGATAATTCTTAACAATAAAATTTCGAAAGCGAAACAAGATATTGCCCTTAAAGATACACAACTCATAAAAAAAGATGCTGATATTGCTAACCTGACAAGCCGCCTGGAAGACAATATCGGCAACCTGAACAAGAACCTCGATTCGGCTATGCAGGAACTATCCGAAGAAAGAGAATTTAAACTGGGCCTGACATCAAAACTTTCGAGGTCGGAAGAACAAAATAAAGCCCTTAACGAAAAACTCGATTCGCAAAAAGCTGAAATAGAAAATATTCAAAAGAAATTCACCGCTGAGTTTGAAAACCTGGCTAACAGGATTCTAAAACAAAACACGCTTGATTTTACAGCCGCCAATCAGAAAAATATATCAGACATACTAAACCCGTTGAAAGAAAAGCTTTCGACTTTTGAGAAGCAAGTTGATGAGACATATAAAAACACCCTCAGAGACCAGACCGACCTGAAGGCAGAACTGAAAAAGCTACAGGATTTGAATATCAACATCTCTGAAGAAGCGCGAAATCTCACAAAAGCCCTAAAAGGCGACACGAAAAAACAAGGCAACTGGGGAGAAATCGTTCTTGAACGCATCCTCGAACGATCGGGACTTGTAAAAGGCGAAGAATACGAAACCCAGTTTACCGCCCGCAATGATCATGGCGAAATAATAAGGCCTGATGTCCTTGTGAAATTGCCGGATAACAAACACATCATCATCGACTCCAAGGTTTCGCTGATCGCTTATGAACGCTTTGTCAATGCGGACACCTCTGAGGAGAAAGACCGTTTTGCAAAATTGCATATTGAGTCGATAAAAAACCATATCAAGGGTTTGAGCGATAAAAGCTATTCTCATTCCAGCGACCTTAATTCGCCGGATTTCGTACTGATGTTTTTGCCCATCGAATCGTCTTTCAGCATGGCCATTCAGCAGGATATCGAGCTCTTCAACTTTGCATGGGACAAAAGAGTTGTCATGGTCAGCCCCTCTACGCTTCTTGCCACCCTGAGAACCATAGAATCTATCTGGAAACACGAAAAACAAACCCAGAATGCCATAGAAATTGCCACTGAAGGAGGAAAACTATATGACAAATTTGTCGGGCTTGTGGAAGATCTTAAAAAGCTGGGAGCACAGATTGATACTGTTCAGAAGACGTTTCAGGAAGCAAACAAAAAACTGCATAGCGGCAGCGGAAATCTTATCGGCAAAGTTGACAAATTAAGGCAACTAGGTGCAAAAAACACAAAAAACCTTCCCCTATTATTCAATAATGACAATGACCTAACCGAAAATTCCGAATCAATATGAAAAAGATATATTGTCTTATATTTATTTCTATGATCGCCGGCTTCTTTATCGGATGCTACAGCCCTTCCACGATGAGTACTACCAATATAACTTCGAATTATCAGGATCAGTCACGATACCTGGACATCCGTATCGCCGCATTCAACCTCAGCAGCGACAGTACGCGCATCTACTATAAATTCAATACCGGCGGTTTGTTCTTTCAGAAAGATATGAAGAAGAATTATTTTTTTGCGCAATACATGATTAATTACAACCTGTACAATGTTGCCGATATGAAAAAAGTGATCGATTCCGCTACGTTTATCATCACCGATTCGTTAACATACGGCAACAGCATTGATGTTACCGACAGCCTGACCCTGATGCTAAAAGAGCCCGACAATTATGTTTTATCATTTACCATGACCGACCTGAATAAGAAATTTTCATCAACAAATTATCTGAACATTTACAAAAACAATATTTATAACAGAAACAACTTTGTTCTCCGCGACGAAAAAAACAGGCCGTTGATACAGAACTATCTAAGTGGTAACAGTTCCTTTCGCCTATTTATGCGCGAAAAAGAAGTGTATAAGCTTTTCGTGAGGTATTATAAAAAAAGTACGGATGTTCCCTCTCCCCCATTCACTGTGGTAACTTCACAACCTTTGTCTTTCAAACCCGACAGTATTTTCACCATTGATATGATTAAGGGATGCTCCGGACTGCTAAATTTTAAGCAAGCCGGCATTTACCATTTTCAGTCGGATACCAGTACAAAAGACGGTTTTACGATTTTCAGGTTTTTTGATGATTTTCCCCTGATCACCAATGCTCAGGAAATGCTTGGTCCCTTGCGTTATATAACCACAAAAACAGAATTTAACGACCTGAGTATGATGAAAAATACAAAAGCTGCCATTGACAATTTCTGGCTCGAAAAAGCAGGAAATCCAGACAGGGCAAAAGAACTGATACGAATCTTTTATAACCGAGTACAGGATGCCAATCGTTTTTTTTCGTCGTATTCCGAAGGATGGAAAACAGACCGCGGCATGATTTATATTATTTTCGGACAGCCTTACAGCGTGTACCGTTCACCCTACAACGAAACATGGTACTATGGCGAAGACCGTAACATTTTATCCATGACCCTTGATTTTAATAAAACGCTGAACCCATTTACAGAAAAGGACTACACACTTGAACGCAGCGCAGAATATAAAGATGTGTGGTATAGTGCGGTTGAATCGTGGAGGAAATGAAAGAAATCAGAAAATATCAATTTGTAGGGTCATTTCATGAAATGACCCTACAAATCAAACATTAAACAGTAACTAGTGAGAAAAGGAAAAAAAAATTTCACACCACAAGTGTTGCAGGAGGTGGAAATAACCGATGCCGGCGCTGAAGGCAAAGCCATCGGCAGAAAAGACAACATGGTGATTTTTGTTGATAATGCCATCCCCGGTGATATTGCCGATATTCAGATACTACGGAAAAAAAAATCATTTATCGAAGGCAAGGCAATAACATTTCATCATCTGTCTGATAAACGCGCTGAGCCTTTCTGCAAGCATTTCGGCACGTGCGGCGGCTGCAAGTGGCAAAACATGAAATATGAACATCAGTTGTTTTATAAGCAAAAACAAGTGGTGGAAAGCTTCACGCGCATCGCACACCTCGCGATTCCTGAGATCAGCACCATCATTGCTTCACCAGAGCAAACCAGCTACCGCAACAAGCTCGAATATACATTTTCGGACTACCGCTGGCTTACCGATGAAGACATGAGGTCTGAAAGCCGCGACAGTAT
The DNA here is from genome assembly GCA_964567775.1 of uncultured Bacteroidales bacterium. Taxonomy (GTDB): domain Bacteria; phylum Bacteroidota; class Bacteroidia; order Bacteroidales; family CAIWKO01; genus CAIWKO01. The sequence continues at coordinate 10,700 of CAZMPB010000031.1, forward strand.
CAATATGAACGCGCTCGGTTTTCATATTCCCCAGCATTTCGACAGGGTGCTCGACATAGAAACCTGCTATCTGCAGAACCAACCGACCAACCTGATCCGCAACGGGCTCAAAGAATTTTGTATTACCCACGGCTTGACGTTTTACAACCCGCGCCGGCATACAGGATTCATGCGCAACCTGCTGATACGAAATACCACGCTGAATGAAACCATGGCAATAGTCGTCTTTGGTGAAGAACACGAAGAAGATCAAAAGAAAGTACTGGATCATGTGCTTGAAATCTATCCCACACTAACTTCACTGATGTTTGTGGTAAACACCAAAAATAACGATACCATTAACGACCTTGAAATACAGTGTTATCGAGGAAAATCCTTTATTGAAGAGCAGTTGGGCGACTTTCGTTTTCGTATCGGGCCGGTATCATTTTTCCAGACCAACAGCCGACAGGCACTTAATATGTATAATATCATCAGGGAATTTGCCGGAGATACCAGTGGAAAAATAATTTACGACCTTTATACCGGAACCGGAACCATTGCCAATTTTGTGTCGCAGGGAGCCAGTAAAGTGGTAGGAATTGAATATATCGCCTCGGCCATTGAAGATGCCAGAATTAATTCCGAACTCAATCGTATCAGCAATACCTGTTTTATCGCAGGCGATATTGCAAAAACGCTGAATCCCGAATTTATTGAACAACATGGCAAACCTGATATTATCATCACCGACCCGCCACGTAACGGCATGCACCCGGCAGTGGTTGAGCAGATAATGCAAATAAAACCTGAGCGCATCGTTTATGTGAGTTGCAATCCTGCCACACAGGCCCGCGACCTCGCGTTAATGACCGGACAATACGATATCAAAGCAATCCAACCCCTTGATATGTTTCCACACACACACCACATGGAGAATGTTGTGTTTCTGGAAAAAATGAAGAATAACTGACAAAATTCAGGCTAATTTGTATGTATCACCCTTGATAATAGCGAAATTTATCAAAGGCGAAGTTTATAACTATTGAAACTACAATCTAAGTATCTATCCATCAAGAAATAAAAAGTAAAATAAAATTATTAAAAATAATTTTTATTTTTCTTGATTTCAGGAAATGCAAATATTATATTTGTTACCGATTTAAAATCACGTCTCTATTTAACAAAATGAAAGAATTATCATAATTACTAACCTAAAACAAAAAACTTTATGAAAAAAGCGATCTCTTACTTTTTCCTTTTATTCTTATGCACAGGGCTTTTTGCCCAGCAGCAGTTTGGCTTTATTGAAAAAACCTACGAAATCACCGGAAAAGCCAAACGCGGTTCGCTGGTCGATGTAAAATACATTAGTGCCGACCAGCAATACAAATTATACTACACGATTAAATCCGGGGCGACTTCCATCACCATGCAAATCTACACATTTGATAAGGATTTCAACTTTGTCGATATGAAAGATCAGGTTATTGAAGTGAACAAACTCAATGAAATGAAGCTTCAGAACCCTTTTGATTTTTCGTGGGTAAATTTCAAAAGTGAATCATACGTTGTTGAAGGCAATACCGTTGAGGGCAATCTGGTAGGCACCCTGGTAATAAAGAAAAAAAGGACAACTTATTTCTACAACTGGTTTAACCTTGCATACGATAAAAAAGTAGATATACTTGAAAAGGTAAAACCCAAAAATGACGAAGGAAGCCGTTTCTATTACTTTACCCATTTTGAAGACGATTTCAATGGTGATTTGTACATACTCTGCGGTGCCCGCGAAGCAAAAAAAGGCCCGGATCCTATGAAATACTACCGCGAGTTTCATGTATTGAAATACAGCAAGGACCTCGACCTGATAAAAGACCTTAAAATTCCTTTTCAATATTACAATGGATATATTTATGCCAAAGGCATAACCAAAGATGCTGATGAATCGGAAACGCAAACCATTGATAACATGATATTTATATTTGCCCCCTATGACCTTGGGAAAACCAACCGCGACCCGGATAACTGCAATTACAAATATCTACGTATAGACAAAGACCTCAACATTGTTGAAGATATTCCTGTGAAATCCAAAGCCAGTTACTGGAGCATTGATTATGTGCTGGCCACTGATGACGCTGTCTATGTGTTTGGCCCCCTGGCTGCCGGAAAAGATGATTATTACAATTCACTGGCCGGAAATGTCAGCAAATACAAATCCGTACAGTTGATGAAAGTGGCAAACAAAAAGATAGAATATCTTACTGAAACCAACCTTGAAGAATTTGCCACTAAACTAAAGACTCCGCCATCTCAGAAAAGTTCGCCTGAATATAAAGGAAAGAAGTTTGACATCATCAACTATAAAGTATTTCCGAACGGTGACTTTATGGTTGTCGGTCAAAACTACAAACTTAATACAGACAATGAAAAACAATTTGCCGATATCATTGCATTTCACTTCGACAACAAGGGCATCCTTAAAGCACAGTATGGAGTAGATACCAAAGAAAGCAACGAGTACTCCAAAAAATACGGTACTCCTCAATCAATGCTTCTCGGAAAAAATACTAACAACATGTATTGGGTGGTTCAGGAAATTCGCGGTTATTCTGACTGGTATAACAAGATACTCACATACCCGCGCGTTGCAAAAGTTGAAATGAATTCGGCCAGTCTGGGCGACTTTACAGCTTTTGGCGACAAAGAATTTTTCCTCGATCCGAAATTCCCTTACCTGGAAGCAGAACCAGGGAAACTTGTATTTTTCGGGTCTAACAAGTCAGGAAAGATCATCTGGTTTGCCAAGATCAACATGGAATAATACCAAAAAGTGATGAAAAATAACGGGGACTCTGATAAAGGGTTCCCGTTTTTTTATGGCACATAAGGGGCCTCGCCAAGCAAATGTCCGGCAATTTCAAGTACGACTTCAAGGGTGAGGTCTTGTCTGTTATATGTTCTGTCAAATAGCTGATGCGAAAAAGATATCAGGCCCTGTGTTTCGGGTAAACGCAGGAATCGGGCATTCAGGTTTCCATGGCCCAGACGCACCCGGTCGAGCGCATCGGCATCTTTGAGCAATGCGGTAACCAGATAATGAGGATGTTTTTTATTCAGGTCAACATATTGCGAATGATTGGAAACAGCCGTTTTGATCACGCTAATATCTTCATCATTGAATCCGTATTTTTTAAATAGAGGAATGAACTCAGGCACTTTAATCCGTTCCGCCCTGGGGCCATGCATCAGGCAGAAGCCATCATGCCGGCGCGCCATGTCGTGAACAAAGGCGGCACAAAAAGCAAGCTTCGTCTGATGATCCAGGTTCATTTTTTTCCCGAGCAACAGCACATGACACATCACCCGGTAGGTATGCAACTTCCCGTGCAGATGGCTCTCATTCATGAAATACCCGGGTCTGATTTCAAAGTCGGATGGTAAAAAAAACATATCCCGTAAAATTACAAAATATTAAGGCTCCTTTTGCGTTAGGTAAAAGCTTATTTTTATCAATTCAATTATTCTTATTACTTTTGAATCCTCAATTCTAAAATATTCATTAATTAATAATTTAAACCTATGAAAAGATTTATCGTATTGCTTTGTGTTCTTCCATACTGCTTTTATGCTTCAGCACAATCATCAAAGATTAAAATCAAAACACATCAGGATTCCGTGGCATATACCCTCGGATGTAATATTGGCTCCAATCTTAAGAAAAACCTTGAAACTGATTCGCTGGTTTTGGACAAAGATATTATCGCTCAGGGAATAAGAGATGCACTCAACGGACCGGACAAGACCCTGTTTACAGAAGAAACCAACACGAAAGTAATGGCACAGTTCCGTGCTGAAATGGAAGCAAAAATAGCTCAGAAAAGTGCAAAAACGGCATCAGCAGCAAAAATGGAAGGCCTGAAATTCCTTGAAGAGAATAAGACAAAACCGGGAATCACCACAACGGCTTCCGGCCTGCAATACCGTGTGATAACCGAAGGGACTGGCGCCAGCCCCAATCCTAACAGCAGCGTTACGGTGAATTATGAAGGAAAATTTATCGATGGCAAAGTATTCGATTCGTCGTACGAGCGTAATCAGCCTGCAGATTTCCCCCTGAACGGCGTCATCAAAGGTTTTTCAGAAGCCCTGCTCCTGATGAAAGAAGGCAGCGTTTATGAAATATTCCTCCCTTCAGATATCGCTTATGGTGATGCCGGCAACCAGGGAATACCCGGCGGCTCAACGCTGATATTTAAAATCGAACTTATCAAAGTGAAATAATTGGCAATTAGCCACGAACAATTATCTTTATATAAATAGTGGCCCAAAAGGCCACTATTTATATGTTAAGGCTAATATAGCTGATATGGAGGATGTATGACATCTTACTTTAACACCAGGAAATGAACAAATTATTTTTATATTTAGCTTTTTGCGTCCTTCTGGCAGATATCGAAGCATTTGCCCAGTCTGGCTGTACCGACCCCCTAGCTTCGAATTACAATTCCGGCGCCACTATTAACGACGGAAGCTGCATTTACAGCTCTGCTTCAGTAGTTCCCGACACATCTTTTACTTTGTCAACAACTATTCAGGAAACATCAGGACTGATATTCTGGGATCATTATGTATGGACGCATAATGACAATACGGACCTGAACTTATATTCCTTAGACACGCTTAGCGGAGCCATCACCCAAACTTATACACTGAGTGGAGTGGTAAATAACGACTGGGAAGAAATTTCGCAGGATGACAGCTATATTTATCTCGGTGATTTCGGAAATAATGCTAATGGCAACCGAACAGACCTGAAAATTCTCCGTATCGAAAAAAACTCAATCCTGTTTAATGCTCCTGATATTGATACGATCAGTTTTTCGTATTCAAACCAAACTGACTTTTCTCCAACAGGCAGTTGTAGCACTGACTTCGACTGCGAAGCTTTTATTGTTTCTTCCGACAGTATTTTTTTATTCACCAAACAATGGATTGGTAAGCAAACCAGCGTTTACTCCCTGCCAAAAACTCCAGGTACCTATACAGCCGTTTTAAAAACAACCTACAATATCAGCGGACTGATCACCGGAGCAACGTATCTTCAGTCAAAACAATTAGTCGTATTATGCGGATATAGCAATACCCTGCAACCATTTACCTTCCTGCTTTACGACTTTAACGGTTATAATTTTTTCGGCGGTAACAAAAGAAAAATAGCCATCTCCTTGTCCTTGCATCAAATCGAAGGTGTAACGACACACGACGGTTTGATTTATTACTATTCCAATGAGTTATTTTCGCGTTTCAAAATTATTACCAACGAACAAAAACTCCATATTGTTGATTTAAGTCTTTACTTAAGCAATTACATTAATGGCTCGTCAGCAACTATCAATGAAAATGAAACAGAAAATACCGGCCAAATCATGATTTATCCAAATCCGGGAAAAGAAGTTATCTCTGTCAAACTAAACAATACCAATACCACAAAAAATTATTTTATTTCCGACATAACCGGAAAAATAGTATTATCAGGACAGTTGCAAAATGACAGCAGCAATATTAACGTGAAGAAGCTTAAAAAAGGATCTTACATTCTGAAAATCGGAAACAATAGTGTTTTTAAGTGGGTCAAGGAATAGCAGTCAGCAAGCCCGAAAGGAAACTTATAGATGTTCAGAAAACAATAAAAAAATAAATTAGCATTAAATCTATCATCAATTTTGAATATAAAAACCTTATGACAACAAAACTTCGTATACTTTTATTTATCATTATCCTTTTCCCGGGCATTGCGGCTGCCCAATCATACACGCCCGTTACACTCGAAGACCTTTGGATAAACTATGGGTTTTATCCTGAACGTGCTGATGAAATTATCCCGATGAACGACGATGGACATTATCTGATTCTGACCAATGAATATACCATCGACAAATATTCTTATACGGGTTCCAAAACGGCATCCAGCCTGGTAACAAAGGAAATGCTGATGCCCAAGGAAGGCCTGACGGCTCTGAAGATCGAATCGTTTGAACTGAACTCAACAGAAACTGCGGTGCTGATCAAAACCGATGCAGAAGCTATCTACCGGCATTCCGAAATTGCATCGTATTACGTTCTTGATCTGACAACAAAAAAACTCACACTTGTTTCATCTAAAGGCAAGCAGCGTCTGGCAGAGTTTTCACCCGACGGGTCTAAAGTTGCCTATATTATTGATAACAACCTTTTTTACAAAGATCTTAAAACAGAAACTGAAACTCAGATTACTTCCGACGGCCTTATCAACAACATCATCAACGGCACCACCGACTGGGTATATGAAGAGGAATTCAGTATTACCAAAGCATTTTTCTGGTCACCCGACAGCAAAAAAATCGCTTTCCTGCGTTTCGACGAAAGCCAGGTAAAAGAATACCAGATGACCACCTATGGTGCACTTTACCCCGAACAATACAAATATAAATATCCGGTAGCCGGCGAAGACAATTCGGTAGTGTCGGTGCTTGTTTCTGATCTGAGCAACCCGGCAAAAGTGCAAACCCGCGCGATGGATATCGGTACAGAAACCGACCAGTACATCCCACGGATCTGCTGGACAAAAGACCCGAACACCCTTGCTATCTTTCGTATGAACCGCCTGCAGAACAAGCTGGAAATACTACTTGCAGATGCGTCAAACGGGAACAGTAAAGTTATGTTAACCCAGGAAAACAAGTATTATATTGAGATCACGGATGATTACAAATTTCTCGACGATGGAAAACACTTTATCATCATGAGCGAACTGGACGGCTACAACCATATTTATTTGTACGACCTGAACGGGAAAATTGAAAGTCAGATCACCCGTGGCAACTGGGATGTAATAAGCATCAAAGGCATTGACGAGCCCCGGCAGACCATTTATTATGTTTCTGCAGAAAGCGCCCCGTACAACCGCGATCTGTACAGTGTTAAATTTGACGGATCCGGTAAAAAGCGGCTATTTAAAGATGACGGCACCTATGATGCGTCATTCAGCAAAAAATTCGGGTATTTTATCGGAACATACAGCAATGGTAACACACCTGAACGTATAGCCATCTATGACAGTAGGTGCAAAGAATTGCAGGTTCTTGCAGATAACCAGAAACTGACCGACAAAACTAAAGAGTGTGGTTTTACAAAAAAAGAGTTTTTCAGTTTTACCACCCCGGGGACTATCAGCCTTTATGGATACATGATCAAGCCTCCTGATTTTGATGCCGGAAAAAAATACCCTGTGCTGATGAATGTTTACGGCGGTCCCAACAACCAATACGCACTGAACGATTGGGATGCCTTTGATATGGTGTGGTATCAGCACCTGGCTCAAAAAGGTTATATCATCGTTTGTGTCGACGGGCGCGGCACCGGCTCACGAGGCGAACAATTCCGAAAATGCACATATATGGAACTCGGAAAACTTGAAAGCGAAGACCAGATAGAAACAGCGAAATACCTTGCATCACTTCCCTACGTAGATTCAAAACGCATCGGTATCTGGGGATGGAGTTATGGCGGTTTTATTACAGCCCTCTGTATGACAAAAGGCGCCGATTATTTCAAGACCGGTATTGCCGTGGCTCCTGTGACCAACTGGCGCAACTACGATAATATTTATACCGAACGCTATATGCGCAAACCCCAGGACAACGCTTCGGGCTACGATGATAACTCGCCGGTTAATTTTGCAAAAAAATTAAAAGGTAAATTGCTTATCATTCATGGTTTTTCCGACGACAATGTTCATGTTCAGAACAGTATGGAACTTGTGGATGCGCTGGTAAAGGCCAACAGGCAGTTTGAGATGCAGTTTTATCCCAACAAAAACCACGGTATCTATGGCGGATACACGCGTTATCATCTTTACAAAAGGATGACGGATTTTCTTCTGGAGAATCTTTAGAAAGAATTATCCCAGATCGGTTTTTACTTAAAAAGACCTTGCAGCAACAGAACAGCAATACTGCTTTTTTAATGAAAATTAAAACGGGATTTCACTATAAGGATTGATAATATTTTTTGATTTTATCCGACATCAGCTTTCTTCTTTCTTCCAGAAAAACTTCATAATTGTCCACTGTCATATCAAAGATTGAAGGGGGGATACAATGAGTGTCCAGATTATGATATAATTCATCCAGGGTATCAATACCGCCAAATTTTTTCGGCCCACCCTGGCATTGCTCTTTAAGTTCTTTGAAATATACATCAGGGGATTTTGATCCGATCGCAATATTTATTTCCTGTTGCATAATTACATAATTGGCAATCTGATTGTATTCCCCGCGTGACTTATTGTTTTTCTTCAGATAATTCTTAGGGAATATATGATGAATATCTCCTTTGTAAAGAATAATATCAGCTACGGTTATATCCCGTGACAAAAATCCTTTGTTTTGCCCTTTTACCATAGAGGCCTGAAAAACATGGAACAAGGGACTGCTGGCAACAGATGTGTTTAGGCGTTGTGTAAGTCCGAAGTTCCAGAAAGAATCTGACAGCTCGGCTCTTTCCACAGCATCCATATATTCCTTGAATGGCCTGCTCGACATCTGTTTTATGTCATAATCGAAAGTGCTTTCCGGCGATCCCCCGTAACGGCTTGTCAGGACAGAATAAACAAACCATCTGGACACCAGCCTTTCAATTTCGTTTTGCGGAAGCTTTTCCTCCCGAAGTTTCAGATAAATTATGTAGGCAAAATCAAGAGCATTTTGCGAGCGAATCAAATCGGGAGAAATAAAACCTGCCGAGCGGATGATCATTACAAATTTTTTGAAATAATCTTCGTGCATAAATCGTAAAACCGATTGTTTCATGCGAGAAAAGGTATCAGCAGCTATTTGTTCTTCATATTCCCTTGTTTCAAAATTCCTTCCGGATAACAAACTGACCAGGTCGGACATTCGCCCTCTTTTAAATTCAGAAGTAAATGCTACACGCAGCATATCAGTATAATCGGGGTCGTATAAATCGTCCCTTTCATTTTTCAGCCATACCATAGGCCCGAAATAATCTGTTGCTGCAAATTCTTTATCATTATCCCTGATTTGTTCAAAAAACTGAGGCGCCACGGCAAGATGGCAGAAATAATCAATGGCTTTACGGAGATTTGGCCCGTCAAGTTTTTCGTTCGATGCAATCTTCGACATGGCAAAATCGGCTTGCGATAACACTACTCCCTGAGAATTAATACGAATAAAAATCTCAGTAACTGTTTCAATATCCAGTTCGTGTGCCAGGTCAATCACTCCAATTTGCTTATGTTGGATGCTCAATAAATTGCTGATGTTTTTTTCTACATCATCAATATTTGCATCAGGGTTTGATTCAACGTATTTTTTGACTACCTGAATAATACTTCCAGAGTTAATCACCTCTGAAATATCATGTATCCATGATCTATCCTTTATAATGGCAGGGTTTTGAACTTCGAAAGCATTTGTTAAGGGGTTGAACGAAATCTTTATCCGTACCCGTTCATACTCTTTGTTAATAACATAATCCCCAAGAACGGCAGCCTGCAAAGCTGTAATCCGTTGTTGGCCGTCTATCAGAATTTTTTTTCCTTCAGAAAGCCCTCCGTCTTTCAGGCGGGTATTAGGATTTTGCCATGTGATCACATATCCTATGGGATAACCGTTATATAAACTGTCCATCAAATCGCGAACCTTGGAGCTGTCCCACACAAAAGGGCGCTGCACTTCGGGAATGGCTATCTGCCCGTCTTTTACAAAAGCAAGAAAAGTTGAAATCTGGTGCTGGTTTACGGAATATTTTTGTGCTTGCATATTATTGTTTTGTTTTGGTAAGTTCATCTATTTTCTCTGTCAGTTTTTCAATTTTTCCGGTAAGTTGTGTAACCTTTTTTTCAAGTTCATGGGTGTTGTCACTCACCATGGCATCAACAAAAATAGAGTTGACCAGTGACAGGCCGATAATACCGCCTCCCATCAATAAAACAGCAAAATACAACTTCGAAAGAAAGGCAATAATCATGTTTGTCCGCAACGCGATCAAATCCGGGATTTCGTACCACCCTTCCACGGAAAAAAGTCTGAAAATGGAATAAAACGCCTTAACAGGATTGCTGAAATATTCAGGCACAACATTCTAATACAAGGCGCAGGTTACTATGGAAACCATAAATATTATCAGGCAAAATCCGGCGATCACTATATATGAAGCTTTCAGGGCACGCTGGATAGAGGCAATTAACGTGGAAACATGTGGAAAAAACCTGACCAGTCTGAAGAATTTAAAAACCCTGAATACTCTGAGCGCAAGAAAAACATTCAAATTCAGTATGCTGTTGGTAAAGAAAATAGCGGCAATCGAAGGGATGGAAATGATAATTAAAACAAAATCCAGCCTGTTCCATGGATCCGAGATATAATTTTTTAATCCCTTATCGCTGATTTTAACTACCATTTCCACGACGAACAACAGTGTAAAAACAGGCTCGAAATAATCAAGAATATTTCCGTTCAGATCAAATTCCTGTACGAATATCAGCAGCGCATTGGCCACGATAAGCATGAGAATGAAATGATCATTCAGAAATAGACTTTTTAGGCTGTTTGAACTTTTATTTTGCATTGTTTTTCTGAGATATTTAATCTTATATTTAAACGATTTTATGAATAAGCTATATTCCTTTTTTGTTTTTCTTTTTTATTCGCTTGCAAAAATCCCCGCCGTATATTTATTATATAGCTCGAACAAATACACATCTTTCTGAATAGGGATTTGCATATACATTCATTTTTTATTTGATATAAGTAAAAAAATCGGCTAATTCAATATTATTTTTTGAGTCCTTACAACATTTTTCTTCAGACTTTATTGGTTTGTTTTATTTTTGGCTATTTCGTCTTTATTTGCAGTATTTATTCTCTGACGAAGGATTTCCCTGTTGTAATATGCATCTGTATAATTCGGGTCCATTTCAATGGTTTTATTAAAATCAGCCAGTGCTTCTGCATATTTACCGATGCTCATATAGGCAGCACCGCGGTTGTTATAGATTACCGTCAGCGAGGGATCAATCTCCAATGCTTTTGTATAATCGAAAATGGCTTTTTCCCATTGACCGGTGTTGGCCCAGGCAGCCCCCCGGTTTGAAAAAGCTTTTGCATGATAAGGATCAATATCTATTACCCTTGAAAAATCAGCAATAGCATTATCCCACTGCATGAGAACTTCATATGAAACCCCTCTGTTATATAAAGCATTAATATAGTTGGGGTTAACCTGTATTACTTTTGAGAAATCCTCTATTGCCTGCTCAATCTTTCCGGTATTTCCGAATACATTTCCCCGATTATAGTAGGCATCTGCATACAGGGTGTCAAGTTCAATGGCTTTGTTGTAATCGGCAAGCGCCTTATCCGTTTGCTTGAGTATTTCCCGTGCGACACCTCTGTTATAGTAGGTAACTGCCCATTTCGGGTACAGCTCTATGCCCTTTGAAAAATCAGCGATTGCTTTTTCCCACTGCTCGGTTTTAAGGTAATAAATGCCCCTGTTGTTCACAGGCCTGGCCTTGTTCGGAGATTTTGACACTACATCATTCCAAAGTGTAAGGTCGTTTTTCCAGACTTTATTCCTTTCATAGGTTAATATCGAATTTGATATTACAATAATGACAAATAAAGCTCTGGCAACGTATCTGTTTTTGTCCCAAATAAAAGTAATGATGATTGTGCTCAAAATAATAAAATACCCAAACGAAGGAAGATAAGTCCGGTGCTCATATATCAGGTCGTTTATCGGGATGATACTAGATTCAATTATCAGTGTAAGAAAAAACCAGAAGATACCGAAAGAGATTAAACGGTTTCTTTTAAAGAAAAAAACTGCAAGAATTACCAGGCCTGATAAAAACAAAAAACTCAGCAGTGTCCTGATTTCAAAAAAACTGGTTGATACAGGGAAGTCATAATCCAGATTCTGGTTTATAGGTAAAATCAATAGCTGAATGTATTTTACAATTACGCTGAATTGCGTTAAGAGGTAATTAAGCTGTGTCACTGTATAATCATTGCCCTGAGAAGGTGGCAGGGGGTCGAAAATATGCAAGGAAAATTTAAAAAAGAGAAAAACCATCAATCCGATAAGCACAGTTATGGGTAAAATGATACGAGAATCTTTAAGATTTACTGATATTCTTTTTGTTCTTAAGAAACAAAAATCAAAAAGTAAGATGGCAAAAGGCAGGGTGTAGGCATTCTCTTTGGTTAGCACCGCCATCACTCCGGAAACAAGCGCTCCGCCAAACAAAATAATAATTTTTCTGCTTCCTTTCTCTGACAAACGTGCTTTTGCATACAAAGCTACCGACAGCATATAAAACATGGCCGCCATAGAGGCCTGTCGCTGTATGATATAGGTAACCGATTGCGTAGCCAAAGGATGGGAAACAAAAAATAATGAGGTAATAAATGCGAGTGTTTTTTTATGATTTGCAAGCGGGTGTGTATTCATTACGGGTGATGAAATAATCAAAATTGTAAGCCACCACACCAGACAGGCATTTATAAGATGAACCATAAGATTTATAAGGTGGTAACTCCATACATCAAGCTGACTGAAATGATAGTTCAGTGCAAAAGTGAATATGCTGACCGGTCGGTTAGGGCTAAAGTTCCACCAGGCCTTTACATTCGACAAATCCTGAATACTCGTATTGTTAATAATACTGTTCAGATCATCAAAATTAAAGGAACATGTAAATGAGTTAGAATAAATAACTATGCCCAGCAGCATTATCATGCTTAGCCCTGTCAGGTTTGAATATTTTTCAAAAACACTTTGCTTTGCTGCTTTTCTGCGTTGCTTTGGATTTACTTTTTTTGATGTTTCTTTATTGAGCTTTTTATTCTTCATTAATATCAAGATAATGAGTTTGGCCTGATTTTTTCAAATTGAACCGAAATATCGTTACAAAGATATTTTAGGCCGTTTTAAGAATTATTTTAGTATTTGCGAGTTAAAACAGCTAATTAATATGGCTTCTTTAATTAAAAAATGATAACCAAGAGAATTTTTAAATCAAATCAATACGAAAAATCAAATAAATAATTAATGCAATAATTTTAAAATTGAGAACTTTGATTCATTTGATCCGATGAAATATAGCTTAAATGTATAAACACCCGAAGGTAATATGTTGCCAGTAAATTCAACACTGTATTTTCCTGCAATTTGAGTTTGATTTTCAAGCTCTTGTATCAATTCACCCAATACATTATAAACTTCAATGCTTACATTACCGGCTTCTGGTAATACATAACTCAAGGTCAGATTATCGTTGAACGGATTCGGATATGCTGTAAAATCAAGTTCTGCTGCATTTTTAGTTCCCTGATAATAAATCTTTGGAATCGTGAGGTAGGCATCTTCATTTATTTGGCCATATTGATTCGCGATCAAACCGGTACCGCTCAGGTTAAAATCAAGCTCTCCGTGGCCCGGATCATTGAGTGAAATGAAGCCCAGCCTGACCAGTTCCTCATTAGCAGAAATATCGAAAAAATCTGTTGTGGCATATACCACCCTGATTATTCCCTGGTCATCGGTCACGAGCAAGTCATTATTTGCAGCAATGATCTCTTCCAAAGTAGGATTGATCTTTATTGCATTGCTTTTTTTGCCGGTATTGGACATGGAGGCGCTTACCAGTTTGTATTTATCGCTG
>CAZMPB010000032.1:0-23637 GCA_964567775.1 uncultured Bacteroidales bacterium
GCCTGAAAAAATGATCTACCGCGTTGTTGCAGGTAAAGATGATCGCGGTATGGTCTAAAATGTTGATCTTCGCCTTTCTGAATTCCTGGGCAGAAACTGGATCGATTGTTATAAATTTATTAAATGTAATATTCAGATTGTGCTTCTTCGACAACTCATAATAGGGTGATTTTTCGTAATTGGGCGGTTGTGGCTGCGAAATTATTACGTTTTTAACTTTCAACGTGGTAATTTTTAAGTTAATAAATAATTTTCAGACGATCGGAATTTAGTCTAATTTAAAGTCAATCAGCAACTTAATAGTTATAACCAGTGGTAGAATTTCAATGGTGCAAAGATACAAAATAAAATAAAACAAATTGCTTTTTTCAAAAGACATACCCACCAAAAAACTTCTTATGGTGCGATACAAAAGCAACAATGCTGTGATAATCAATACGACACCAAGCAAAATATTTGAAAATGGATTTTGCAGATAATAAATCAAAAAAACCATGGGTGCTAAAAAAATACCGCTGATAATAGAAAAAATGAAATTGTGGTTATTGTATTCCGATGTTTCTGTATAGGTTTTGAAAGTCCATTTTAATAATGTAATCAGTAAGCTTCTTAAAATAAATATTATGATGAGAACTCCTAAAATCAGCAAAACAAAATAAAAGTCAGTATTTATTTTATAAAAATAATTGACACTTTTGGCGATCAGCATAGATAAAGAAATGTAATAGATCAGGAACATCGGAAAAGCATAAAATTCTTTCTGTACCAAGCCCTCGCGCATAAGCTGATTCGTAAAATGAGGCAAGTAGAAAGCTTTGAAAATCTGTGACAGGCGTTTTTGTTTTACAAACAGAATCATCGTACCAACGACAAAGCAGAACATCAATAAATAGAAATATAAATCTGATTGATTATCCGGAATTTCCTTCGGCCTTATATCAGTGATATGTTTTTGTCCGGTGTGAAAAACTGAAGTGCAATTCGAGGTGTCGGATATTGCCGCAGCCTGCTTAATATAAAATTGGGGATAATTATCTTTTGAATTACCTACAAAAAACGTTTTTCGGAATGCTTCGGGCACCTCATCCTGAGAACGCACAAAGTTTTTGAACAGTGAGCCGTTTTCCCCCGGTAATGAATTAACACTGTATGTAAGACTATCCTGAAGCATAATTTGTGCAAAATTAGCAAAATATGATCAATCTGGTCAAACAGTTTTTTCCGAAAATCTCAAATATTTTCACCGTGGTATCGATAATTTTTTTTTCTTTTGTCAAAAAATTAATTATTAATTTAATTGCTAATTATATTCAAAACAACTTAATGTATGAATTTACTTGAAGGCATCAGTGTAAAAGCAAAAAACCTCAATAAACGTATTGTTCTGCCCGAGGGCACATCAGAACGCACATTGAAGGCCGCGGACATCATTTTAAAGGAAGGAATCGCCCAATTGATCCTTTTAGGGAATATTGACGAAATAAATTCCCTTGAACAAAAATTCGGGCTTGATCTTTCGAAAGCGGTAAAAATTGATCCGAAAACATCTCCTGAAAAAGCCTCTTATATTCAGAAGCTGATGGAATTGCGTAAAAGCAAAGGGATCACCTACGAAGACGCTGTGAAACTTATTGAACAGGATATTTATTATGGTCCGATGATGATCTATATGGGCGATGCCGACGGCGAAGTGAGCGGAGCCGAACATACTACGGCCGACACCGTAAGGCCCGCGCTGCAGATTGTTAAAACAGCACCCGGTATTTCTGTTGTTTCCGGTGCTATGGTCATGGTAACCAAAAAAGAAAATCTCGGAGAAAAAGGTGTATTCATCTTTGCCGATGTGGCGATAACACCCAACCCGACAGCCGAAGAACTTGCGCAGATCGCCGTTTGCAGCGGCGACACCGCCCGCCAGATTGCAGGCATAGAAAATCCGCGCATCGCACTATTGTCTTTTTCTACGAAAGGCTCTGCCAAACATGAATTGGCTGACAAGGTGATACAGGCCACGGCAATAGCCAAAACCATCCGTCCCGAAATGAATTTCGACGGCGAAATGCAGGCTGATGCCGCATTGATAGAGGCTGTCGGACAAAAAAAATCCCCGGGTTCTCCGGTGGCCGGCCTCGCCAATGTTCTTGTTTTTCCGGATCTACAGGCCGGAAACATCGGGTACAAATTGGTAGAACGCCTGGGCGATGCGGAAGCAATCGGTCCTATCCTGCAAGGATTGGGCGCACCCATCAATGATTTATCAAGAGGCTGTTCCGTGATGGATATTGTGAATTTAGTTGCCATTACTGCTTGCCAGGCCGAAAAATAATTGAAAATTTTTTAAACTAAACAATAAAAATAAAATGAAAGTACTTGTATTAAATTGCGGAAGCTCGTCTATTAAATACCAGCTTATCAAAATGAATGATGAGGCAGACGTCCTTGCAAAAGGATTACTGGAGCGCGTCGGGATGGATAACAGCGAACTCACACATCATCCGAAAGGTAAAGACAAAGTCGTTACAGTTCAGCCTGTTCATGACCATACCGTCGGTATTAACCTGATCCTTGAAGCGTTATTGCACCCGGAACATGGTGTTATAAAAGATAAACATGAAATTGATGTTGTCGGGCACCGCGTAGTCCACGGTGGCGAAAAATTCAGCGGCAGCGTGCTCATCACACAGGAAATAATCGACAAAATGGAAGAATGTTCCGACCTGGCGCCCCTGCACAACCCTGCCAACCTGAAAGGTATTTATGCTATACAAAAACTCCTGCCCGAAATAAAACAATGCGGCGTATTTGATACCGCGTTCCATCAGACGATGCCCGAACATACTTTTATGTATGCCCTGCCTTATGAAATGTATGAAATGCACAAGGTGCGCCGCTACGGATTCCACGGAACAAGCCACGGATTTGTGTCACAGAAAGCCTGCAAACTTCTTGGTCTGAAAATAGAAGAAACAAATATCATTACCTGCCATTTAGGCAACGGGGCATCCATAGCTGCCATAAAAAATGGCAAATCCTTTGATACCTCCATGGGCCTGACCCCTGTGGAAGGCCTTATCATGGGAACCCGTTGCGGGGACCTCGACCTTGGCGCCATGCTTTTTCTGATGGAAAAAGAAAATCTCGACCTGAAGCAAGCCAACGCTCTTATCAATAAAAAAAGCGGCATGCAGGGTGTTTCGGGCGTATCTTCCGACATGAGGGATATAGAGGATGCTGCTTCGAAAGGAAATAAGCGCGCGCAACTGGCGCTGAAAATGTATGATTACCGTGTTAAAAAATATATTGGCGCTTATGCTGCCGGAATGGGCGGTGTAGACCTGATCATTTTTACAGGTGGCATCGGCGAAAATGCTGTAACTACTCGTGAAGGGGTGATGCAGGGACTTGAATTTCTTGGAATTGATTTTGATTTTGAACTCAATAAGACTTCACGCGGCAAGGATATCCTCCTGACCAGGCCGGAGTCCAAAGTCAAAGTGATGGTGATCACCACCAACGAAGAGCTTGTCATTGCCATCGAAGCAATAAAAACCATCAGTCAATAATGGGAACACAGGAATCGTATCTTCGGCTGCTGAATGAAAAAATCAGCGATATTGCTTTTGAAAAAGAGCCCAGAGAACTTTACGCGCCTATGACATACGCGTTGACTATGGGCGGAAAGCGCATCCGTCCTACGTTAACACTGATGGCGTGCGAAATGTTTAAGGGCAACGTACAGCAGGCATTACCGGCGGCACTTGCCATTGAAATCTTCCATAATTTCACCCTGGTTCATGATGATATAATGGATGTCGCACCTATACGCCGCGGCAAAGAAACGGTTTACAAAAAATGGAACACAAATATCGGAATACTTTCGGGTGATGCCATGTTGGCGAAAGCTTTTGAAATCATCTCGGCATCCGATGAAAAAGTCATGAAGCCTTTGGTACAGCTGCTTTCAAAAGTTGCTATTGAAGTCTGCGAAGGACAACAACTTGACATGAATTTTGAACATTCCGAAAAAGTCACCATACCTGAATATCTGGCTATGATCAGGCTTAAAACTGCCGTACTGGTGGGGTCAAGCCTGATGGCCGGGGCTATCGTTGCCGGGGCATCTAAACAGGACACGAAAGAACTTTACCTGTTCGGCGAAAACCTGGGAATGGCTTTCCAGATGAAAGATGATATCTTAGATGTATTCGGTGATGAAAAAAAATTCGGAAAGAAAAAAGGCGGAGATATCATTTCAAAGAAAAAAACATATCTGTACCTGAAAGCCCATGAACTGGCTAAGGATAAAACCCTGAATTCGCTGATCTATTATTTTGCCAATTCGACCTTTGATAACGACACCAAAGTAAAGGCTATCTCTGAGATTTACGAAATGGTGGGTGTTAAGAAACATGCCGAAAAGCAAATGGATAATTATTTTGCTAAAGCCTTGGCACACCTAAAAAAAATTAAAATACCCGAAAGCAATAAAAAGAACCTTTTAAAACTTGCCGAACAACTTTTAGTGCGGGAATTTTAATTGTATTTATAAATAAAATAAAGCAGGGCAAATTCACGAATTTGCCCTGCTTTTTTTATTTCACTCATCTCGTTGATGGTTTGGAATATAAACACCATTTTTATTTTTAAGAAATATATTTTTTTAACTAATTTTGAGATTAGAATTTGTTCCTTAATTTCAGAATTGTTTTTATGAAAAAATTCACGGCTCTATTTTTCATTTTTTCTTTATTTTTTTCAGGACTTACCATTGCCCAGGACAGGCAAAAGGTCGATGCTTATCAGGTGGAAACGGAAGGTTATTTTATTAACCCGGTAAGTACCACAAGAGGGATCGTTCTGTCGAACAACCTTGCATCAAAGTTGTATCTGATCAAAAATAATAAATTACTAGAACTAATTGCCTCGCCAGGTTGTGGTAGGTATTTTGCTGTTTCACCGGACCGGTCAATTATTGGGTTTAAACTAATAAAGCCTGACGGAATGCAGGTTCCGGCAATTTACGATCTGAATGCAATGAAGGTCTCCGAATTGTCAGCTCCTGTGGATCTTTGCGGACAAGTAAGTTTCAGCAATAACGGAAAGATCGCATATACCATCGGTCACAACCTGCATGTTTTTAGTAACGGAATTGTTTCAACCTTTCCGCTTGGAACATATGCGAACATTGCACCCATCTCGCCGGACGGAAATTATGTAATCTTTAATAATGATCACGATCAATTGTTCATGGCCGACCTTACCACAGGTCAAACAACCCAAATGACCGACAATACACAGGGGTATATGTACCCGCGATGGTCGCCCGATGGGAATAAAATTTGTTTTTCAACATTGACGGGGACTTTAATGATTGGGGGAAAATCCACAAATACAATTTATACGATCGGACAAGGAGAAAATGCTTCATGGTCGGATGATTCGCAATATATAATTTACAATGTTGTTTCGCGAGATCATTTTGAATATAAAGGTTCTGAAATTTATAAGGCCCGTTACGACGGCACTTCTGTTATACAACTCACCAACACCCCTGAAATTAATGAGATGTTTCCCGTTTTTGGCCCCGGCAACGAGATTATTTACAGCACCTACGACAAACGTGAAATTGTCAGTACCGCTTTTAACTTTGCGAATTCAAAAACGAAAAACAGGAAAATACTTATCAGCGCTCCGACTCCATTGCCCTTGGACACATTAGGTCCGGATGATTTTTTGCAGAAAAAAAGCAAGGCAAACACCATGGTTGCAGGCGATGTCCCTTATTGCCATCAGGTGTACGATACCCCTTCGTGGCATTCGGGATGGTGGTCTTGCGCACCAACCACGGCTATTATGTCGATAGCCTATTTTAACCGCCTGCCCAAATGGCCTACCACAGTAAATCACGGTATGTCATGGGATCCGCACACGAGCAATTATGGTTCTTATGTTGCCGACCGCTACAGGTTCAGAGAGGTATATTATGAAACCACCTCCGATGATTATGCCGGCAACACAAGTTATGGCGGATACGGGTATATGTGGGGGCTGGGCTCTCCCAGTTCTTATATGGATGATTATTTTATCAATCACGGGATAACTTCCGTGAGATCAACTTCCACAACTTTTGCAAATGTACAGGCAGAGATCAACAATAATTATCCTTTTTCTATCTGCAGTCTAATAACTTCAGCAGGTCATCTCACACTGGCGGTAGGCTATGTTGCCGGACAACAAACAATTATCTTCAATGACCCTTACGGAAATAAAAACAACGGCTATGTGAATTATTATGGTAAAAATGCATATTACGACTGGCCCGGGTACAATAACGGCTATGCAAATATCAATTCCATGGAGTGGTCTGTAACGTCTGAAACCAGCCAGCCTGTTTATAACGATACCATTATTGACGATGTTTATTATGATCACGGATTTTTTATTTATAACCAGGGTATTGCAAAAATGAGGTATTATCATGATAAAATTACCGGCGGATATAACGGTCATTTCTGGTATACCCTTACAAGTCCGAATACCACAATTGATACCTGCTACGTAACATGGACGCCCACCTTGCCTGTTAATGGCAACTATGAGGTTAAGGTTTACATACCTTCTAACACAGCCTCGGCGACAGGCGCCCGATACAAGGTGTATTATTCCGGGGGCAGCACAAGCGTTGTCGTCAATCAGGCCACCCACCAGGGACAGTGGGTGTCTTTGGGAACATTTCCGTTTACCACCTCGGAGCAGGCTTACGTGAGACTGGGCGATGGCACAGGAATTACCGGTCAGGAGATCGCTTTCGATGCGGTGAAATGGCATTACGCAGATCCTGTTGATAATGTAGCGCCCACTACGGCTACAAGCGTTGCCGGAGTCTGGCAGACACATAACTTCACCGCAAACTTTACAGATACCGATAATACTGGCGGTTCAGGTATTGAAAAAAGTTTTTACCAGGTACTCTATTTCAACGGAACTGAGTGGCACGCCAACGCGCAAAGAGGATTCTTTGGCGATAATTTTGATAGCTACGATGCGTCTGTTTGGACTGTTCCTGCAAGCAGCGGAACATGGGAAGTCCACGGCGGAAAACTTGTCCAGACAGATAGTTCAGTAAATAATACCAATATTTACGCGGCATTAAAACAGACCCTTTCGAATCGTTACCTTTATGATTTTTATGTTAAAATGGATGCGGCCACCTACGGAACAAACGAGCACCGCTTCGGGTTTCATTTTCATTCTGATAATGGGAGCCTCATAAACAGGGGAAATTCCTATTTCATCTTTTTTCGTCAGGAAACATCAACACTCGAATTTTTCAAAGTGGTGAACGATGCATTTACACAGGTGTTGTGCGTGAACAATGTGCTGACTAATTTCGGACAATGGTATAATATCAAGGTCATTTTTGACAGGATCACAGGTAAAATTGTTGTATACCGCGATAATATACTGCTGGGAACATGGACGGATACAAGCCCTCTTACCACGGCTGGAAATTATATCTCGTTCCGCACCGGACATTGTAAGGTTTACTTTGACGAACTTAAGGTTTACAGGTCAAGATACCCTTCTGTCACCGTTACTGTTGGCACTTCATCCATAAACGACATCCGTTACCAGAACCCGGATCCGTCCACTTACGGCGCAAAAATAAAATCCATTGTCAACGATGCCGCAGGAAATCTGTCAGCCATTGATTATTACAACCTCAACATTGACTGGACAGTCCCGGTATGCAGTTCTGTTAATGATGGCATGGGAAATGACGACAGTACGACCACATCGTTGACTACGCTGGCTGCAAACTGGACAGCATCCGGCGATTCTAATTCCGGAATTGCAAGATACTGGTACGCCATAGGAACAAGCCCGGGGGACACCAATGTTGTTGGCTGGACAGATAATGCGTTGAACACTTCTGTTACCATATCAGGGTTAACACTTACAAACGGCGAGGCATATTATTTCACAGTGAAAACAGAAAATGGGGCAGGATTAATAAATACATGTCACTCAAACGGGGTAACCGTCATTGCGCTTACCGAGGTAACAGAAAATGATGACATCCCTGTTGTATCCTTATATCCCAATCCGTTCAAAGGAAGCGCCACACTATTTTTCGAATTAAACAGTTATCAACAGATCAGCATAACACTTACAGATATTTTGGGAAAAGAAATATTAATTTCCAACTCAATGTACCCTCCGGGAAAGCATAGTATTCCTATAAGTAAAAAAATCGCCATCGCCAAAGGGGTCTATGTCATAAAATTTGAAACCCCATCTAATGTCAAAAGGATCAAGATAATTAAATACTAAGTTGAGAAAAGGATAATGAAACTGAAACCTTATAAAAAAATTACCTTGAATATATTATTAGTAATTGTACTCTTTCTTCCCTTTTCTTTAATGGGGCAACAAAAGACCGATTCCAAGATGCCGTTTCAACAGTCTAAGCTGTTGCCAACAGTAAGCCCTGATTCAAATAAGCATAAAACCTCTTTTTTTGAATACAAAATTTCCTCCAATAAACAAACAAGCTATCTGAAAAGAGAGATGAGGTGTGCATGGATCGCTACCGTCTATTGTTTCGACTATCCGTCAACTACAGGCCTTTCTGTTAATACGCTGAAAAGTGAATTTATCACATTAATAACGACACTGAAGAATGCAGGTATTAACGCTGTCTTTTTTCAGGTGCGCCCATCATGCGATGCTTTTTACAACAGCCCTTATGAACCCTGGTCCGAATGGCTTTCAGGCACACAGGGCGTAGCGCCTGCAGGAGGTTTCGACCCTCTTGTTTTTATGATTGATGAATCGCATAAACGGGGTATTGAATTTCACGCATGGATAAACCCATACCGTGCCGTGGTAAGTACAGGCAGCAGCATTGCCAATACACACATATCCGTTACACAGCCGGCCTGGTGTGTCACCTATAATACAATAAAAATGTTAAATCCCGGCCTGCCGCAGGTCCGCAGTTATGTAACCATGATCGTATCGGATATTGTCAGGCGTTACAAAGTTGACGGCATCCACTTTGATGATTATTTTTATCCCTATCCCCAGGCCGGATATACGTTTAACGATGATGCCGCTTTTGCGGCAGACCCAAGAGGTTTTAGCGGTAAAGCCGATTGGCGCAGAGACAATGTGAACCTGTTGGTGGCGATGGTGAATGACAGTATAAAAGCGATAAAACCCTATGTAAAATTCGGGATTGGTCCTTTTGGTATCTGGAAAAATGGTGTTCCTTCAGGAATCACCGGATTATCCTCCTACGATGCGATCTATTGCGATCCGATCGCATGGCTTAACAATCACAGTATTGATTATGTATCCCCGCAATTGTACTGGAAAATAGGAACAAGTCAGGATTTTAACACACTGGTTGACTGGTGGGGCACACAGGCCAGCAGCCACGGACGGCATTGTTATGCAGGAATGGCGTCGTACCAGCTAAACCCGGCCGGCGGCAACTGGACTATTACTAATATTTTAGATCAGATCAACAGCACCCGGAATATCAATTACAAGGCTCAGGGAAATGTCTTTTATAATGCGTCCTCCATCACAGATAATCTGAAAAATTTTGCCGATTCGCTAACCATTTCATACAATAAGTACAAATGCCTGTTACCTGTAATGCCCTGGCTTGACTCGGTTGCACCATTACCTCCCGGCACGGTTACGCTTACCTCAACCTCCAACAGTATTACTTTAAACTGGCAGAAACCTCTTGCAGCAAGTGATGGTGATACTGCAAAATATTTTGTTGTATACCGATGCACAGATGGGAATTCTGTGAATATTGCAGATCCAAAACAGATATTAGTGTTCATACCCGATTCTGTTACTAATTTTACTGATAGCATTACATATGCTTCGTTTCCGGGCCTTACTTATGCGGTTACCAGTTGTGATAAATTAAACAATGAAAGCTCTCCGGTACATGTTGCCGTAATTATGGATCATACACCTCCGACAACAATTACCAGTGTGGCCGGTAACTGGCAGACACAAAACTTTACGGCAACATTTACAGATACCGATAATGCTGGAGGTTCAGGTGTCGAAAAAAGTTTTTACCAGGTACTCTATTTCAACGGAACTGAGTGGCACGCCAACGCGCAAAGAGGATTCTTTGGCGATAATTTTGATAGCTACGATGCGTCTGTTTGGACTGTTCCTGCAAGCAGCGGAACATGGGAAGTCCACGGCGGAAAACTTGTCCAGACAGATAGTTCAGTAAATAATACCAATATTTACGCGGCATTAAAACAGACCCTTTCGAATCGTTACCTTTATGATTTTTATGTTAAAATGGATGCGGCCACCTACGGAACAAACGAGCACCGCTTCGGGTTTCATTTTCATTCTGATAATGGGAGCCTCATAAACAGGGGAAATTCCTATTTCATCTTTTTTCGTCAGGAAACATCAACACTCGAATTTTTCAAAGTGGTGAACGATGCATTTACACAGGTGTTGTGCGTGAACAATGTGCTGACTAATTTCGGACAATGGTATAATATCAAGGTCATTTTTGACAGGATCACAGGTAAAATTGTTGTATACCGCGATAATATACTGCTGGGAACATGGACGGATACAAGCCCTCTTACCACGGCTGGAAATTATATCTCGTTCCGCACCGGACATTGTAAGGTTTACTTTGACGAACTTAAGGTTTACAGGTCAAGATACCCTTCTGTCACCGTTACTGTTGGCACTTCATCCATAAACGACATCCGTTACCAGAACCCGGATCCGTCCACTTACGGCGCAAAAATAAAATCCATTGTCAACGATGCCGCAGGAAATCTGTCAGCCATTGATTATTACAACCTCAACATTGACTGGACAGTCCCGGTATGCAGTTCTGTTAATGATGGCATGGGAAATGACGACAGTACGACCACATCGTTGACTACGCTGGCTGCAAACTGGACAGCATCCGGCGATTCTAATTCCGGAATTGCAAGATACTGGTACGCCATAGGAACAAGCCCGGGGGACACCAATGTTGTTGGCTGGACAGATAATGCGTTGAACACTTCTGTTACCATATCAGGGCTAACGCTTACTGACGGTGAGACTTATTATTTCACAGTGAAAACCGAAAATGGGGCAGGATTAATAAACAGTTGCTATTCAGACGGGGTGCTGGTCAGCGAGTTTACTGATATTACAGAAAACGAATTTTGCCGGATCATTTCAGTTTTTCCAAATCCGTTCAACGAAAACACGACATTGAATTTTTATTTAAACCAGACACAGCAGGTCAAAATTTCTCTTACAGATATACTGGGCCGGGAGATACAGGTCGCGAACAAAATTTATTCTGCAGGAAATAATAGCATTATAATAGACTCAAATAAATTTAAATCTAATGAAATATACGCAATTAAACTATATTCGGACAAATTTTCCGCTTCTGCACGGTTGATCAAATATTAATTTTCAGGCCTATTATTATTGCCGTATTATGAGAAATATCATTTTAATTATTTTCGTTTCAGCAACATTATCAGGCTATTCTCAAATAACAATTGATAGTCTGTTCCACACAAAAAGTTCTTCAATAAAAGCCGATCAAGGAATATTGCTTCAGAACGACCCGGCTCAGGATACCGGATTTACGCAGGGTGTTGGCACGATACATTATAAATCAATACATCAGGAACAAAGCGAACATTACCGTGTTTTTAATTTCCAGAATGAAAAAGAATGGGACAGCTTGTTTTTAGCTGAAAACCCGGGAATGACACGAACAGTCTTGCCAAAACAGAAAACCGTTTGCACATTAAATAAAGTGGTGTATGGCTGGAATCCATACTGGGCAGGATCTACCTACTTAAATTATCAGTGGAACCTGCTTTCACATTTATGTCATTTCTCTTATGAACTTGATTATTCAACAGGAAACGCCATCAGCACTCATAACTGGGCCAATGATGCGGCTGTAAATATGGCTCTTGCCAACGGAGTTAAAGTAGATCTTTGTGTTACACTGATGAATCAGTCCCAGCTAACTTCTTTCCTGGCAAATTCCACAGCACGGCAAACGCTTATTACGAATCTGATCAATCTAATTCAGGCCCGCGGAGCCAATGGTGTCAATATTGATTTTGAAGACTTGAAAAGCTCTGATTCTGCAAACTTTAAAACTTTCATGATCGACCTTTGCACACAGATGCATGCATCCATACCCGGGTCACAGGTTAGTTATTGTCTGCCGGCGGTAGAATGGGTTGCAAATAAATTTTCGGCACGCGCACTTGCTCCTTATGTGGATATGTTCATCATCATGGGGTATAATTATTATTATGGAGGATCTTCCATTGCCGGCCCTTGCGATCCCTTATATAATTTTATTACAAGCTATAACTACACATTAACAAAATCGGTTACCTATTACCTGAATCAGAATGTCCCTCCATCAAAACTTATTTTAGGTTTGCCATACTACGGCGAACAATGGGCTACGGCAAGCGATGCCGCAGGCGCGGCGACAACCGCTTCGGGAACCGCGGTTACATATAATGTGGTTAGGACAAATACCAGTGGTAATTATTCGAACAAACAATGGAATGCAACCTCATACACTCCCTATTATCCATTCCAGTCGGGAACACAATGGTACCAATGCTGGATCAATGATGCTTACAGTTTAGGCAAACGTTTTGATATGGTCAATCAGCGGGGTATAGGAGGGATCGGAATTTGGGCATTAGGTTATGATAATGGGTTTACTGATATATGGAATAAAATACGTGATAAATTTTCAAGTTGCGCGGTTGTTAACTGTTCCGACACCATCTATGACATGGGTGGGCCGGAACGGAATTATTACAATAGTGAAAATTATACTTTTACGATAGCTCCAACAGGCGCCACGTCACTCTCACTGGCCTTTTCTTCTTTTAACACCGAAGCAAATTATGATTCACTAAAAATATATGACGGGCCAAGTACTGCTTCACCCCTTATCGGCGCTTATCATGGGGCAAATAGTCCGGGAACCATAAATTCTACGGGGCCATCCCTGACGCTGAAATTCAAATCGGACGGAGCTACTGTGAGCACGGGCTGGCAGGCCGTTTGGCAATGTTTTACGGATCATGTTGCGCCAACAACCCTTACCAGTGTCAGCGGAAACTGGCAAACACAAGACTTCACGGCCAACTTTACAGACACTGACAATGCAGGCGGTTCGGGTATTAGTAAACGTTACTACCAGGTGCTTGACTTGAACGGTACCGAATGGCATGCCAATGCACAAAACGGTTTCTTTGCCGATAATTTCGACACATATAATTCTTCTGTCTGGGCCGTGCCTGCCAGTAGCGGAACCTGGAATGTTACCCTGGGAAAACTTGTTCAGACGGATAATTCAGTAAACAACACGAATATTTATGCGGCCTTAAACCAAAATCTTTCGAACAGTTACATTTATAATTTTTCTTATAAACTTGACCCTACCGGAACAACCCAGCACCGCTTCGGATTCCATTTTTTCAGCGACAACGGAAGCCTTCCCAACCGCGGAAATTCATATTTCATCTTTTTCCGCCAGGAAACATCAAAACTCGAATTTTACAAAGTGATGAACGATGTTTTTACACAGACGCTGGTGGTGGACAATATTACAACAACATTCGGGCAATGGTACGACCTTAAGGTGATTTTTGACAGGATTACCGGAAAAATTGACGTTTACCGCGATGATGTGCTGCTTGGCCGATGGACAGACCCAAACCCTCTTACAGGCCAGGGAAGTTATATTTCTTTTCGTACGGGAAATTGCGTTGCATCGGTTGATGAACTAAAGGTATACAGGTCGAGGTATCCTTCCGTTACGGTTACTGTCGGCGCTGCACCGACCAATGATATTCGTTACCAGAACCCGAATCCAACGACCTATGGCGCAAAAATAAAATCTATTGTAAACGATGCTGCCGGCAATCTTTCTGCTATCGATTATTACAACCTGAACATAGACTGGACCATCCCGGTATGCGGCGCTGTTAATGATGGCACAGGAAGCGACATCAGCACGACCACCTCACTGACAACACTTTCGGCAAACTGGGCTGCATCCAGCGATGCAAATTCAGGAATTTTGAGATACTGGTACGCAATAGGAACAGCCCCGGGCGACACAAATGTTGTGGCCTGGACAGATAATGCCTTGAACACTTCTGTAACAAAATCAGGGCTATCGCTTACCAACGGCCAGACATATTATTTCAGTGTAAAAACTGTAAACGGGGCAGGATTAATAAACAGTTGCTATTCAAATGGCTTAGTGGTCAGTGCAACAACCGGTCTTGACGAAAATGAAGATGATCTGGCTTTTTCTGTTTACCCCAATCCTTTCAGGGAAAATACCACCTTGTTTTTTCAGGTTAGCTCCGATCAGTATTTCAAAATAAAACTTATCGACGTGATAGGGAAAGAGATACTAATCTTAGACAAGATATTCACAGCAGGAAAACACAGCATAAACATCAATGCTGACAAATTGAATTTGTCAAAGGGTACGTACTATCTGGAATCCGGAAATGATAATGTGACGAAAACAGTGAAGATTGTTCATTATTAAAGAACGGTCTATTCTTACAGCGCCTGCATACGGCTTGCATCCTGCTTTATAAATACGAACAGCATGATGGTGAACGCCAGCAGCGAGGAACCGCCATAACTGATGAATGGCAAGGGTATTCCCACCACAGGAGCAAGCCCAATGGTCATACCGATGTTGATCAGCACATGAAAAAATATGATGGAGGCAAGGCCGTATCCGTAAATACGGCTGAATGCCGAGCGTTGCCGTTCGGCAATATAAAGTATCCGCATGATAAAAAAGAAAAACATGATCAGAACCACACCGCTTCCGATAAACCCCCATTCCTCGCCTATCGTACAAAAAATAAAATCGGTGTTCTGCTCGGGAACAAACTTATATTTTGTTTGGGTACCATGTAAGAAGCCCCTTCCTAAAAACCCACCGGAACCAATGGCTATCTTTGACTGATTTACATTATACCCAGCGTCTTTCACATCCGAGATTTTACCTAATAACACATCAATACGTTTTTGCTGATGAGGCTGCAACGTGTGTTCATAAATCAGGTTTACACTAAAGACAAAACCTATGATCCCTGCAACAATAAAGGAATAAGTCATAATATTCTTTCTGTTTCTGCGGATAAAAAAGAACAACATCGCGGCCCCGGCCAGAATGAAACCACTGACGATAAACTTATTGATCAACAAAGAAAAGATAAATAATATGATCGTTGCGAAGCCGATGATCAGAATATTCCCCGACAGGCCTTCACGGTAAAGAATAAAGATAAAAGCAACAAAAACGAGCGCCGAACCTGTTTCGTTCTGCAGCAGTATCATGATCACGGGAAAGGCTATAAAGGCAAAGGCCTTCAAGCGCGTTGACATATCCTGTATTCTGATACCGATCTGGCTCAAAAACTTTGCAAGCACAAGATTCGTCGCGAATTTTGCCAGTTCAAGCGGCTGAAATCTTATCGATTCAGAAATGATTATCCAGGAACGTGACCCGTGTACCTCTTTGCCAACAAACAATGTAATGATAAGCACGAGCATTGCCAGGCCATAAATGATATAAGCAAATGTTGAAAAAAAACGGGCTTCGATGATTAGGATACACAGAACGATTACAAAGGCAACAGCAATCCAGATAATTTGTTTGCCGTATTCCTGAGAAAAGTCGAAAAAGCCTTTGTTTTGATCGGAATATCCTGCAGAATAAATATTCAGTAATCCCACGCTCACAAAAAACACGTACAGGGCCACCAGCACCCAGTCGATATTCGATCTTGTGTCACGCGACCGGCTCATTGGTTGTTATCAATTAATTTCGACTCCATAATCTGCTTTTCAAGGTCGGTTCGTTTTATCTTGTGTGTAAGATATTTCTCTATCATCAGGCTGACTACCGGCGCTGCCCATGTAGCGCCATATCCCGAATTTTCAACCACTGCGGCTATAGCGATCTGTGGATCATCCTTTGGGGCAAACGCGATAAATAGAGAGTGGTTTTTTCCTGCATTTTGAGCAGTACCGGTTTTTCCGCAGACTTTTATGCTGTCCATCTTTACATTATGTGCCGTACCGCCTTCAACCACGGCATACATTGCCTCAACGATATAATTATAATAGTGAGCGTCCACGCTGGTTACATTTTTTTTAAGGTATTTTTTATTATATGCTTTTTCATTGCCTATTGCCCTTACAATATGCGGGGTATAATAATATCCGCGGTTAGCAATGATAGCAGCAAAGTTTGCCATTTGTAAGGGGGTCATTAAAATTTCGCCCTGGCCAATAGCCAGAGAGATTACCGTTAATGCCCGCCACCTGTTTTTCCCGAAATACTTGTTGTAATAATCGCTGGTAGGTATATTCCCGCTGGATTCACTCGGTAAATCAACACCCAGCTTCTTTCCCAGGCTGAAAGTTAATACTTGTCTGCGCCATTCATTAAAGGCAGCCGTGGTGTTTTCATATTTTTTATTTTCGAGTATTGTTTTAAACACCTTACAGAAATAAGCATTACACGATGTCTGTATCGCACCGTGAAGTGCTATCGGAGAATAATGCCCATGACATTTTACCATTTTCCCGTTCCCCAGCGGGAAGCCCCCGTAGCAAGGATAAGCAATACTTGTATTCAGAACACCTTCCTGAAGCCCGATAAGTCCCGTCAAAGGCTTAAATGTTGATCCGGGAGGGTAACGGCCCGATAAGGCGCGGTTGAATAAAGGCAGGTTTTTATCAGCGATTAGTTTGACATAATTTTTGGTTCTGTCGCGGCCTACAAGAATATTGGGATCGTAGGTCGGGCTTGACGAAATGGCAATGATACCGCCTGTTTTAGGATCAATCGCTACAACGCTGCCGCGTTTATCCTGAAGCAGCTTTTCGGCATAGGACTGCAGTTCTATATCAAGACTGGTAAATAGTTTTTTCCCGGCTTTGGCTTTCAGATCATATTTTCCGTTCATGTAGCTTCCCATGTCCCGGCCATGAACATCCACCATGATGATATGATATCCTTTTTTTCCACGAAGATCTTTTTCATATGACTTCTCAAGGCCGCTGATCCCCACATAATCGCCCGGACGATAATATTCGTCATTGCTGATCAGTTCGGGGGTCGCTTCGCCTATGTAACCCAATATCTGGGCCGCATAAGGCTGAGGATAATTACGGATAGTTCTTGTCTGAATATAAAACCCCGGGTATTCCAACAGCTTTTCCTGCAACATGCCATAGGTTTCTTTTGGTAGTTTTTCTTCGACGATTGTTGGCAGATACGGAGAGTAAGTTTTAGCCGCTTTTAGTTTCTTTCTCAGCGCCACACGGTCAATTCCGGTCAACTTACAAAACTTCAGGGTGTCAAAATCTTTTTTTATCTGTCGCGGAATGGCCATCAGGTCGTAAGCCGCCTCATTGAAAAGGAGGGGTTTCCCGTTTCGGTCGTATACCAGTCCGCGGGCCGGATATTCGGTAATATATCTGAAAGCGTTGTTCCTTGCGGAGGATTTATACGTGTCGTCAATTACCTGTATATAAAACAGGCGGATCAGGAAAATGATGCCAAAAACCAAAAAAATGGCAGATATAACATAACGCCTTGATGAATAATTTTTCTGGAGCCGCATCACAATATTTTGAGCTTCAAAATTAGTGATTTATCATGAAGCCGGTAATTATATGCCTGTAATTATTTATTAAAGGCAAAACTTTGCTTTGGGGCATAGGTGTTCATTTGCAATTTTACAATGGAATAGTACCAAATGTTTGATTCATCCAACGAATTGTTGTACGAAAAACTATCCGTCCGGGAAACGCAAAGAAAATATTTGCAAATAGATTTAATGCCGCTAACAATTCGGAAACAAACCTTCAATTTGTGAGTGAATAAAGCAGTAATAAACATTTCGTATCGGGAAAATTTATTCTTTTATTCTCAAATTTAATTATTTTTGCTTAAATTTTCATTATTGTTTGCCAACCTCATAAAATAAATTTTATCAACCATTAAATAAAATCAAATGAAAAAAAATCGACTATTCAAAAGTTTTTTGGGAAATCATTTAAAAACAGTATTGACCGGATTAGCCATCATGTTTTTTCTTTCCTGTTCATGGGCACAGCTCGTATCTGTCGAAAGAGCCAAAACCGTAGCTAAAAACATTTATAATGAAAATTTTTCGACAGCTACAAAATCCCTTGCCAATGTTCAGGTGTTAAATGAAAAAACATTTTATGTTCATGAAGTACCTACATTTTATGTTTTCAATATGGATGAAGGCGGTTTTGTGATGGTGGCTGCGGATGAAAGAATAAAGCCGGTGCTGGGTTATTCTTCTACCGGTGTTTTTGATATGAATGATCTGCCCTGCTGTCTGGACTGGATGATCGGCCAGTATAACGACCAGATATATCAAGTCGCTAGTGATGATGTAAGCAATAATAATTATGAAGTCAACGAAGACTGGGCTATTTATGAAAATCCTAATTTTCTGAAATCAACACAGACATTAGCTGCCGTATCTCCTATGACTACAACTACCTGGTCGCAGGGATGCTACTACAACGCCATGTGCCCCGCAGACGCCTCCCTGGGGACAACCAGATGTGGCAGGTGCCCGACGGGCTGTGTTGCCACCGCTTTTTCACAGGTTTTGAAATATTATAACTATCCGGCCCAGGGAGTCGGCTCAAAATCTTATACCAGCCCTACCTACGGAACCATCTCTGCCAACTTTGCGGCCACAACCTACGACTGGGCCTCTATGCCCAACAAGCTGATTGCAAACAATCAGGCAGCAGCAACACTTCTGTATCATGCAGGGGTTTCTATTAACATGGATTACGGCCCCAACGGGTCTTCTGCATATACCACGGATGTCAGAAAA
The DNA here is from genome assembly GCA_964567775.1 of uncultured Bacteroidales bacterium. GTDB lineage: Bacteria > Bacteroidota > Bacteroidia > Bacteroidales > CAIWKO01 > CAIWKO01. The sequence goes on from CAZMPB010000032.1 coordinate 18,993, forward strand.
GCTCTTGTCAATACCTTTAAATATGCTTCTACCACCCAATATGTGTATAAAACATCATATTCTGAAATACAATGGGCTAACTTAATAAAAGCAGAACTTGATGCAGCCCGCGTAGTTCTTATCAACGGCTATGACCAAACGGCTAAAGCAGGACACGGCTTTGTTTGCGACGGGTACAACGCTACCGATTATTTTCATATCAATTGGGGATGGGGTGGCAGTTGTGATGGGTATTTTTTATTGAACGCACTCAGCCCTTCTTCATACTCATTTAATTCATCTGTGGGTGCTATCATTGGAATTAAACCTTCTACCACGGCATGTGCTTGTTCAGGTCAGCAGACATTAACTGCCACAACCGGCACGGTAACTGACGGTAGCGGCTCAAACGATTATGCCAACAACCTTGATTGCAAATGGCTTATTAAACCGACGAATGCAGGTTCAGTAACCTTAACTTTTACGGCATTTAATACAGAATCTAATTACGATTTCGTGAAGATATATAATGGCGAAACCACAGCTTCTCCATTATTGGGAACATACAGTGGTACCACGTTGCCGGCACAAATAACGGCTTCTTCAGGGAAAATGCTGATCCATTTTACTTCTGATAATTCTACTATCAGGGCAGGCTGGAGCGCTAATTATGTTGGAAACCCTGTTACTACTTACTGCAACGGCACCACAACGCTTAATGCCGCCACCGGCTCACTGAGCGATGGTAGCAGCAGCTATAACTACAGCAATAACTCTGATTGTTACTGGCTGATTTCTCCTACAAATGCGGCAACAGTAAAACTCACTTTCAAATCCTTTAATACGGAAAGTGCTAATGATAAATTATATATATATAACGGAACTACAACAAATGCCCCATTATTAGGCACCTACAGCGGATCAACAAAACCAGCCGCCGTTACAGCGAGCAGCGGTAAAATGCTTCTTCGCTTCGTAACCAATGCCTCCGTAACAAAATCAGGATGGTCAGCGACCTATACTTCTACGGTATCGTTCTGTTCCGGCACCACTACCCTGACAAGCAATTCCGGCACGATCACCGATGGAAGCGGCAGCCAATATTATGATAATAATGCCGATTGTAAGTGGCTTATCAAACCGACAGGTGCAAGTTCTGTTCAACTCACCTTTACAGCGTTCAATACAGAATCCGGTCTTGACTTTGTTAAAATTTACAACGGAGAAACCACGGCCGCTCCATTATTGGGAACATACAGCGGAACGACCATCCCAGGTGCGGTTACTGCGAGTTCGGGCAAAATGCTGGTCCACTTTACCTCAAATGCAACAACAAAAAAACCCGGATTTACTGCTAACTTCGTTAAAATGTCTAAAGATTTCACCGGCATTGAATACGAAGATCCTGAAGAAGATATCGCTCAGATTTACCCAAACCCCAACAGCGGACAGTTCAGCATAAAGTTTTCTGAAACAGCCGAGGTGAAAGCCTTTTGCATAACGGATATGTTAGGTAAGGTTATTTACACAAGCGTTCAGGATAATTTTAACGGCGAAAATGAGATTTCACTTTCATTGCCGCTGGCGAACGGACTTTATTGCCTGGTCATAGAAACGCCACAGGCCAGGGTAAGTAAAAAGATCGTTGTAAGCAATGGTAATTAATTACGGGCGGTTCTGTAAAATCTCGATTTTATTAATTTGTTCAGTTTAATAGTAACATAAGATGAAAAGAATATTTCTTTTAGCCATTATATTAGGCGCTTTCCTTACGGCAGGTGCACAAAACAAAGTTAATACCCGGGTCCTCCAGGGAGTTGAAAAAGTACCTGCTTTAAAAAAGAATAGTGACCTTAAAGCTACATCGATATCCAGGGATGATTCCAAATTCAAAAGGTCAGATAATAGATCGTTACAATCCGATAATAAATTGTCAACGAATAAGGGATTGGAAAAAAGCAACGGCATATGGGATGTGCAGTTCGCTCATGATGTTACGATCGGCAGTGGCATTGAAACAGACGGTAGTCGGTTTTACGTTTCGCAATGGAACTCTGACACCATCTTTGTGTATAACCTGAATGGCACTTCCAACGGAAAGTTCTCCCTGCCGCTTACCGGCATCAGGGACATGGCCTATGACGGTACTTATTTTTACGGTTCTGATGCAACCAATGTTATTTATAAAATGAATTTCACCACGCATCAGATCGTTGATTCTATTGTTTGTCCTGCCTATATCAGCGTGAGACACATTGCCTATGATAATACCAACAGCGCTTTTTGGGTCGGCGACTGGGACAGCGATATCTACCTGGTGAATCAGTCAGGAACCGTAATAAATACCATCAGCGCTTTAGATCATAATTTGTATGGAATGTATGGCTCTGCTTTTGACAATACCACTGCAGGAGGCCCCTATTTATGGGTGTTTGACCAGGGCGGTTACGGTTGCGATATTGTGATGATCAAAATTTCGACAGGTGAACAAACAGGCATTATTCATGACTGCACGGATGATGTGGCTTCTGACCTTATGGACCCAATAGCGGGAGGCCTTTTTATTAAATCGAATCTGGTAACGGGAACGGTCACTCTGGGAGGCATTGTTCAGCGCCAGCGCATTTTTGGTTACGATCTTTCTTCCGTAGTGACCAACAACGATGTGGGTATTGAAGATGTGATTTCCCCTGTCTTATCCTCCGGCTGCACATTAGGCAGCAACGAGAGCATTACGGTTCGTCTCAGAAATTACGGGTTGAACAGTTCGGGAAATTTCACGCTGCACATGAATCTGAACGGTATTGATTACAATAAAAACGTCACCACTGCGATGAACAGTTTCGCGACGCTTGATGTTACATTTACCGGCACATTTAATTTTTCGCAGCCGCTGGTTTACAAGATGCAGTTTAATACAAGCTATACATCTGATCAAAACACAAGTAACGATACCGCTTATTACAGGGTCATTACAGGCAATGGGCTGATAAGTATTGATGTCCAAACAGATAATTATCCCACAGAAACTTACTGGGAGGTATACAATAATTACACGTATGATCTTTATGGTTCGTCCGATGTGATGACAGACACCAGCGCTTATTACACCACAGATATGTGCGTGGACACCAACCTTTGCTATGGCTTTACCATTTTCGACGATTATGGTGATGGCATGTCGCCTCCGGCGTATTATGAGATCTTTTTTAACGGCAATTCTGTTGTTTACGACGATGATTTTACAGGACTTTTCGAAGAAGTGCCATTTATCGGCCATTGCGATTATGCTGATGTCGGCGTTTCCGGCATACTATCACCGGTGTCTTCCTGTGAACTTGGTACCGAAGAGCAGGTAACCGTAATTGTGAAAAACTATGGCACGCAAACCGTTGACAGCGCCGAGGTGGCTTTCTCCATCGGTGGTAACACGTATTCGGAACCCTTGCCTTTTTCTCTCAATTCACTGGAAGAAATGGAATATACTTTTGTGAATCTATGCGACCTGTCTGCCCTGGCCATGCACGATCTTAAAATTTACAGCGTCATGAATAATGATATGAATGCTTTTAATGACACCCTTAAACATCAGGTTGAAAATTACACTCCTGCTGTAATACCCTATACTGTTGATTTCGAAAACGAGGCTGTGAATGCTCAGTTGCTGGTCGAAGATGAAAACACGGATTATTTCACCTGGTCTTTATATGATAACGGAGGTGTTAATAATTCGAGCTGTGCAATTTATAATTTTAATCCGAATGAACCGGCAAATGACTGGTTGTTCTCAAAATGTATCCAACTGGATTCCGGGCAGCTATATGGTTTGATTTTTTATTATAAGGGACAGGATTATAATTATCCGGAAAAACTGAAGGTACACCTGTGTCAGGCGCCATCTTCCACCGCGGCATTTACCGAAACCATCATTGATCTGGACAACATTACCGACACAAGCTACACACTGGCATCGGCTGATTTTAATGTGAATGATTATGGCAGTGGAAATTACTTTCTCGGCTTTAACGTTTACAGCACTTTAAGCGGCTGGAACTTATATATTGACGATATCTCCATTACATTACCTGAAGGGATTTCCGAAACAGCCGACTTGAAAAATCAGTTTGCCGTTTATCCTAATCCGGCAAAAGAAAGCCTGACCATTGAGAAAATCTCCAATTTTTCTAAAACGAATAACAATGGTACTATTTTGATTTACAATATTCAAGGTAAATTACTTATTCAACAAGCATTCAATACGTATAAGACCATTATCGACCTGCAAAACCTTGAACAGGGAATGTACCTGCTGAAAGTGGAAAGCGAAGAAGGCTACTGGATGAAGAAATTTGTGAAAGATTAACCCCATTCGCTAGCAGTTAGTCCGGGATAATCCTCAATAACATGTCTTTTGCAACAAGGGCGAAAAATAACCTAAGTGTATTTTTCGTCCTTGTTGCTTTTTAATACCACATGGAATTATAAAACAGGCTATGATTATTTTGTATCACTCCGGCCTAAATGATTGTTAGGAACCGGGGTCTTTGGAGCATAACCTCAAATTCGCAAGTCACGGGGTGAAAATCGATTGTCAGGCCTATCTAATAATTATATTAGGGTATTTACTTCTTGCCACATAACTGAAAGGCTTGTTAATCTTTATTTC